>NZ_JBEOSV010000066.1:6955-49385 GCF_040303245.1 Kitasatospora sp. NPDC096077 | reverse complement strand
TCGAACCGCGCGGCACCATCGAGACCGAAGCAGCACGCCGCCTCGCCGACGACCTCAACAACCAGTAGTCACCAGCTAACCCAACACTTTCTCAGGCGTTACAGGTGACCTGGGCGACGGAGCGCCAGAGGTACGTGCCGATCTTCATGGTCATCGGGCCGAAGGACAGGTGGCACTGGGCGGCGGTGTAACCCGCGTTCACGCCGTTGCGGAAGGCGCCGGCCCGCGCGGCCATGGCGGCCCCGATGTCGGAGGCACCGAAGCCGTAGGCCGTGTACGTGGCCTGCCCGGTGACCGCGCTGTGGGCGCTGGCCGGCAGGGCGCCGACCGTCAGCAGCAGGGTCCCCGAGGCGACGGCGGTCACGAGCGCACGCTTGAGCGGATTGATCATGTGTCAGATCCTTGTCTCGAAGCCGGTGGCAAAGTCCCGCACGGGCGTTGATCCGCCCGCGGCCCCGATGCTCCCACACAGGAGCCACACAGGCACCACGAATTCCAACAAACGTTCGACACTGCTTCCGCGGTGGTCGACGGGGCCAAAACCCCTACCGTGTACGACCGTTGGGCCGCGGCCAGGTGCTCGGGCAGTCAGGCGGTCGGGCGGTCAGGCGGTCGGGCCCGGCCGGTCGGTCACCAGGTCCACTTGTGGTCGGCGTTCTCACCGCAGGGCCACTGGATGACGTTCTCCCCGTTGTTCTTGCCCGCGCCCTGGACGGCCAGGCACTGGCCGGAGCGGAGGTTCACGAGCCTCAGCGGGCCAGTCGGAACGCGCGGCCCGCAGCCAGCAGCAGGGCAGCGAGGGCGAGGAGGCCGGTCGCGAACGGCCAGGCCCCCTGCGCGGCCGTCCAGGCCGAGCCCAGCAGGTGTGCCACCGCGGCGGCGGTGAACAGGTGCGCCGGGCCGGGCGTACCGCTACGGCGGCGGAAGGAGACGACGGCCGCCCACCCGCAGAACCCCGCCCACAGCACGGCCAGGGCGGGCTGGACCGCCACCCGGAGCCGGAAGAGGTCGGTGCCGTCGTCGTCCAGGTAGGACAGGTCGCGCAGCGTCCACAGCATGACGGCGCTCCACAGGCTCACGAGGAGCTCGGCGACCAAGACGACCCGGGTGGCGACGACCACTATGCGGGCGCCGGCCGTGACGGTGGTCGGGTGGGGGACTGGCACGCGCGTCGCGCCTTTCTGTCAGCTAGGTCGGTTTCGCCCCGGTGGCCGCCGTCAGGCCGACCGCCCTTCGACGCGTACGTGCTGAATACATGTTCGTCCCCCCGGACAGGGTCGGTTCGGGTAGGAACCGACGGTTCAACGGCCAGCGGGTCGATCATAAAGGAATCCCAAGTTCTGGCAAAGGAATTACCATTGCCTCGCAATCGTCAAAAAGGCGGAATATCGGATCCAATGGGACACCGAATGGCAGGACAGCGGCCGTCCCGGAGGTCGCTGCCCCAGGTGGAGATGCTGTGGACGAAGAGCGCGGGGGCGGCCGGGCTCCCCGGGGCCCGGCCGCACCACCGGGGGAGTGTCGGTGCCCGGACCTAGGATCGCCCGATGAGCATCTTCGCCCCGGGGTTCCTGCGCCAGCTCCAGGTCGAGGCGGACCCCGAGGCCCGGGGGTACCCCTTCGACCTGCCCGTGGTCACCCGCCTCATGGAGTCGGGTCGGATCGACTTCGACCCCGGGGTGACGTTCCTGGTCGGCGACAACGGCTCGGGCAAGTCCACCCTGATCGAGGCGCTCGCCACGGCCGCCGGATTCAACGCCGAGGGCGGCTCGACGTCGTTCCGCTTCGCCACCCGGTCCAGCGAGTCCAGCCTGGGGGCTCACCTGGTGCTGCGCTGGAACCGGCGCCCGCGCACCGGCTACTTCCTGCGCGCGGAGAGCTTCTACAACGTCGCCACCGAGATCGAACGCCTGGACCGTGAAGGACCGACCCCACTGCTGCCGGCCTACGGCGGCCGGTCCCCGCACGAACGCTCCCACGGCCAGTCGTTCCTGGACCTCGCGATCCACCGCTTCGGGCCGCAGGGCCTCTACGTCCTCGACGAACCGGAGGCGGCGCTCTCCGTGCAGGGCTGCCTGGCGCTGATGGTCAGGATGCGCGAACTCCTGGCCCAGGGAAGCCAGTTCGTGGTCGCGACGCACTCGCCGATCCTGCTCGCCTACCCGGGCGCCCGGATCCTGCAGCTGGAGGCCGACGGCACCATCGAGCACGTGGGGTACGACCGGGCCGAACCCGTGGCGCTGACCCGCGCGTTCGTGAACCGGCCCGACCGCTTCCTGCGTGACCTGTTCGGCGAGGAGGACCCGTTGCCGCCTCCCCCACCGGACGGCCGTCCCCCGGCCTGACAGCGAACCGATCCCCGCGAGGACGGTGCACCGGCCCCACCCCGTAACCGCGGCCCCGACCACCGCACCCGCGCACGGCGCCCACCCACCGACGGCGCCCACCCACCGGACCGGGGCCGAGCCGGGACCCCGGCCCGACGGGTGGTCATGTGTGCCTGGCATCCTGGCCGCATGGACGCCGACACCCCGACCCCGGTCCACCTCGACAACGTGCTGGACGGGCTGGCGAGGAACCCCGCACTGCCGGCCCCCCTGATCCGGCGGATGTTCGCCCGGCAGCAGGGCTGGGGACTGGTCGCCAAGCGCCCGGACCTCACCGAGTCGATGATCGACGAGATCGTCGCGACCGACGATCACTGGCTCCTGCACGCCCTGGCGCTCAACGACCGGCTGCCGGACCGGTTCCGCATCCTCCTGGCCGCCCATCCGGACGAGGGGATCCGGTCCGCGCTCGCCGGCCGCGCCGCGACCGCGCCGCGGCGGATGTTCG
Source organism: Kitasatospora sp. NPDC096077 (assembly GCF_040303245.1). NCBI lineage: Bacteria > Bacillati > Actinomycetota > Actinomycetes > Kitasatosporales > Streptomycetaceae > Kitasatospora > Kitasatospora sp. NPDC096077. The sequence continues at coordinate 46,550 of NZ_JBEOSV010000066.1, read as the reverse complement.
AGCTGCTCGTCGACGACCCCGAGTCGAAGGTCCGCGAAAGCCTGGCCCAGAACCGGGGCACGCCGCCGGACCTCCGGGCCCGCCTCGCCGCCGACCCCGACCCCGCGGTCCGCGCGGCACTGGCGAAGCACTGGACCCAGGCGCCGGAAGCGGTGCGCCGGACCCTGCTGACCGACCCCGAGGCGACCGTCCGCGCCGCGGCCTGCGCCACCCACTTCCCGCGCCACCCGCATCCGGTACCGCCCGCGGACCTGCTGCCGGCCCTGCTCGCGGACCCGGTGACCCGGGCGGGCGCGGTGATCCACGCCGCGCTCGACGCGGAGACCCTCCGGCGCCTCGCCGACGACCCGGACAGCGAGGTGCGCGCGGAGCTCGCCCGGCATCCCGACCTGCCGCCGTCGGTCCGTGAGGCCCTCGCCGTCGATCCGGCCCTGAACGTCCGGGTGAAGGTCTTCGCCCGGCCCGACACGCCGGAGCAGACGCGGGCCCGGATCCACGCCTCGGTCCACGAGCTCGCGCCAGCGGCCGACGACCCGGACCTGGACCCCGACGCCGACGAGGAAACCGTCGTGCAGTGCTTCCTGAACGCCTTCGCGCCCACGGAACTACGGAGCCTGCGCCTGCCGTGGGTGACGGCCGACCCGCTGCCGCACGTCGACTCGCCCTACGTCGGCTTCCGCGCCTCGGCGGCCGGCAGCAAGGACCTTCCCGCCGACGTGGTGGCCCGACTGCTGGACGACGAGGAGCAGATGGTCCGCCTCACCATGGCCTCCACCGCCCCGCACCTGGTGGACCACGCGACCGCCGAGTCCATCGAGCGCCGCTACCGCCGACGGGACAAGTTCACCTTCTGGTGGGACAAGGAGCAGGTCCTGACGTTCCCTCAGGAGACCCTGCGCCGCTTCGCCACCGACCCCGAGCCCCGGCTGCGCTCCCTCGCGCCCCGCGACCCGGAACTGCCCCCGGAACTCGCCGAGCAGCTGGCCGCCGACCCCGAGGACCGGGTCCGCCGCGCGGTCGCGCCCCACCCCAACCTTCCGCCGCCGTCCCTGCACCGCCTGCTCGCCGACTCCTCGGAGCACGTCGCGGAGGCCGCGGCCGCCTCGCCGTTCCTGCCCGTCGACAGCATGGAGCGGCTGCTGACCCGGGCAGGCCTGTAGCCGTCAGCCGTCAGCCGTCAGCCGTCACGACTCCCGGGCCGACCCGCCCCGGTACCGCTCAGCCGGCCGGGCCGACGGGGCCCGTGCATTCGTTGTCGAAACTGGTCCTGCGCGTCGGCCTTGTTCTGCCGGTCGTCCGCCAGCTGCCGCACCGCGTCGTCCCGCACCGCGTCGTCCCGTGCCGCAGCGGCGGGGGCTGGGCGCGGCTACTGGGTGTCGGTGGCGACCACGGTCCAGCCGGCCGAGGCGGTGTCCAGCCGCAGGTCGAAGGTGAAGGCGAGCGGCCGGCGCTTGCGCGCGTCGCCGCGCAGCACCTGTTCGGTGCGGCGGTCGACCTCGTAGTAGACGCCCTGCGCGTCGACCGCGACGCGGAAGACGATCGGCTCGCGGGAGACCAGCGAGCGCACCGTGATCGACGTGATGGCGGCCTCGCGCAGGACGGTCCGGCGGGCCGTGCGGACGGGGGTGAAGTCGAGGCTGCCGTCGTTCATCACCCACTCCTCGAGGAAGCGCTCGACGGCGACTTCGAGGACCGCCCGGTCGAAGCGGCCGTCGAGGACGCTCAGATCGCCGGCGGCGGCGTCGGCGTCGGTGCTCCACGAGATGTTGGTGAGGGAGAGGACGTCGCTGGCCCCCGTGACGGTGCTCTTCCGGGCGACTTCGAGCACCGCGTCCCGGGCGACCTCCTTCTGGTCCCAGCCGTCGGTCTCGATGTCGCTGCTCAGGCGGTGCGCTCCCTCGGCGGCCTGCTCGATCGAGGACACGATCCACTCGCCGGACGGGCTCTTGCGCAGCGTCCAGTACTCGACCGGGCGGGTCGAGCCGTCCTTGCGCACGGCCTGTCGGCCGTCGCCGCGGCGTACGTAGTCGCGCAGCGTCGCGGTGATCCGGAAGGTGACGGTGTCGTTCAGCTCGCCCGCCCGGTTGGCGACGTGGACCAGCTCGACCGCCGGCCCGTCGACGATCTCCACGACGTTGACCTCGCCGCGCGACTCGTAGTCGCGCAGCTCCTCGGCCCACTTGCCGTACAGCACCGGGGACAGGATCTGTTGCAGCGTGGTGTGGTCGTGTCCGGTCCAGGCCTGCTGGGCGGTCGTGTACAGCCACACGGCACGGCGCTCCAGCGCCGCGCGCTCGAAGGTCGCGTCGGTGTCGGCGATGGCGTCGACCCGGGCCGAGACCTGGGCGGCGCGTTCGCGGGCCTGCGCGTCGGAGCGGTGCGCGGTGCGGTCCGAGACGGTGTTGAGCTCGCCCGCCAGCGCCGCCTTGCGGCGCCGGGACCTGATCCACAGGATCAGCAGGATCACGGCCACGATCACCAGCAGGGCGACGAGCCCACCGCCACCGCCACCGGTGCCGAAACCCGTCCCGAAGCCGGTGCCGAAGCCGACTCCGCCCCCGCCGCCGCCCCCGTGGAAGCCGGCCCCGTGGCCGCCACCGCCGCCACCACCGCCGTGGCCCCCGCCGCCGCCGAACCCGTGACCGCCGCCGCCACCGCGGGCATAGGCGACCGTCGGGCTGCTCAGCACGACGGCTCCCGCGACCACACCAATCCACCGGCGGACGCGCACGGGGCCCTCCCTCCACGAACCACAGATCTTCCAGATAAGCGTACAAGCCGGGGATATGCGGACGGCTTGGAGGCCGCCGAGACCGTCCCCGCACCTCGCCGCCCCGCGCACCGGAGGCCGTCGAAGCGGCACTGCGCTCCACGACGAACGACCGAACGACGGCCGATCGAATGGCGGGCCCGGCCGTTCACTCCGATGACCGGGCCGTTCCCTCGCGCGGCGGCTGCCGCCGCCACCTGCCGCCTCCGACGATGGGAGGAGCGCGGCAGGCCGCCCGGCGTCCGGCCCGGTGTCCGAGAGAGCGTGACGGAGGAAGGGTCCGATGACACAACCGACGGGTTCCACCGATCCCCAGCCGACGCCGGGTACAGACACGTTGGAGGGGCTGGCCGGTTCGGCGCGCGGCTGGCACACCATCCAGGTCGGCGTCCTGGGCTTCGTCGGCATCTGCGGCGTTCTGCGCCCCACCGGCGGTGCGGCACCCGCCTCGGTCCAGTGGCTCTCCGCGTCACTGGCCGTGATCGCGCTCGTCATCGCGTGCCTGGCGATCCTCACCGTCGGCCGAGTCGCCTATCCGATCAGCGGTGGCGGTGCCGGCGTCAGCCCGCTCGCGCTCGCCCAAGCCCGCGGACGGCTGCACAGCGGCATCCGGCTCACGATCGTCGCCCTCATCCTGATCGTGACCGCCGCGCTGTCGGGCTGGTGGCCGCAACACGCCGCCGCCCCGGCCGCCCCGGCCCGCGCCGCAGCGGCCGCCCGCCCGCACGGCGGCTCCGCCTGACCCTCGACGGCCGTTCCGCCGCAACCGAGCGGCGGGTCGTGCGCGTCTCCGGCGGAGATCGAGCGATCGGGGCCGGGAGGGAGCACGCCGATGCGGGAGGAGAGGTGGGTCGTGGAGGTCCACGCCGACCACGCGTACTACCGCAGGAACCTCGCGTCGTACGGGGCGGAGTACCGGATTCCCGACTTTCCCGCGGACCGGTCGGTGCGGCGCATCCCGATCACGGGCGAGGGCCGGTTCTCGATCGGCAGGAGCCTGCCGGGACGCCACCGGGTGCCGCCGGAGATCGACCTCGCCCTCGATCCGGGGGTGGGCAGCCACCACGGGCACCTGCAGCAGCAGGACGACGGCAGCCTGGTGCTGATCGCGCAGGAGACGGCGAACGGCACGTTCATGAACGACTCCTGCGACGAGGTCGAGCTCAGGCGGCCGATCTGGCTCCAGGACGGCGACCGCATTCACCTGGGCGTGTGGACCACCATCACGGTGCGTACGGTGCCGCGCTGACGAGTGGGTCTCCCGGGCCCGGGTCCAGGGCTCACGGTCCAGGGCTCAGAGGCCTTTTCGTGTACATGTCCGTTTGTTAGCAGCGCGGCTCGCGCGGACGGACGGGGGACCGGGCGAGCATGACCCGCACCGAGGGGGTGCGGAGCACGACCTACCACTCGCAGTGGCACCTGTTCCCGCTCGGCGAGAGCCGGCGGCCGGAGTCCGGGTCCGTCGTCCTCGAAGCACTCTGCGGGGACTGCCGGGCGCCCGTCAGGGTCGTGCTGGAGTCCGAGCCGACCGCCCTGCAGAAGCAGCGGACCCGCGGCACGCTCGGCTGGCTGCTGCTCGCGGCGGGGATCGCCCTGGTGGTCATCGCCTGCCTGATCGGCGGTGGCGGCGCGGTGCCCGGTCTGTCGGGCGTGAGCGGCCTGATGGCCGTGCTCTACAGCTTCGGCGTGCGCAGCTCGGCGAAGGCCTATCCGGGCGTCCACGTGGAGCGCAACCAGTTCGCCGCCACGGACGCCCCGCACCGGATCTTCGTCAGCTGACGCCGCCGGACGGCGCTGCCCGCGCTTGCCCGTCAGGGCGCCCCGGACAGGACCTCCACCACGCCGGTGTCCAGCGAGTAGTAGGCGCCGACGACGGCCAGGGCGCCCTTCGCCACCAGCGGGGCCAGGTCGGAGTTGGTGCGCAGGTCGGCGGCGGTCAGGGTGACCTGGGCGCGGGACATCGTCTCGACCGGGTCGGCGCCGCCCTCCCGGACCGCCTGGTCGTACGCGGGCCGCAGGGCCTGGGCGATCGCCTCCAGGTTGCCGGGCAGCGGCTTGCCGTCACGGAAGGACCCGTACGCCGCCTTGACCGCGCCGCAGCGCTGGTGCCCGAGGACCACGATGAGGGGGGTGCCACTCGTCACGGGCCCGTACTCGACGGACCCGGTGACGACCGGGCCGACCGCCTCACCGCCCGTGCGCATCACGTACAGGTCGCCGAGGCCGGTGTCGAAGAGGAGCTCGGGCGGGACCCGCGAGTCGATGCAGGAGAGGACCGACCCGAACGGCTCCTGCTCCTGGGCCACCAGCTGACGCCGGTCCGGGTCCCGGTCGGGGTGCTGCAGGTTTCCGCTGACCCAGCGCTTGTTGCCGTCCATCAGCCTGCTGAACGCGGCGGCGGGTGTGGTCGGCCGGGCTTGCGGTGTCGACGACGGCGAAGCGGGGGAGGCGGGGGAGTCCGCCCTCGTCGTCGTGCATCCGGTGAGCGCGAACGCGGCGCTCACCAGCCCGCCCGCGAGCAGTGCCCGACGACTCGGGTGACCGGTTCCGTCCATCGCTGCGTTCCCCTCACTGCTCACTGCCGCTCGGAAGCGTCCCTGGGTGCGGACCAGGCCGATTGTTCGGCCCGGGGCGGGTGCCGTGGCGGCAGGCACGAGCGGGTGCGGGGCACATTGCTGCGGACGGCCCACAGGACCCCGGGGCCCCGTCCGGACGGCCCACCGGTGCGTTGCTCCGCCGGACGGGACGCCGGCGGAGCAACGCCCGGCCGGGGCGAGGACGGTGGCGGTGGCAGTGGCGGCCGGGGGTGCGGGTCAGATCAGGTGCTGCGCCCGGAGGTCGGTCACGTACTTCGCGATGAGGGCCGGTGACAGCCGGGGGATGTCGTCCGCCCCGTCCAGGGCGGCGGCCCGCACCGCGGCGCGGAACCGGTCCGCGGGCAGGGCGGAACCGGGCAGTGGCGTCTCCGGTCGGGCGAAGGCGTGCAGCAGCGGGAGCAGCGAGTGCTGCTTCCGGTGGTCGGGCAGGCCGCGCAGGGCGGTCTCGAAACGGGCGAGCCACTGGGTGTGGTCCTGGACCCGGGTCAGCGGGTGTCCGGCCGCCGCCAGCCAGTCGACGAAGGTGTCGAGGGAGATGCCGTCCTCGTGCGGGTTGACCACGTTGAAGGTCCGGTGGCCCGCGCGTGCGGCGTCACCGAGCGCGGTGACGGCCCGCGCGGTGAAGTCCACCGGGAGCCCGTCATAGTGCGCGCCGCGCTCCCCGGTGCCCCGGGTGTAGAAGCTGCCGGGGGCGATGCCCGTCGCCAGCAGGCTCAGCAGGAGGCGGGTGAAGACGTCCGTGGGGTTGAACTGGCCGCGGTAGCGCGGGTGCGCGAGGATCAGGTTCGAGCGGAAGACGGCGACCGGCAGCCCGAACGTGTCGTGCGCCTCGCGCAGCAGCACCTCGCCGGCCCATTTGCTGGCCGCGTACCCGTCGGCGTAGTCGCCTTCGAGGTCGCGGGTCCGGCAGGCGGTGCGGATGTCCGCCGACTCGTCGGCCGCGGCCTCGTTGCCGAAGACGACGGCGACGGTCGACAGGTAGGTGAACTGCTTGATCCGGGAGGTGACCGCGAGCCGGATCAGTTCGGCGGTTCCCCGGACGTTGGGGCCGAACAGCTGGTCGTAGGGCAGGACGTGGTTGACCAGGGCCGCCGGGTGGACGATCAGGTCGACGGTGTCGGCCAGGTGTCGCCAGGTTGCGTCGTCGAGTCCGAGGTTCGGTTCCCCGATGTCGCCGGGGATCACCCGCAGGTGCCGGGCGGCGGACGTGCGGTAGCGCGCCAGGAGTTCCGGGTCGCCGCTGTCGAAGGCGGCGTCGAGCCGGGCCCGGGCCGTCTCGGGGGAGGAGCCGCGGACCACGCACACCAGCGTGCCACCGCGCTCCGCCACGCGGTCCAGCCATTCGAGGCACAGGAAACGGCCCAGGTAGCCGTTGGCGCCGGTCAGCAGCACGGTCCGGGCCTCGGGCAGCGGACCGGCCTGCTGCTCGGCCGTGACCTTCGCGGCCGTGACCTTGGCGGCGGCGACGGTCTGCGCGTCGAGGAACGCGTCCAGCCGCAGGTCGGCCGCGTCGAGTCGGGTCGCGTCCGGGCCGTGGAGGCTGTCGGCGGTGGGGCGGCCGTGGCCCGACGCGAGTGCCCGTTCGACGTGGTCGGCCACCCGCTGCAGTGAGTTGACCGGGTTGATGACCACGTCGACGGGAACGTCGACGCGGTAGATCTCCTTCAGCAGCCGGGAGAACGACAGCGCCGTGAGGCTGTCGCCGCCGAGGTCGAGGAAGCGTGCCCGCGGCTCCACGTCACCGGTGCGCGGCCCGAGCAGCGCCTGTGCGGCACGGAGCACGGTCTCCGGGACGGGCCGGTCGGGGCCGAGCCGGCGCAGCGCCCGCAGTTCGTCGGCCTCGCGGTCGGACAGTTCGGTGTACAGCGCTTCGAGCTGCTCGCCGTAACGTTTCGTCAGGGCGGGCCGCAACGGCTTGCGCACGCCGGAGAGCAGTCCGTTCTCCTGGCTGAACGGCTCGCTCTCGATGAGGAAGTCCCGTGGGATCTCGTAGGAGTTGAGGCCCGCGCCCCCGGCGAGCTGTCGCAGGGACTCCCGCAGGAGCGGCCTGACGCGTTCCGGGTCCCCGTCGGCGCGGTCGAGGGCGTCCCGGGTCGGCACGACGACCGCGAGCAGGTGGGAGCGGGCGCTGTTGCCGTACAGGAAGATCTGCCGGACGACCGGACTGCCGCCGTACAGCGCCTCCAGGCGGGAGAGCGTGACGAACTCGCCCTGCGACAGCTTGAGGACGTTGGAGCGGCGGTCGACGTACCGCAGCGTGTCCGGGCCGACCAGGGCCATGATGTCGCCGGTGCGGTAGAAGCCGTCCTCGTCGAAGGCCTCGGCGGTGGCGTCCGGGCGCCGGAAGTAGCCGGGGACGAGGCGGTCGGACCGGATCAGCAGTTCGCCCCGGGGGTACGGCGAGTCGGTCCCGAAGTATCCCAACTCGGGTACGTCGACCAGCTTGTGGTCGGTCACCGGTGGGCGCAGCAGCCGGCCGTCGAGGGCGACCGTTCCGGCCTCCGTCGAACCGTAGCCGTCGTGCAGCCTGACCTGGAGGCAGTCCTCGACGAACGCCGTCAGTTCGGCGCTCGGCGGAGCGGAGCCGCTGACGGCCCACAGGAGGCGGCCGCCCACGACCTGCTCCCGCAACTCCGCCTTCGCGTGCTCGGCGGCGGCGGTGGCGGCGCCGTCGTCCGGCTCGGTCCGGCGGGACAACTCGGCCCGGTAGTGCTGGAGGAGCAGGTCGCAGATGCGGGGGACCATCACGAACTCGGTGGGCCGGACCAGCGCGAGGTCCGCCAGGAGCGTCGACAGGTCACCGGACGCGGTGAAGCAGGCGAGGCCGCCCCGGGCGAGCGTGTGGAACAGGACGCCCTTGCCCATCATGTGGCTCAGCGGCAGGTAGTTCAGCGCGATGGAGGGCCGAACGCCCTGGCCGGGGACGAAGTCGAGCCAGAACTGGCTGACCAGCCGCTCGGTGTAGATGGCGCCCTTGGGGGTGCCGGAGCTGCCCGAGGTGTGGATCAGGGTGCTGAGCGCGTCGGCCGCCGACCCGTCGGGGACCTCGGGGAGCTCCGGCAGCGCCCTTCCCCGGTCGATGACCGATGCCAGGGTGTCCAGGACGACGACCCGGTGCTGCGCCGTGAGCCGGCCGCGTGCGGAGTCCAGCGCCTCCTGGTGGGCGGTGACCCCGGGGCGGTGGCCGATGACGACGATCCGGCCCAGCGAGGGGGCGCTCTCCGCCAGTTCGACCGCGACCTCCAGGTGGTCGACGTCCACCACGAGCAGGCGCGGGCCGGTCTGTTCGACGACGGGGGCCAGCTGTAACGCCGGGGCTCCGGCCTGGAGGGGGACGGACACCGCGCCGGAGCGTATGCAGGCCAGCTCCACTACGGCGTACTCGGCGCTCGGGGAGCCGAGGACGGCGACGAGGTCACCGGCTCCCACCGGCTGGCCGGGGTGGTGCCGCCACTCGGCGGCCACCGCGCCCACCCGTTCATGGAGTTCGCGGTAGGTGAGCGTGTCGAACCGCTCCAGCAGGCGCGGCGCGGTCCGGCCGGTCCGCGGGTCGGTGACGAGCTCGGTGGCACGCTCGCCCAGGGCGGGCCGGTCCGCGTACCCCTTCATCACCGTGGCCACCAGGGCGGCGAGCGGCAGTCCGGGCCGCCGGATCGCCTCGGTGACGGCGTCCAGGGGTGCGGTGGCACGGAACTGCGCGTCGGTCTCGTACAGGTGGGCGCTCCGCCGGTCGGTCCGGGCGTCGAGGTCGACGGCGGAGGGTCGTTCGAAGGAAACGGGTCGTTCGGGCGCGGAGGGTCGGGCTTGGGACACGAGTGATCTCCTGTACGGCCGTGAAGGCCCCTTCGGGCGAGGGGAGTTGTCGTGGGGGCGGGGGTGTTCGTCTCCGGGGGAGGGCCGGCGGGTGGGGAGGCCGGCCCCGCGTTCACCGGTCTTCCGTGGCTCCTGGCGCGTCGGTCGCGTCTGGCGTGTCGGGCCCGTCGGGCGCGTCGGTCGCGTCGGTCGCGTCGGTCGCGTGCTCGCGGGTGAGGTGGACGATCGCCGCCGCCGTAGTGCGGGCGCCGCCCTCGTCCCGGGCCTCGATCGCGTCGACGAGCCGCCGGTGCAGCCGGGCGTGCTCCTCGACCTGGGCGGCGTCCCAGGCCAGGCCCCCGAGCGAGGAGGTGAGCGCCGTGCCGAGGTGGTCGTACACCTCGACCAGCAGGTCGTTTCCGCTCGCCCGGACCACGGCCCGGTGGAACAGTGCGTCGACGTTCAGGGCCGCGGCCGGGTCGTCACCGGCGCAGGCCGCGTCGGCGTCGGCCAGCAGTTCCCGCAGCTGCCGCAACTGGTCCTCGTCGCGGCGCAGGGCCGCGGCTCCGGAGGCGTACTCCTCCAGGACGGTCCGCAGCTCCAGCACGTTGTCCCGCCGCGCGGAACTCGCCCGTCGTACCAGGACCGACTGGAGCTCGCTCGACGAGCGGACGTAGGTGCCGTCGCCGGCCCGGGGCTCCAGCAGCCCCAGGTGCACCAGTGCGCCGATCGCCTCCCGCAGGGTGCTGCGGCCGACGCCGAGTTCCTCGACGAGGGCCTGCTCCGGCGGGATCCGCGTCCCCACCGGCCAGCCGCCCGACTCGATGTGGGAGCGGAGGCTGTCCACGAGCTGGGCGGAGAGGCTGGCGGTCCGCCGCGGTGCGCTGATGCGTTTCATGGCAGCACCCTATACAAACATCAGACATTTGAACATCATGCAGAAATTCGATTCGGGAAAAATATGTGTCACGACACATGTGTCGTGTAATGTGTCCGATATGAGCACTTCAGCGAAGAATCCCACCCTGGTCTTCATCCCCTGCTTCTCCGGCGCCCCCTGGAGCGCCGAGCAACTCGCCCCCTACGGCGACGCACCCCGGCGCACGCTGCGCCTGCCCGAGGGCGTCGACGACATGGAGCGGTACGCCGACCACGTGGCGGACGCGGTCGCGGACCTGGACGACTGGGTCCTGGTCGGCGACTCCTTCGGCGCGAACATCGCGCTGGCGCTCGCCACCCGCCGCCCGGAGGGCCTGCGCGCCCTCGTCCTGTCCGGCGGCTTCGCGGCCAACCCGGTCACCTCGAAGCCGTGGAAGGCCCTGATGCGGGTGATCGGCAAGGCCCGCGGCCCGCTCTACCGGCAGCTCACGCTGCGGGCCCACGCCCACCGGCTCGCCTCCCCGTTCGACGGCGAGGGACAGGAGCCCTGGAACGAGGCGCGCAGCCGCGAGCTGTTCCTCGTCAACACCCCGGCCGCGTCCTTCGGTGCGCGCGTGCGGGCCAGCCTCACCGCCGACTACGTCGACGCGCTCGGCCGGGTCCAGGTCCCGACCCTCATCCTGTCCCCCGCGCACGACGTGCTGATCGGCGAGGACGCCTCCCGGACCATGCTCGCCGGCATCCCCGACGCCCGCGAGGTCGTCCTGCCGCGCACCGGCCACATGTTCCGCTTCTCCCACCCGGTCAGCTACGCCGCCGCGGTCGACGACTTCCTCGCCGCCCTGCCGGGAACCCGGGCAGGCGCCGGTGCGTAGGGCCGAACACCTGCGGTTCGCGATCCTGGCGGCCCAGCGCGAGGGCAACCGGCTGCTGATCCAGGCCCTCAAACCCCACGGCATCACCCCCTCCCAGGCCGAGGTGCTGCGCCTGCTCCAGCAGCACGGCACCCTCAGCCTGAGCGGGCTCGGCCAGCTCCTGGTCTGCGAGAGCGGCACCAACCCCAGCCGGCTGGTCGAGCGCGTCGTCGCGGCCGGACTGGTCGAGCGCCGCACCGACGCCGAGGACCGCCGCTACCTCCACCTCAGCCTCACCCCCGCGGGCGAACGCCTGGCCACCGAGGTGGCCGGCATCGAGGAATTCCTCTACGCCGGGATGGACGCCGCCTGCGAGGGCCTGGACACCGACGCGATGCTCACGTTCCTGCACCGGTTCATCGACCCCCTGCCCTCGGGCAAGGCCCTCACCAAGCGCCTCGACCTCGACTGACGCCCCGGCCCCGGCCGTTGCGAGCCTCAGGCCCGGCCGTTGCGAGCGTCAGGCCCGGGGCGTCTGCAGCCAGTCCGCCTCGACGGTCCAGAACAGCTGGCGCGCACCGAGGTAGTCGCGGGCGAAGTCCGTGAACCGTCCGCGGGTGTACGGCCTCCCGGTCCGGGGGTCCTTGGCGTTGATGTCCGGTTCCTGGACGGCCATCGCGACGAGGGGGAGCGAACCCTTGTAATCGTGGAGGAACTTGTAGGAGTTCTCCATCTGGTACGGCCGGTCCGGCAGGGTGTCCGGTCCTCCGACGCCGATCCGGTCCTTCCGGGCGAGGTCGAACATCTCCCTCATGCGGGTGTGGTCGTCGTCGTCCGGCAGGAAGTTGATGTACTGGATGAACTGCGTCCTGGTGAAGACGCTCTTGCCGAAGCGCATGTTGTCGATCTCGGCGTCGATGTAGGAACCGGAGGTGTACGCGGTCCGGTCGTTCGCGGTGTCCACCTCGACCGCGGTCTCCGGCAGGTTCACCCCGGCGAGCCTGCCGTCGAACCGCTGGGCCATCGCCTTCAGCATGGCCTGGAAGTCCGCCCGCACCCCGGTGTTCCACTGCGCGACCATGGCCCCGTGGGTGGTGGGGTTGTCGGGGTTCTCGTCGACCGTCGGCGCGACCCCGCCCTCGTCCTTCACGTACTGGGGGACGTTGGCGTCCGCGAGGGACACGTCGAAGAACCGGTCCTGGACCTGCACGTACAGCTTCTTGTGGCGCTCCTGGAGGTACGTCAGGGCGTCGTCCAGGCGCGACCACCGGTACTCCCCCTTCTTCCCCTCCAGGGCCTTCCAGGGGGCCACCACCTGGACGCCGCCGATGTCCGGCCGGTCGATCATGGCCTTGACCTTGGGGTCCGCGCCGGAGGTGGCGTCCTCGAACGCGCCGAGCGACATGTACAGGTTGTCCGTCACCTTGCCGTGGGCCGCCGAGGCGGTGGTCCGGTGGGGGAGGGGATCCGCGGCGGCCACCCCGACGGTGGTGGTCAGGGCGAGGGCCGCGAGGGCGACGGAGCCGACGGCTCCACGATGCATCATCATGCGCGGGACGCTAGAAGGATGTTCTAAGCCGAACATAAGAACATCGGGGGACGTCCGCCCCGGTGCGGGCGGGTGCCGGCACCGGGGCGGACGGGGAGTACGAGCGGGGCCGGACTTCGGTGGCGTCCGGTCAGCAGAGCCCGGTCAGCACGACCCGGCCGGCTTGTCGCGGACCACGAGGTCGTTGCGCCCGACGGTGCCGTCCAGCCAGAGCACCCGGGTGCCCTGGTCGGCCACGGGGTGGTACTGGCCGCCCCGGTTGCAGGAGACCCGTACCGGCGTGCCGCCGGTGAGCGGCAGCTGGTACAGCTTGGGCAGCGCGGCGTTGGACCAGCCGGTGGTGGGCTCCGGGCTGCGGTGGACGTAGCTGACGGCCTGGTCGCTGGCGGTGAACTCCCGCTCGGTCAGGCTGTACCGGGAGTCGGCGGGCAGCAGGTCGGTCACGCCGGAGCCGTCCAGTGCGCCGGAGCGCAGGGCGGTGGGGAGGGTGCGGTCGGCCGGGGCCGCCAGCCAGAGCAGCCGGTCGCCGGCCAGGACCGGGGAGCCGAGGTAGGGCTTGGCGCCGTCCTGGGGGGTGCTGACCGGGTACTGGGCGGTGGCCTTGCCGGTGGCGGTCGAGTAGACCGTGGGCGCCTGGACGGTGGCGCCGTCGGCGCTCCAGGTCTCGATCCAGCCGAGCCGGCCGTCCCGGAAGGCGAGGGAGGAGGAGACGTTGTGGCCCTCGGGCAGCGGCAGTTGCGTCGGCGCGGCGCCGTCGTGGGACAGGTACACCCGGGTCTGGTCGGTGGCGTTGTCGGTCAGTGTGAAGGCGATGTCGCCCCCGGACATCCGCAGGTTGGCGAGCGACCCGTGCAGGCCCTGGAAGAGGGTGCGGAGCGGGCCGCCGGTGAGCGGGGCGGTGACCACCGCTATCCCCCAGGTGCCGGTGGAGTCGGGCCCGACGGCCAGCCAGACGGCGGACTTGCCGTCGGTGGCGGCCCAGCCGTGGGTGCGTCCGTCGTCCGGGCTGAGCCGCACCGGGGTGCCGGTGCCGGTGGTGGAGCCGGTGTACAGGGCGATGCCCTTGTCGTTCGGGAGGACGCTGCCCATCACCCAGTGGCCGCCGCCGGTGACCGGACCGAGGGGGGCGGTTCCGCCGGGCATCAGCGTGCGGCTGTCCGTCCCGACCCGGCTCTGCCAGCCGGCCTTGATGCCGTGCGCGTCGAACGCGGCCGCCACCTTGCGCAGGTCGGCCGCGCTGAGCTTGAGCGACTTCCCGGCGGCCAGCACCGCGTTGCGCCCGGCCACGAAGTCGTCCAGCGGGGTGAGGTACTCGGCCAGCGCGCGGTAGACCAGCCGGTCCGCGGTCAGCGGGTCGAGGGTGCGCCGGATGTCCCACAGCGCGCCGCTGAAGATGGTGGAATTGGCGTGGACGCCGCCGTTGTCGAACTCCTTGCCGGCACCGAGGTAGTCGTTCACGGTGGTGTGGCGGTTGTCCAGGTTGCGGGTCGCGCACTCCTGCGGGGTGCCGGTGCGGCACAGGCTCTCGCCCATCAGCGGGGCGGTCGGGTCGTCCATCTTGACGCCGTGCGCGGTGACCTCGACGGCGTTGCCGAAGTAGTCGGCGATGCCCTCGTTCATCGCGCCGGACTGGCCGATGTTGACCAGGTTGGCGGTGTGCTCGACGACGCCGTGGGTCATCTCGTGGCCGGCCACGTCCATCGCCGCGGAGAACGGCAGGTGCAGGTCGTCGCCGGCGCCGTAGACCATCGTCCGCCCGCCCCAGGCGGCGTTGACGAACGGCCGGCCGTGGTCGGTGACGTTCACCACGGACAGGATCGGACTGCCCTTGCCGTCCAGGCCGTCGCGGCCGAGCCGGTTGCGGTAGAAGTCGTACACGGCGGCGGCGTTGACGTGGGCGTCGGTGGCGCCGCTGCTGCCCGCCGAGGCCGGGAAGTCCGGGCCCGGGGAGGAGACGGGCAGGATGCCGTCCGGGATGCCGCCACCGAACTCGGTGAAGTCCCGCCCGCCGCCGTCGTAGGTGAGGATCCCGGCGGAACGGGTGGTGTCGACGAGCTGGTAGCTGCCGTCCGGCTGGCGGGAGACGTTCACCGGGACGGTGCGGCCGTGCAGGTCGGGGGCGCTGCCGACAGCGGGCACGGCGGCGGGCCCGGTCGCGGCCGGGGTGTCCGTGCCGCCGACCCGGTACGGGGTCGAGGACTCCTGGGCGAGCGCGACCACCCCGGTGGTCGCGTCCACGTACACGTCGTGCACCAGCGGGCCTCCGCCCGCCGCGTCGTCGGCGCGCACGCTGAAGTGCTGGGCGAGCCGGCCGGCGCCGCCCGGCAGGACGACCGGGCCGCGGTCCTCGACGGCGGCCCCGGCCCTGGCCCGCGGGTCCTGCACCGCGTCGAGCGCCTGGCGGCGCAGCTCCGCGGCCGGGGCGACCGGCTTGGTCGGGGCGGTCAGGCCGGTGAAGTACCTGCCGCCGACCGACTCCACCCGCTGGTCGGCGCCCTCCCCGACCAGCCGCACCAGGTACTGGCCGCCGAGCACCGGCACGCCGCCGTGGTCCTGCTGGAACCTGACGGTGTGCCGGTCCTGCCCGGTCCGCTCGACCGCGACCTCGGTCAGGCGCGCCGGGTCGACCCGGAAACGGTCCGCGTGGGCCGCCAGAAAGGCCCGGGCCGCCTCCGCCGGGCCGCCGGGAGCCGCCTCGGACAGCCCGGTCACCAACTGCGGAGCCTCGGTGCCCTCACCGGCCACCAGCGCGGGAACCGGATCGGGCTCGGCTGACGGGCCCGGTGGCGCGGCCAGGGCGGGCGACACGGTCACGGTGAGTGCCAGCGCCAGACTCAGCGCGGCGCCGGTGCCGAGCAATCCGGCCGTCGGACGGGAACGGTGATGCACTGCGGCCCTCCACAGGGGTCGGTGGCGGGGCGGCGCCGTTGCGCCACCCCTTCGCCGGACCCAACGGGTTGGCCTACGAACCAGGTTCAGCGGGGTGGTGCGCTCGTGGTTCTGATGAATCGTCACATCACGGGCGGTGAAAGGCATTTGACGAGATAATTGAACCTACAACTACACCGCCCAGGCCCGCGCCGGCCCCGTCCGGCGCATGGTGAGTCGCTGCGATTCGCTGCGATTCGCTGCGATGCGCTGCGATGCGCTGTAATTCGCTGGCGCGACGCACACCGACCCCCGACCCTGGTCACCGTGCACGAGCCCAAGCATCAGATCCGCGCCCTCCACACGGCCTCCACGGTGACCGTCTACCAGGCCTACGCCCCGCACATCGGCCTGCCCGCCGCCCGGGACGGTCGCTTCCCGCAGGACTGGCAGCGGGACCGCATGACGTGGATCAAACCGTCGTTCCGCTGGATGATGTACCGCTGCGGATGGGCGGGCAAGGAGGGCCAGGAGACCGTCCTCGCGATCGAGATCACCCGCGAGGGCTTCGAATGGGCCCTGGCCAACGCCTGCCCGACCCACTACGAACACGGGCTGCACACCGACCGCGCCGCCTGGAAGCGCCAGCTGAAGCGGGCCCCGGCCCGGGTGCAGTGGGACCCCGAACGCGATCTGCACCTGCGGCCGCTGCCCCACCGTTCCCTGCAACTCGGCCTCGCGGGCGAGGCCGCCGAGCGCTACGCGGACGACTGGATCGTCTCGATCGACGACGTCACCGCCCTCGCGCACACGATCCACGCCCACGTACGGGACGGGGACCTGGACGCCGCCCGCCGGCTGCTGCCCGCCGAGCGCCCCTACCCGTCGGGCGACACGCTGCTGACCCACCTGCACGCCTGAGCCCGCCCCGCCCGCCCCGGCGACCGGGCCGACACGATGGAGCGAGTGATCAAGCGAATGATCAAGCGAATGATCAGTCGAGGACGATCGGATTGGTGAGAGCGGCTGCCTGCCCGTCGGGACGGCGGACCTCGATGCGGACGAACGCCGACTCCTCCGCCGTCGTGTCCCAGCACACCGCTCCCGCCCCGTCGCCGGGGAGAGGGGCCCGGTGGACCTTCCCCCGGTCGGTGTGGAAGCTCACGGTCCCCGCCGGCACACCGCGTACCGCCGCCCGGACCTCCACCGGCCCGCCCCGCGTCGCGAGCCGCTCGCCGACCCCGGCGACGCGTCCGTCGGCCCGGGCGGTGAACGACACGTCCACCTCCGCCGACTCGGCGATCCAGCTCCGGCCGGCGCGGATCCCGGCCAGCACCGCCGCGGTGCTCAGCTCCTCGGCGAAGACCACGGTGTGCGGGGTTCCCAGCTGCCCTTCCAGGTGGGCGTCGCTGTTGCCCATCGCCGGCCGCCACGAGCCCGTACGGAGGTCCGCCGCGAGGCTCCGCCCCCACTCGGCCAGCGCCGCCTCGTTGTCGGCGTTCCAGGGCCGGTCCGACGTCCACAGCCCGTTCCACACCTCCACCACGTCGAAGCCGCGGAAGGAGAACATGAAGTCGCCCGACGGGTAGGGCGCATGCGGGTGCGCGGCGACGCACAGGCCCCCCACCCGGTGGACCTGATCCAGGCACTCGTCCACCAGCCCGTCCCTGACCTGGTGGTTCCAGTCGACGACCTGGCCGGGCCCGAGGCCGAGCGCCAGCCAGTGCCCGGTCCTCGTGGTCACTTCCTCGCCGAGCAGGATCAGGAGGTCGTCGGCGGCCACCTGCCCCCAGACCCCTGGAGCCGCGGCCGAGTTGTGCTCCGTCGTCGCGATGAAGTCGAGCCCGGCCGCCCGCGCCCGCACGGCCAGCTCCTCGGGGGTGAGTTCCCCGTCCGAATGGACGGAGTGGACATGGCAGTCCCCGCGGTACCAGGCCGCCCCGCGTCCGACCGCCCGCGCCGGCGGGAAGCTCACACCCGACAAGGCTCCCCCTCGAAGTCCTTCCGGGTCAACTCCCGCCCGGAGAAGCCTCCATGGTGACACGGGCCGCCGTCGACGAGGGTGACGCCGATGGCGAGCGCCGACCCCGTGGAACAATCCCATGGGAAGGTCAATTCCTGTCCTGATCGCCGGCGCACCCGCCGGTCAGGCACACGCACGCGCACACTTCCGGGGGGAACGATGACGACACGCGCCCACGCACTCTCCGCTGCCACGGCCCTGGCCGCGGCGGCGGCACTCCTGCTCGCCGGATGCGGCACGGAGGTGCCCGCCCTGAAGTTCGGCTCCGCGCAGCCGTCCGGGGACCGGCTCGCCGCGCAGCCGCCGTCGGGTCGCTCGCTGAAGCTGGCCCAATGGCCGCACGGCTGCGAGGTGTTGAGCGACGCCGAGATCAAGGCGATCCTGCCGCAGGCCGACAGCATCAAGCGACAGCCGGTCAAGGTCACCATCCTCAACTTCAACCCGCTGATCGAGGCCGACCCCGGCACGACGGGCGATGCGCCCGACGCCGGCTGCAAGTTCAGCTTCGGCCTGCCCGACAAGTACGAGAGCAAGAGCAACAGCAGCATCACGCTCACCTTCACCGCCGTCGCCGATCCCGCGCTCGTCACGAAGAGCTACGCCAAGGACCTGGCCCGCGCCCGCGAGGACGCGACCAAGTACCACAAGGAGTTCGACGACCTCGGCACCTCTCTCGGCCCGCAGGGCTGCTACTCCGACGACCTCGCCAGGGGCAACCTCGCCTGCCACCAGGGACCGTACGAGTTCGAGCTGAGCGGCATGTCGACGGCCAGCGGCGTGGGGCAGTACCCGGCAGCGGACCGCAACTGGGGCGACAAGGTGCTGCGCCAGGTCGCCCGCACCCTCGGCGCGCGCATGCAGTGACGGCGGCGGACCGTCGGTACGGCGGTCAAGACGCCGGACTCGGCGAGGGGTCCTGATCCACCGTCGGTGCATCAGGACCCCGTGGTCGGCGGCGACATCGAAGCCGGCACGATCAGGTCCCGCATTCAGGCCTCGACATTCGGCCCCCGATCGCGACACTGGGGTAGTGGACACGAGCGACGAGACCCTCGATCAACAGCCGGCCCTGCTCCCGGGACCAGTCGTGCCGGACATCGCCGCAGTACACGGTCGCGGGCCGGCGGACGCTGTCGAAGCCCGCTGGCAGGCCCTGCGACTCCGCTGGCAGCGGAGTGAGGCGGCACACCGGATCCGCTCACCCCGGCGTCCGTACCCGGGCGTCGTTCCCCTGCTGGAGGCCGCTGCCGCGCAACCGGGACTCCGGCGGTTGTCCCCGTTCACCAGTCACTACACGCTGCGCTTCGGGTGCTCCGGAACCACCGATGGCTTCGGGACCGTGCTGGCCGGATCGATCGAGCCCTTGCATGACGGACGCTTCAGGGTTCGCCACCGCTCCACCGTGGTCGGCGAAGTGGACACCGCTGACGAAGCCGTGGTTCTCGTGCTCGAACATCTGCCCACCGGTCCCGACCCCGTTGTCACTGTCACCGCCGACGAGCACCTGTGACGATGCACGGCCGGCCTCGTTGACGCCGACCTTCGCCGACGCCGACCTTCGCCGACTCCGTCGTCGGGCCCGTTCGTCACCGGATCGTCCCGGTCGACCCGGTGGCCCCGGCGGCAGGGCCGGACCGGTCGAGCAGCAGGCGCACGTGTTCGGCGACGACGGTCGGCTGCTCGGCCTGGATGAAGTGGCCCGAGTCGGCTCGCTCGAACCGGCCGTCGGGCAGCGCCTCGACCCACCGGCGCTGGTGCTCGGCCATGGCGGCGTGGTGCCGCGCCCGGCCCGGCTGCGGACGGGTGGCCGAGAGCAGGACGGTCGGACACGTCGGTGCGGCGGGCGGTTCGGCGCGGAGTCGGGCGATGGCCTCGGCCACCGCCTTGATCTCCATCCTCGTCTGCGCGACGCCCGCCGGCACGAAGTCCTCGGCCAGCATGGCCGCGTAGGTGTCCGCGGGGAACACCCGGCGGATGTTCCCACTGGTCAGACGGGCCAGTGACGGGAACCGGACGAGCGCCTGCAGCACGGCCAGGGTGCGGTCGACCTGGGTGACGGTCCGGTCGAAGGTGTCGTAGGCGGGCGCGCTCTCCGCCGTCGGGTCGAGCAGCAGCAACTCGCGCAGCCGTGGGCCCAGCGCTTCCGCGGCGCGGCGCGCGACCAGGCCGCCCATGCTGTGCGCGACGAGCACGAGACGGCCGGGCACGACCGCCTCGACCAGCGCGACGAGGTCGGCGGCCAGGTCGTCGAGGCTCAGCCCGGCCGACGTCACCGACGACGCCGCCGCGATGACGCCCGACGACCACCGCCGGGGCTTCGCCGCCGCCATGGCCGTCCTGATCGCCGAGTTCAACGCCTACCTCGACCGCGAGGGCGCCGACCCGGTGGCCGACGGGGTCTCCTACCGGCAGGGCACCCTGTGGCTGAGCCCGGAGGAATTCGGGCGGATGACGGGCGACCTGCTCGCGGTCCTGGGCCCCTACCTGGCGAACGAACCGACACCGGGGCGCAGGCCCTGCCTGCTCAGCCCGATCCGCTTCCCCACCGGCCCGACGGCGGACGACGACGACACTCGGCCCTGAAGCAGGGCCATCGCACCCGCCGCCGGCCGGAGGTCCGGCCGGGACGACGGGAGGGCCCACTACCCTGGGGCGATGCTGCTCCCCACCGTTCCGCGCGTCCGCCTGCGGTCCACCGTCCGGCCGGCCATCGACACGCCGTTCGGTCCGCTGACCTTCACCACGGCCATCGGCAGCACGGCCCTTCCACTGCTGCCCGATGCGCTCTTCGAGCTGCCGGGTGGTCGTACGGTCGCCCGCTGGGGCACCCCCGTGGCCCGCGTCGAGCTGCTGCTGTCCCCGTACGACCCCGGGCTCGATCCCGAGAACTGGGGTCCGCTGACCGACTGCCGCGCGGCGGTGTGGCGGATCGACGTCCTCGCGCCGATCGGGCGGGTGCAGTTCGGGGCGGGGCTGCCGGTTCGGCTGCCGGAGGGTGCCGACGCGGGGTGGGACGGTGGACAGTCGCTGGCCGCGATCACGGTCGACGACGACAGCACCAGGCTCACCGTCGGAGGCAACGACGAGGAGGCGATCTGCCACGCCGCCGGCGCGGAGGTCCCGCGTCGGTGGGCCGAGCTGATCGACGAGGTCCACGACCACTCGCACAGCACCTGGGGCGTGGACGCCGACCACCGGCACGGCATGACCTGGACGCTGCCCCCGCTGGAGACCGGCGACCACTGCGAACTCCCCGTGGTGGCCGCCTGGGCCCCGGCCGCGGACGAGACCGCGAACACCTGGTACGCCGCCCTGGCCTCGTCGACGGACGTGCTGCGGCAGGTCACCGCCGAGCCGGCCAGCGCTGAGGCGGTGCGAAAGTGCTGACGGGACACATCAGGGAACTACCTCGACGACAGCGACCCGCTGCCACTGACCGGCCAGCAGATACCGTCACACCTGGTCCGGATACCAGGACAGTCGTTCTCTGGCCGTCGTGAGCGTGCCGATGCGGTCGGCAGGTCAGATCACCGTGCCGTAGCCCGACCTGTCGGCCAGGAGTCGGTCGAAGAGATCGGGCATCGCTTCGGCGACGGTCCGGGCCTGGTGCAGCAGTTGATCGTGACCGGGCGGGTAGTGGGCCGCGTCCAGAGGGAAGGCGCTCTGGAGGCGCTGACGCAGCTCGTTGTCCTGACAGCGGACGAACGCGTCGGCCGCGGCCGCCCACAGGCTCGGCCAGAGGTCACTGACATGGTCACTGTTGCGCCAGTACGGATGGTGCGCGTCCTGTTGCAGGAGTGTGCGGGCCTGTTCCCGGGTGAGCGTGCCTTGGCGGGTGGCGGCGATGATCTCGACCCCGAGTGGGCGAAGCGGTGGCGGGCAGAGCTGGTCGAGACCCTCGGGCCCGAGGGCGAGCACCATCTCGTCCCCACCCTGCCCCCGCCACCACTGGTCCTCGATATCCCCGAGCCGCCCGCTGAGCCTGTGCCACTGCCGACGCGCCGACGCCGCTGGTGGCACCTGCTGGTCGATTGAGGACCCCGGCATGACCTGCGGAAGCCCCTTCTTGCGGCGAGACCCGACGCAACCCTCTGAATCGCACGCCGATCCGAACGATCGAATGGCCTCGCGTCGCAAGATGCAGCGACAGAGCCCGGAACTCCCCGCCCGGTCGCTGCTGAGGCGACAGACGTGCGGGGGCGTCGTCGGCCGGTCGGAGGCGTCTGGCAGACTCCGCGGCATGGGAATGTTCAAGCAGGGGACCACGGCGGACAGTGCAGGTCAGGCCGGGGAGCGAGCCGACCTGAGCGCACTCCTGCTGCAGGGTGAGGACATGATCGAGCAGGTCGGTCGGGCTCACACGTCCTGGGGCCTGGGCTCGGCGGACCGCTGGGATCTGGACCAGACGACCGGCATCATCACCTGGACGTTCCCCGACAAGACCGCGACCGCGCCCGCGCAGATCTTGGGCAGCTTCGCTCCGCGGGCCGGCTCCTGGATGTGGGCCTGGGCCAACCAGAGCCTCCTCCCCGACCTGAGCCGCGACTCCCGCAGCTTCTGCGATTGGGCGGAGGCCAACGGACATCCCGAGCTGGCCCAGCCCGAGATCGACGCCGACGAACGGACTGCTTCGACACTTGCCGCTCTGGCGTTCCGGGTCACCGGGGCGACCGGGTACTACAGGGGCCCAGGGGGCAACTCCTCATACGTGGTCATCACGTTCGGGCCGGTCACCCTGACGAAGGCGGATGGCAGTGTCTCCACCTTCGACCTCAACGTCGGTTAGCGCCGGGGCGGTGTCCTACGTTTTCGTTCCATGAGGCAGTCGGTCCGCTCTTCTCGGCGGGATTCCCGGGGCGCAGCCACGGGGGCGCCGGGCACCCGGCGGTGCGCGCGGGCGTTCTCCCGTACGCACAGGGCGGGGACACCACCCCGCTGCCGCGCGGAACCGGCCGACGACCCCCGGCCGTCCGCGCTCCGAACACCGAGGAGCCCCGTGCCCGACGAACTCACCGGCGCCGCCGCACCGGCCATCCGGCTGCGCCCGGACTTCCGCCCCGCCGCGGTCCTCTCCCGTACCGACAAGTCGCTGCTCATCGCCGGGAACTGCGAGGACGGGCCGGCCGTCGCGAAGCTGCTGACCACCCGGGAACCGCTCTGGGTGGAGAAGTTCGAGGTGGAGATCGAGGCCTACCGGTGCTTCGCCGACACGCCCCCGCCGGTGCGGGTACCCGCGCTCATCGCCGCTGACCGGCAGCACCACGTGCTGCTGGTCGAGCACGTCCGTGGCCGTCCTCCGGTCCGGGGCCGCGACCGGTTCCCGCCGGAGGCGCTGGACCCGGCACACGTCTCCGCGATGCTGACGGCCATGACCGACCTCGGCGGATGGCGTCCCCCCGCAGGGGTGTTCACCCGGACCCTCGACTACCTCGCGCGTCTGGACCGTGACCGCTGCCAAGGCCTGGTCACCCAGCACGAGTTCCAGGCCCTGACCGACCTGTTCCACCTGGCCGACACCGGCCTGGTCCCGGGCCACGGAGACCCGCTGCCGACCAACTTCGTGATCGGGCCCGACGGAGGGGCCACCGTGATCGACTGGGAGCACGCGGGACACTACCTCCCGGGACACGACCTGGCGGTGCTCTGGATCGTCCTGGCCGCCACCCCGGAAGCCCGTACGCGGATCGAGGAGCTGGTGGCGGCCGAACCCCCGTCCGTCCGTGCCGCGTTCACCGTGAACCGGGCCGTCCTGCTCGTCCGCCAACTCCGCAACCACCGTGCGCTCGCCCCTTCCTCCTGGCGGGACGAGCGGGTGGCGGTGATCGACCGTGACTGGCAGGACGTGCGCGAGCCGCTGCGGGCCGGGTGACGCGGGACCGGCCCGGCAGCACCGGGGGCAACCGCCGCGGTGGTCGGCCGGCGAACGGGGTGGCTGATCTCTGCGCGATCCCGGCCGGTTCGGCGGGGGAGCGCTGTCGTGAGAGGCCGGGCATGACGGTGGGGGCCCATGGGGCGGGACGGGAGACGGTCTCGTCGACCTCTCGCACCTACCTCCTGGGCTCCGATGGCCGGGCAGGGTCAGGTGGCCGCGGCCCGTAGTCCTAGGGCGACCAGGAGGGCGCCGGTGATTCGCCTGAGTGGTGCGCGCAGCGTGGCCGAGTCGAGGGTGGCCGCCGCGCTGCTGATCACCACCGTCCAGAGCAGCAGCCAGGCTGCGACCAGCAGCACCTGCGCGGTGGCGAGCAGCAGGATCTGCGGTAGTACGGGCTGGCGGGGCGTGAGGAACTGCGGTGTCAGGGTCAGGAAGATCGAGGCAGCCTTCGGGTTGAGGACGTTGCCCAGCAGTGCTTGCCGGTAGGCGGAGTGTCCGGTCCAGGGCGGTTGTCGCCGGCGTCGGGACCGGGTGTCCCGGTCGGTGCGGCGGGTGGCGGCGGCTGTCCGCCAGGTCCAGAGGCCGAGCCCGACCAGGTAGATCGCGCCGGCCAGCCGGACCGCGGTGAAGGCCTGGCTCGAGCGCATGACCAGTGCGGAGAGCCCCAGCCCGGCCAGCGTCGCGTGGACGTAGAGGCCGGTTGCGGTCCCGAGGATGACGGGCGGGCTCGCGCGCCGTCCGCTGCCGCCGACCCGTTGCGCGAGGAGGGCGAGGCTGGTGCCCGGGGTGGCGATCAGCGGGAACACTGCCACGAGGTAGCCGATGACGGCCTTGAGCGGCAACGGGCCCAGCTGGTTGGCGAGTTGTGTCACGGCAGGACCGCGCGGAAGTGTGTGGTCAGTCGGTGCCGTTCGTCGAGTACGTGAAAGGCGATCCCCGGCGGCTGGTCGCGGTCCGCCGGTTCATCGCCCTCCCAGGGAAGGCGCAGGGTCCAGGTGACCGCGGGGCCGACCAGCAGCGGCCGTCCGGCGAAGCTGGAGACCGCGGCGGTGTGGGCGTGCCCGGTGATGACGGCGACCACTTCGGGGTGTCCGGCCAGCAGGGTGGCGAGGTCCTGGCCGTTCTGCAAGGTGTAGGAGTCGGGAAGCGGGTGGTGCAGTGTCACCGGCGGGTGGTGAAAGGCGATCAGCGCGGGGGTGTCGGCGGGCAGCCCGCCCAGCGAATCGGCCAGCCAGCTCATGGTCTCCGGGTCCAACA
This sequence comes from Kitasatospora sp. NPDC096077, assembly GCF_040303245.1. Lineage (NCBI taxonomy): Bacteria > Bacillati > Actinomycetota > Actinomycetes > Kitasatosporales > Streptomycetaceae > Kitasatospora > Kitasatospora sp. NPDC096077. The sequence continues at coordinate 22,089 of NZ_JBEOSV010000066.1, read as the reverse complement.
GGCCCTCGTCTTCGCCGGGGACGCTGGAGTCGCACATCAGGATCGCGGTGCCGCCGATCCGGTGCAGGCGGTTCACCGGGCCGTCCTCCCTCGCTTCGCCGAGCAGCCCGGCACGCATCGGCCCACGGGCGTCGTGGTTGCCCGGACAGGTCAGCACCGGGAAGGGCGCGGCCAGGAGGTGCGCTGCTTCCCGGTACTCGGCCGACGCCCCGTGGTCGGCGATGTCGCCGGTGACCAGGAGGGCGTCGACCGGTGTCGGCAGTGCCCGCAGGTAGTCCATGACCCGGGCGGCGCGTTCGCGCGCGCGCTCGGTGCCGTCCAGGTGGAGATCACTGATCTGTGCGAGCAGGACCATGGCGTGGCACACCCCTCCGAGTTGCTAACGGTAAATGCGGCTCAATCCGTTAGGGACGGTAGACTATCGTCGACGCGGTGATCAAGAGCGCGTGAGAGGAAGAAGGACCGTGGCGACGAGTCGGTACCTGGCCCTGGAGCTGGCGGGCACCATCCGCCATGACGGCAACGGCGGGGTGGCGGACGAACTCACCTCGGTCGACGGCCTGGCCTCCTGGGTCGCGGCCCAGGAGGAGCTACTGGCGGCGGAGGGGTTCGCGGCAGCCGGAATCGGCGCTGCGGCGACGGCTGCCGGATCCGCTGCCCGCTTCGACGTGGACGCCGACGTCGACATGGACGCCGACGTCGACGTCCGCTTCGACGTCGACGAGGCGAGCTGGACCCAGGTGCTGGCCGTACGAGCCGCGCTACGCGCCCTGTTGGCGCGGGCGGTCAGTCCGGCGCCGCCGAGCCGAGCCGATGCGGACCGCCTGCCCCCGGCCGACCAGGCGCTGGCCCGACTGAACACAGTCGCCGCCCACTGCCCGGTGGTCCCCCGGCTCCACTGGCCCGCGGACACCGAACCCGTCGCGCGCCTGCACCCCGCCTCCCCCAGCTCGCCGGCCGGCCTGCCCGCCGCGCTCGCCCGCGCGGCGATCGCCTTCCTGAGCAGCCCCGACCTTCCCCGGCTGCGCGCCTGCACCGCCCCCCGCTGCGTCCGCTACTTCCTCAAGGAGCATGGGCGGCAGGAGTTCTGCAAGGCCTCCTGCAGCAACCGTGCCCGCGCTGCCCGCCACTACCAGCGCCACCACGCGGCGCCCGCCGCCGACTGACGCCGACCGGCGCCGACTGGCGCCGGCCGAGCCCGCGCAATCCGATCGGCCGGGGGTGTCCGACGGTGCTCGGCACTGCGGAGTTCCTCCGGGCCTGGATCAGCCAGCCCGGCTTCCGGCTGGTCAAGTAGCCCAGGGGCGGGGCGTTCCGGTCCTTGGGCGGCGGTCGAGGACGACGAGTACTGGCGTCTCGCCGAACTCCGCGCCCACATCGAGGCCTGGGAGTTGCTCGGTCGGCTGGTAGCCCGTGCGCTGGCCGGCGACGACCCTGACACGCGCGAAGTGGCCGAGTACTTCACGGAGTCGTACGGCCGTACCGCACGGACAGGCGTACCGCGTGGATCAAGGACTGTCGGCACCACCGGGCGAGCCCGCGCACCCGTACGGAGCCCCGGTCGTGTGTTCCGCACGCCCCATTCCTTGCCGACCCATGTTAGTTTTTACTCATGCGAGTAAACAGTGCCGGTCCGGACACCGGATGGAGCTTCACCAACGACGCGCGGCGCGTCCAGATCGTCGCCGCAGCCATCGAGACCGTCGCCGAACTCGGCTACGCCAAGGCCTCGTTCGCGCAGATCGCCAAGCGGGCGAAGATCTCCAGCGTGCGGCTGATCTCCTACCACTTCGCAGACAAGGCGGACCTCTTCCAGGCCCTGGTCGACACCGTCCAGGAGCAGGCCCGGACCGCCATCCAGCCCCAGGTGCGCGCCCACCACGAACCGGCCGCGATGCTGGCCGCCTACATCGAGGCCAACCTCGCCTTCCTCGCCGAACACCCCGTCGAGGTCCGGGCCCTGGTGGACGTCCTGGCCAACGCCCGCCGGGAGGACGGCGGCCCGCTGGTCGGTACGGCCGGCTTCGACACCCCTGTCGCCCTGCTCGTGCAGCACCTGCGCGACGGCCAGCGCAGCGGCGCCTTCCGCCCCTTCGACGCCGAGGCGATGGCCACCGCGATCCGCGCCTCGATCGACGCGGCCGCCAACCGGCTCGCCGCCGGGGACGACTTCGACCCGCTCGCCTACGGACGCGAACTGGTCACCCTGTTCGACCTCGCCACCCGCAACGGAGGCGCGGCATGACCCTCCACACCGTCCCCCGCCGCACCGGCGCCGCCGCCCTGTTACCGCTGCTGCTCGACCTCGCCCTGCCGCTCGGCGTCTACTACGGGCTGCGCCTGGCGGGCGTGGACCAGTGGTGGTCCCTGCTCTGGTCGGCCGCGGTACCGGCGGTCACCGTGCTCCTCCGGCTGGCCCGCACCCGCCGGGTCGACTTCGTGGCCCTCCTCGTCCTCAGCATGATCGCCCTCGGTCTCGTCCTCTCCGCCCTGACCGGCGACCCCCGCACCCTGCTGGTCCGCGAAGCCTGGACCGGGATGCTCGGCGGACTGCTCGGCGTCTGGCTGCTCGTCTCCGTCGGCTACGGACGCCCGGCCCTGATGGTCCTCTTCCGCTCGTTCGTGCAGGTCAAGGCGGGCGAGGACGGACTGCGCGCCTGGGAGGCGCGCTGGCACCAGGACGCCGGCTTCCGGCACGGCCTCCGCGTGCTCACCGCGGTCTGGGGCGCGGCCAGCGTGCTCAACGCCCTCGCCCAACTGACCATCGCCTACCTGCTGCCGCTCGACGCCGCACCCGCCGCCATGCACGCCTGCTGGCCGGTCATCGCCGTACCGCTGTTCCTGTTCCACCTCGCCTACACCAAGCGCCACGGCCTGCGGGCCTGACCGGCGCGGTGCCGGGGCCTGGCATGATCGCACCCCATGGACCCCACAGATCCCATGGACTCCATCGATCCCATGGACCCCGGAACGCCCGGCGCTCTGCTCTGCGACATCGACGGTGTGATCCGTTCCTTCGACTACACCGAGGTGGCGCGGCTGGAGCAGGCGGCCGGGCTGGCCGCGGGCACCGCTGCGGACATCGCCTTCGCCCCCGAGCAGGACCTTCCGCTGCTGCTCGGCCGGATCACCCGGGCCGAATGGGCCGCTGCCATCGCGGCCGTGCTGGCCCGACAGGTCTCCGCAGTGCGGGCCCGTGAGCTGGCCGACGCGTTCGCCCAGGTGCCCTCACGGGTCGACGCGGAGGTGGTGGCCCTGGTCCGGCAGGTCCGTGGCCGGGTGCCGGTGGTGCTGGTCAGCAACGCCACGCCGTGGTTGGACCAGGACCTCGATCGGCTGGGGCTGGCCGATCTGGCCGCCCATGTGGTCAACAGTTCCCGGGTCGGTCTGGTGAAGCCGGACCCCGCGATCTACCACCTCGCCGCCGCCCGCGCGGGAGTCGTGCCCGGGCGCTGTCTGTTCGTCGACGACCTCGCGGTCAACGTCGAGGCGGCCCGCGCGGTGGGTATGACCGCGGTCCACTACCGCGACCCGGACACGCTGCGCGACGCGCTGGCCCCGCTGCTGGGACGTGTCGCGACAGCGGATCAAGGCCATGGCTGACCGTGGTTCGCGGGGCGGGTGACCCGGCGGACCCGCGCACGGTACGGGGACGGGCGGCCCTCTCGTACACCGGGAATTGAACCCCCGTAGGCGTCAACTCGCCGTGTTCGCACGGTCCTGGGAGAACGCTTCGCCGGGATGCGGCTCCGGGGCGCCCCGCCCGCGCGTGCGGTCCATCTCGCGCCATTCCGGCCGCAGTCCGGCCAGGTTCGTGGTGAGGAAGTACGCGGTGGCGCAGACGAGTAGCACCGGGGCGAGGCCGACAGCGGTCACCGCCGCCCCGGCGATCAGCCCGCCGAGGGGGATGCCGGCCCAGGCCAGCGAGTCGCCGAGGGCGTTGACCCGGCCCAGCATCCGGCGTGGCACCCGTTCGACGAGCACGGCACCCAGCACGGGGTTGACGAAGCCGGCGCCGAACCCGCTGACCGCGAGGACGGCCAGGACCACCCCCAGCGGGGCGTCGAGGGCGAGGACCAGGAATCTCGGTGCGCCGGCCAGCAGGAAGCCGGTGAGAACCGTCACCCGGCGGCGCAGCCGGTGCGCGACCACCGCGGCGATCAGGCTCCCGCCGACCGCCGCGGCCCCCATGACGCCGCCCATCAGGCCGATCACGGCCGGTCCGTTGCCGGACTCCCTGGCCCAGACGGGTACGAGCACCGGGGTGAACGCCGCGTCCAGCAGGTTGGTGATGCCGACCATCACGATGACGGTGAGCAGCAGCGGTTCGCCGCGCAGGAAGGTGAGGCCCTCGCCGAACCGCTGCCAGTAGCCCGGTCCCGTCTGCCCGGCCCGCGTGGGGGCCTCCTCGACCGGGTGACCCATGCCGCGGGGCAGCGCGAGCCTGACGATCACCGATCCGAGGGCGAAGCAGCCCGCGTTGACGGCGAGTCCGCTCAGGGGGCCGAGCAGTGCCACCAGGGATCCGCCGACCGCCAGGCCGACGGTGGAGGCGAGCCGTTCGGTCACACCGGCCAGACCGGTGGCCCGCTCCAGTGGCACCCGGCTGCGCTCGGCCGCCTCCGGGACCATCACCTCCTTGGCCAGGTCGCCGGGCCCCCGGGCCGCGCCGATCAGCGCGACGAGGGCCAGGAGGAGGGGGAAGGACAGCAGGTCCAGGGTGTGGAGCAGGGGGACCGTGGCGGCGGCGGTCGCGCTGGCCAGATCGGTGGTCCAGGAGACGGCCCGCGGGCCGATCCGGTCGACCAGCGGGCCGGTGAAGGCCTTGACCACCACGTAGGGGGCCATCTCGCAGAACGCGACCAGTCCGGTCCGGGTGGCGCTGCCGGTGGTGACGAGGACGAACCAGGGCAGCGCCACGACGGAGATCCGGGTGCCGGTCAGTGACACGGCTATGGCGGCCAGTACCCCGCCCAGCGGCCGTAAGGACCGCCTGCCGGGTGTTGCGTCGACGCCCGGGGCTTCCTCCGTCACGGCGTCTCCGGTCCTGTCGCCGTCCCGGGACCGGTGCGCACCTGCGCCGGGGCGGGTGTCTCCACCTCGGGCAGGAGGTGGGTGATGACATCGACCCGCTCGGCTCCCTCGGGCGCACTCGCCGCCGCCTCGGGCGTGTCCTGCCGGTAGCGGCCGATCACGTCCCTCAACTCCTGGCGCAGGGCCACGGTTTCCTCGGGCGTGAGCCGCAGGGCCCAGTCGCTCATGTCGAAGGTCCCCCGCCATGTGCGGGGCACCGTCTGCAGTTCGTTCAAGGCCTGCTGGATGCGAAGGGTGTAGGTGCCGGCGACGGACTGCAGGTACGCCAGCGCGGCCGCGAGTTCCTGATCGGCCACGTCCCGGCCCCTGAGATCCGTCCGCCGGTGGACCGAACGCCACCAGCGCTCCCGCGCGTTGCCGCGTTCCACGTCCTCCTCGACGAAGCCGGCCACACCGAGCTGGCGCAGGTGGTAGCTGGCCGTCCCGGAGTTCACTCCCAGCCGCTCCGCGAGGCGGGTGGCCGTCGACGGGCCGTACTTCCGCAGCAGCCCGACCAGTTGCACGCGTACCGGATGGGCCAGGGCGCGCAGTCCCCTGGCATCCAGGACGACCGTGTCCTCTTCAACAGCCGTGCCGTCCGGCCTCTTTGACGCATCTGTCATAGGGCACACCCTAGACCGCGAAGAGTTCTTCGCAAAGATGTCTTCGCAAAGAACTCTTCGCAATCCGGCATCCCGGCCGGGGCGGAACCGCGGAGAGCACGGAGCAATGTCAGTGGTGCGTGCAAGGATCACCGGCATGACCGAGGAGACCTTCGACTGGCGCTCGTTCCTGACACGGTGGAGCGACGAGTGGGCCGGCACGTACGGGGGCCCGGACGAGCTTCCGGCCGCCGCTGACGAGCCTGCGTGGCACGCGCGGTGGCTCGGGGCCGAGCCAGCGGCCGGGGAGCGGATCGCGGCGGTCGAGGAGCGGCTGGGGCATCGGCTCCCGCCGTCCTACCGGGCGTTCCTGGAGGTCAGCGACGGCTGGCGGCACGCCGGCGGCTTCGTCTACCGGCTGGCCGGCAGCGGTGAGGCCCGCTGGCACGAGGACGAGCGCGGGCTCAGCGAGTACTACAACAAGGGCGAACTCGAGGGCATGTGGGCGCGCGCCCTCCAACTGGACGTCGAGTCGGACATGACGACCGTCCTGCTGGACCCGTTCGCTGTCGGCGAGGACGGCGAGTGGGCGGTCTATTGCCACCAGTCGTGGGCGGCCTGCGAACCCGCCAGGTACGGCTCCTTCCGGGAGTTCATGCTCGACATGTACCGGGAGTTCCACAGTCTCACCGCTCATTCCCGAGGCCCGGCGTTCGTCAACGAGACCACCCGCCGACTGGACGCCCAGGTGGAGCGGGCCCGGCTGGACGCGCTGCGCGGCGAGCACGAGCGGGCAGCCGCCGCACTCGCCGAGGCCGCCGGATTCGGCCGGCCCCGGGCCCTCGGCATGGGAGACCAGCTGCGCCGACTCCACGGGCAGACGTCCACCGTGCACTACGGCGGGCTGGCCCAGGACCCGCTCTACTCCGGCGAGTTCATCCCCCTCCTGGCGGTCGAGCACGTGGCGCAGCGCCGGGGCGCGGACTCCTGGGCCCGGCAGCTGAGCTCGCCGTCCGACGAGCACCGGGAGGCGGCCGAGGAGGTCCTGCGCGAGGTGACGGAGCGGACGTTCCGCTACACCGCGCGGGGTCCCTTCGGCGAGGCCGTCGAGCGGGCCCGCGAACAGGCCCGCTGGGGGAGGACGGAGGCGGCCTGGCGGACACTGCTCTCCGCGATGCCCCGGTGGAGCCCGCTCGGGCCCGACCACCTCGCGCCGGTCGGCCTGCTCGCCGACTCGCTCCTCGGTCCGCTGATCACACCGGAGCGGGGCCGGGAGCTGCTGGGCATCCCTCGGGGCCCGGAGGCGGCGGAGCACAGCGGTGAAGCTGGCGAGGCCGGTGAGGACGGCGAGGCCGGTGAGGTCAGTGAGGCGGACGGGGCCTGGGCGGCCGAACCTGCGGACGGTCTCGTCTGGTTGGCCGATCCGCCGTCGCGCAACCGCCTCCCCGAGCCGTACCGCTTCGTCCTGGTGGAAGGGGCCGGGCCGGCCGAGCTGCCCGTGCGGCTGGGTGGTCAGGACGCGGTGCTGGACGCACCGGTGACGCACTGGGAACTCGACCGGCGAAGGTTCCGGGGAAGGACGAGTTCGAACTACGAGGACTGCGCCGTCGTCACCGTCGGCCACGCGGGCGGCCCGGGTTGGAGCTTTGCCCTGGACCGGTTCCCGGCGGGCCACCTCGCCGCCCGTTTCGTGTCCCCCGCCGTCGCCGCCTCCCAGGGCGCAGCCCAGCCGGAAGGCGCTGTGCCGCCCGGCGCCCGGGCCGTGGTGGTGTGGTGCGAGCCGGAGCGCGGACTGTTCCACCTCTCCGTCGCCGAGCGGGGCATCGAGCAGTACGCCTTCACCGTCGACGGCCCCGAGGTCCGTAGCAGCGGCGGCCCGATACCCTCCGGGCTCGACCCGGCCGTCCTGTTCGCCACGCCGGCCGTCCCCGTCCCCGCCCCGGTCCCCGGCGAGGGCGTGCCCGACCGTACCGGTGAGCGTCGGGCGTTGACGGCGATCGCGGCCGAGTTCGGTGTGGACCTGCCCCGGTTCGCGATCACCGAGGGTCGGCTGCACACCTTCACCACCCGCTCCTGGACCCGCCCGCCGGGGCCGGGGGAGACCTACATGGTCGTCACCTTCGGGGGGCCGCCCGAGTAGGCCCGGGACACCGCGTTCGTCGGCTTCACCGCCGGGTTCGAGCCGTTACGCTTCTCGTTACAAACCCCTGGACGTGTACCCGTCCTCGGGGAGATCGTCCCGTACCCGTGCCTTTGGTCATGTCCTGGCTCCTGGAAGGTGTCCCGGTGTCCGCCGAGTCTGCTCCGCCCGTCCCGGCCCCGGCCACGGCCGCCCCCTCGCCCACCACTGCGGGGTCCGTGCCGGCGACGCTGCACGAGGCCCGCGGCCAGCTGCCCCAGCTGATCAGGTCGGCCGCGGAGGGTCAGGACGCCGAACTCGCCCGTGGCAGCCACCGCGCACGCCTCACCTCACCCGAGCGGGCCGCCGCCGCCGGCCACGACCTCCGCACGGCCCCCACCCACGGGATCGCGGACGCACGCAAGAAGCTCGGCGACCTGATCCAGGCCGCCGCCGAAGGCACGCCCCAGGTCCTGCGCCGCCACACCACACCGGTGGCCGTTCTGGTCCCCGCGACCGACCAGCCCGCCGCCCCCGGCCCTACGGCCGTTCCCGTCGCAACCCCCGCCCCGGCCAGTTCCGAAGCCGAAGCCGAAGCCGAAGCCGAAGCCGAAGGCGAAGGCGAAGCCCCCGCCCCACCCCGCCGCCCGCTCGCCCCCCTCGGCCAGGCCCTGGCCGCCGTCCTGACCCCCACCCCCGGCACCCCGCCCCACCCCGCCCAGCCCGCGACACCTCCCGGCCTGCCCACCGGGATCGCCACCCTCGACCACGCCCTCGGCGGCCTCCAGCCCGGCCGCTTCTACCTGGCCGCCGGCGCTCCCGGCGCCGGATCCAGCCTCATCGCCACCACGGCCGCCCGCACCACGGCCCTCACCCACCACCGCACCGTCCTCTACGCCGCCTCCGGCCTGACCCGCCAGGACATCGCCGCCCGGGTCATCGCGGCCCACACCCCCGTCGACTACCGCCGCCTGCGCGCCGGCACCCTCACCGACGACGAACGCCGGGAGGTCGCCAGCACCGCCGAACTCCTCACCGCGGCACCGCTGTTCATCGACGACGGCACCGGCCTCGACGCCGACGCCATCACCTCCACCGCCATCGACATCCCCGACCTGGCCCTGCTCGTCGTCGACCGCCTCCAGGCCGCCCACGACCCCCGCCTGCCGCTGTCCGGTCCCACCGCCCTCACCGACGCCGTCCAGGCCCTGGCGCACCTCGCCCGCACCCACCACCTCCCCGTCCTCGCCGCCATCGACAGCGACGACCCGGCCCTCCTGCAGACCCTGGCCGCCGACGTCACCCTCACCCTCACTCGCGACCCCCAGGACCCCACCCGCACCGAACTCACCGTCACTGAACGGGACTTGGGTACCCTCACCACCCTCACCCTGACCGCCGACCTCACCCACGCCCGCCTCACCGATCCCGCACCGGCACCCGCACCCGCACCCGCAGCCGCCGCCGACGCTGCACCCGCACCCACCACCGAGCCTGCGCCCGTCCCCGCCCCGGTTCCAACCCCCACCCCGACCGCCGAGCCCCGTCCGGCGACGCCGCCGCCCACCGCCCCGACCCCTGCCCCGCCCGCCGCCCCCACCCGCAACCGCGAGTACGCCGGCACCGGCCGGGACCTGGGCTACTACCTCGACATGATCACCTCCGCCGTCGATCAGGCCCTGGAAGAACACGACGGCGACGCCGAGGCCGCCTCCGAGGCCCTGGAGAAGAAGGCCATCCCGAACGGCATGGCCCTGTTCGACGCGACCCGCGTCGGTGCCGCCTACGAGCACACCGCCTACCCGGAGCGCCTCGAATTCCTCTCCAAGAAGGCCCGGAACGGCGCCGACGACATCTGGGAAGGCCGCCACAAGTGGGAGAACGCCCCGCTGATGGCCGCCCTCAGAGCCGGCACCGCCGACCCCGTCGAGGTGGACGTCCTGGACACCAACGCCGCCTACTGCAGCGCGTTGAAGACCCACCTGCCGATCGGCGCGCTCCAGCAGCGCCCCGACGGCGGCTTCGACCCCAAGCGCTCCGGCATCTACCTGCTCCCCGCCCGCCCCGCCTGGGACCACCCCCACCTGCCCGACCCGATCGGCAACCGCCACGAGACGGGCCCGCTGCTCCTGGACGACGCCACCGTGCGCCTCCTCATCCGCTGCCACAAGCTGGGCCTCGCCGAGGCCCCGCACATCACCCAGGCCTGGACCTCCGGCGCGTCCGAGGGGCTGCTGGAGAAGTTCCGCCGGGTCCTCACCCAGGCCCGCGAGGATGCCATCACCGCTGGTGACTCCATCACCGAGAAGTACGTCAAGGCCATCTACGCGAAGTTCGCGTCCACCATCGGGGAGTCCACCTACAACCGCGACATCCGCCGACCCGACTGGATGCACATCATCCGCTCCCAGGCCTTCGCGAACCTCTGGCACAAGTCACAGCGCGCCCACCAGGCCGGACTCACGATCGTCGCCCTGCGCGGGACCGACGAACTCCACGTCACCGGCGGCGAATGGCGAAAGGCCGGCGGCGGACCCTTCGAAGAAGGCCGTCTGACCACCCAGCTGAAGCTGAAGAACCAGTACACCCTGCCGCACACCGGCAGCCGCACCCGCACCCGGAGCGTCTAGATGTCGACCGACGGCTGGAAGAACTTCGGCCGCTACGGAGCCGACCGCGACCGCGGCAACGTGCACGGCTCCGTCGCCCTGGGCCGCGCCCTCGAAGACGCGGTGGAACGCATGATCGTCGAGGGCGGCATCAAGTCCCCGGCCACCACCCGCCGCGGCCTCATCGCCCGGATGCGCTACCTGACGACCCACAAGGGCGGCCCCGCCGCCCTCGCCCAGGCGGGCATCACCGCGGCCGCCGCCACCATCCGCGCCTGGACCAAGGGCAGCCAGCGCCCCCGCACCGCGAACCTGGACGCGATCGACACCGCGTACTGGAACCTGCGGGCCGCCAACGTCCTGGCCAACCCCGCCATCCTCAAGGCCCACCTCAACCGCGACGGCCGCGGCACCCGGATCGAGATCCACCCCGTCAACCAGGACGTCGTCGACGAACCCCGGCGCCGCGACAACCTGCGCGTCCGCTCCTTCCAGGCCCGCTACATCTGGGACGACAGCGTCGACGCCCTCACCACCGGCGACCTCACCAAGCTCGAAGAGATCTGGGACGACGTCATCAGCGAACTCGACTCCGACTACGGCGCCTACCAGTACGTCTCCTCCGTGGGCCTCGGCGCCTGACCACCAACCACCCACCCACCACCCACCCAGCCCCCTGCTCAGTCCGTGATGCCGGAGACGCCCAGTGGCAGGTGGCGGGGCCCGCGCAGGATCGGGCTGCGGCGGTACACGGGCGGGTCCTGGAGGAGCCGGGGGCCGTCGAGGCGGCGGATCAGCGCGGTGAGCGCGATCTGCCCCTCGATCCTGGCGAGCGGCGCGCCGAAGCAGCTGTGCACGCCGCTGCCGAAGCCGAGGTGCTGGTTGTCCTGCCGGGTGGGGTCGAAGCGGTCCGGGTCGCGGAACCGCAGCGGGTCCCGGTTGCCGGCGGCGAGGACCAGGACCAGCGGCTGGCCCTTGGGGACGGTGACCCCGGCGACCTCGACGTCGGTCAGTGCGGTGCGCTGCGGCAGCAGCTGGACCGGGGGCTCGTAGCGCAGCACCTCCTCCACCATGCCCGGCATCAACTCGGGCCGCTCGCGCATCAGTTGGAGGGCGTCGGGGTGGCGCAGCAGGGTGAGCGCGCTGTTGGTGATCAGGTTGACGGTGGTCTCGTGCCCGGCGATGAGCAGCAGCACGGCGGTGGCCATCAGCTCCGTCGGGGTGAAGCCGCCGTCCGGGCCCGGGTCGTTGACGAAGGCGGAGAGCATGTCGCCGGAGGGCTTGCCGCGGCGGGCCTCGGCGAGCTCGCCGAGGTACAGCCCCATCTCCGTGCGGGCCTGGAGGGCCGCGCGCTGGCGCTCGGCCGGGTCGGTGCCGGGCGTGGGGTCGAAGCCCTCGATCAGCGTCTCGGACCAGGTGTGGAAGCGGGGTTCGTCCTCGCGCGGCACCCCGAGCAGTCGGCAGATGACGGTGACGGGGAGCGGGTAGGCGAAGTCCTCGACGAGGTCGATCCGGTCGCGGCCGCGCAGCCCGTCGATCAGCTCGTCGGCGATCGCGGTGATCTCGTCGTGCATGGCATCGACCCGGCCGGGCGCGTGGGGCGGGCCGAAGGGCCGCATGGCGATGGCGCGCAGCCGTTCGTGCTCGGGGTCGTCCCGGCCGATGAAGGCGACCGGGACGCCCTGCATCTCGTCCGGGACGGTGCGGTTGCGCCGGTCGGAGCTGATCCGCGGGTCGTGGAGCAGCGCGGCGATCTCGCGGTGGGTGCCGACCAGGTAGCTGCCGTCGTCCTGGCGGGCCACGCCGTGCTCGCGCAGTTCGGCGTAGAGGGGGTAGGGGTCGGGGCGGTTGGCGTAGTCGGTGATCCGGCTGTACAGGGTGCCGGGGGTGCCGGTGGAAGCGGTGTCGGCGGCGGTCATGGCGGGCTCCTCGGGGTGGCGGCGGTGGTCCTCGGGGCGGTCGGCGGTCAGCCGCCCCAGCGCCGCAGGACCAGCCGGCGGTCGGGCAGGTGGCCGGTGAGCGCGACGGTGGGACCGTGCGAGAGCACCTTCGGATCGGGTACGTCGGACGGCACGGGGGTGCGGGAGGCCGGCGGTTCCACGCCGTCCCAGTCGGGCGGGAACGGGGCGGCCGTCTCGATCAGCCCCTGGTAGTGCTCCAGCCACTTGCCCCGGTTCACGCTCACGGCGGCCGTGATCCGGCCCCGGTAGCCGTAGACCGCGACGAAACGCCGCTCCTGCGGCGAGCCCTGGGCGACCATCACGTGGTCGGAGAAGGTCGGCACGCCGACGGACTTGATGTTGAGGCCGAACTGGCTGGACCAGAAGGCGGGCACGCTCAGGTGCGGCAGCCGTCGCGGTCCCGGGTTGACCATGTTGTGCGCGGCCACCTCGGCCTGGGCGACCGCGTTGCCCCAGTGTTCGAGGGAGAGCAGCTGGTACTCGAAGAGGGGGTGCGGGAAGCGGGCGACGTCGCCCGCGACGAAGACGTCGTCGGTGACGATCCCGTACATGTCGAAGGCGCGGCAGCCCGCGTCGCAGGCGACGCCGCGCGGACCGGCGGCGAGCCCGGAGTCGGCCAGCCACTCGGTGTTGCGCACGGCCCCCAGGGCGACCACGGCGACGTCCGCCTCGATCCGGCTGCCGTCGGAGAGCACGGCGCCGGTGAGCCGGCCCGCCCGGCCGTCGAGCGCGGTGACGGTCACGCCGCAGCGCAGGTCGACCCCGTGGGCGCGCTGGACACCGGCCGCGAAGGCCCCGAAGGCTCCGCCGAGGGCGCCGACCAGCGGAGCGGGACCGCGCTCCGCCACCGTCACCGGCAGGCCGCGTTCCCGGCAGGCGGAGGCGATCTCGGAGCCGGTGAACCCGGCGCCGATCACCAGCACCCGTCGCGGGCCGGCCGCCAGGCGTTCGGCCAGGCCGGCCGCGTCCTCGACGGTGCGCAGGGTGACCACCCCGTCCAGGGCGGCCTCCGCGGGGTTCGGCCAGGGCCGGGCCCGGGTGCCCGTCGCGATGAGCAGCCGGTCGAAGGGCAGCCGCTCGCCGTCCGCGAGCAGCACTTCCCGGGCGGCCCCGTCCAGGCCGGTCGCGCGGACGCCGAGGCGCCAGTGCGCGTCCACCTCGCGACGGCGCGGCAGCGCGGTCTCCTCGGCGCGCACCCGCCCGAGCAGCACCTGCTTGGACAGCGGCGGGCGGTCGTACGGGGGGAGGTGCTCCTCGCCGACGACGGTCAGCCGCCCTTCGAAGCCCTTGTCACGCAGCGTCTCCGCGGCGCGCAGACCGGCGAGCGAGGCGCCGACCACGACGATCCGGCCGCCGCGCAGGTCAACGGACACCGGAGCGGCCCTCCTCGCCCGAGGCCGGGCCCGCATCGCGGCCCTCGACCAGGATGGCCTGCACGGGGCACGCCACGGCGGCCCGCAGGACGCGTTCCCGCTGCTCACCGGGGGGCTGGGGGGTGTACATCAGGGCCTCCTCGCCGTGCAGCTCGAACACTCCGGGCGCGAGGAACACGCACTGCGCGTAACCCTGGCAGCGGTTGAGGTCGACGACGATCTTCATGCTCGCTCCTCCCGGTCGGTCCGTATCCGTCCTACCGTCGCCGCCCCGGCCGCGCGCCCGGGGGTACTCCGGCGGAGGGGTCGCGGCGCGGTCCCGCGGCGACGCGGGGCGGTCCCGCAACGGCGCGGGGCGGGGTCGGACTCGCGGTCGAGCGCCTCCTGATCGATGCGCTCGACCGGCTCAGCGCCGCATCCGCGGTCCTGGTGGCGGCAGGAGGCGGGACACTGCTCCTCGCCCGTAGGCGCCGCCGTGAGCGCTGACCGCACCACCTGCTCGACCCCCTGAGCCCCCACCCGGCACGTCCGCCGGACCGAGGGGCCAGGACCTGAACGGCGGTTCCCGCCATCCACGACGGATGGCGGGAACCGCCGTTTGTCGGCCGTGTTCACCACTGGTTTCGAAGGAAATTCGCTTTCGGCCGCCGGAGCCCGGTGATAGACAGCCGTAGTGCAGAAGAATCTTGAACTCCCCGACCTGCTGCGGCTGATCGACGAGCGGGCGACGGCCTTCCGAGCCGCGATCGCCGCCGCGCCCAGCCTGGACGCCCAGGTGCCGACCTGTCCCGAGTGGACGCTGTTCGACCTGGCGCGGCACGTGGGCTCGGGCCGCCCGTTCTGGGCCGCCGTCGTCGAGGCCGGTCCGGCCGACGCCCCGCCGGCCGAGGCCGTGACGGCGCGCGCCGAGGCGCAGGCGCCCCGGGAGCGCGAGGCGTTGGTGGCCTGGCTGGCCGCGTCGACGCAGGAGCTGCTGGACACCCTGCGGGAGGTCGGCCCGGACGCCGAGTGCTGGACGTGGTGGGGTGCCTCGCAGTCGCCGCGGACCAGCGGTGCCGTCGCCCGGCACCAGCTCCAGGAGATCGCGATGCACACCTATGACGCCCAGCTCACCGTGGGCGCCGCGCAGCCGCTGCCGGCGGAGGTGGCGCTGGACGGCGTCGAGGACTTCCTGTTCACCTGCTGCGCGTGGTCGGGAGTCTGGCCGCACGAGCCGGCCGTCGTCGACTACCACGCCACCGAGGGCCGCTCCTGGCGCTTCACGGTCGAGGCGGACGGCGCCCGCGCCGGGCGCCGCCCCGCGGCCGGCGGGGGGGTTTGGGGGGGCCAGGCCCCGGCCCGCCCCCCCCCCCCGGGGCCCCCCGGGGTTCAGGGGCGGTGGGTATAACGTCGCACCC
>NZ_JBEOSV010000066.1:0-6945 GCF_040303245.1 Kitasatospora sp. NPDC096077 | reverse complement strand
CTCCCCACACCCCCCCCCCCGGGGCCCCACCGGCGCGTTAACGGGCGGGGGCGCCCCCCCCCCCCCCCCCCCCCCTCCCGGCTGCCGGCGAGGGAGATGGCGAGGCCCTGGCCCCGGCCGACGCCTCCGCCCAGGGCACGGCCGGTGAGCTGGTCCTGTGGTTCTACGGACGCACCCCGCTGGAGTCGGTGAAGATCGACGGCGACCGGGTCATCTTTGAGCGGCTCGTCGCCTGGGACCCGAACGCGTAAGGCGTGGTCGACGACGCGGCGCCCGGCCGCGTCGTCGGCTCGTCCCCGCTACTTCCTGTCAGGCCCCTGAGTGACAGCCGTGTGGAAGGATCGGCGATATGCGGTCATTTCCCGCCGAGGCGGCAGGCCTGGTTTCGGTTGAACGTTCGCAGTTCGGGCTCTGGGAGAAGGACGAGTTCGCCGAGGACGGCGACTGGATGGACCTTCCCTTGTGCGGCGATGTTCCGGGCATCACGCTGACCGACGGGGCGATCAAGATTCGAAGCCCGATTCGGGAACACTATGCGGCCGTGACGCTTGAGATCACTGACAAGCCGGCCCGCCCGGACGGGTTCAGACTCATCGCCAGGGCTCCCTACAGGTCTCTTACGGGGCGCATCGAGGCATGGACCCTGTTCTCCGGCCCTGCCGGTCTGACGCTGGACCTCGGTGGGCCGTCGCGCGACTTCATGCTCAATGTCTTCTGGGGAAGCCTGCTGGAGTCGGGCGAGCAAACGAGAACGGAACTGCTCAGCGGGGCGGAGCAGTTCCGCTTCGTATTCGAGCCGGCGAAGGGGTGACGAACCGTCCGGCAGGCCCGCGGCCCGTGACGAGGTGACCGGCTCCGCGAACAGATCGCTCCCCTCATTCGCCCGACTGACCGCGAGCGAGCGCGCCCTCGATCGTCGGCCCCGGATCCCCGGCCGCGGCCAGGACGTCGTGGTCCAGAACCAGAGTATGGATGTCGCCGAGCTGCTGGAAGCCGCCTGCCTGCTGGTCCCCGAGGGGATCGCCACCGAGAACGACATCACGATCAACGATGTCTGGGACTACCTCACGCACGATGAGTGGGAGGTGGCCCTCGGGCTGCTGGAGGAACTCGGCGACGTCGGCCCGCTCTCGCCCGGTTTCTGGGAGACCCTCGCCACGGCCGCCGAGCAGATGCAGCTGAAGAACAGCACCGCCTGGTGCCACTGGCGCTGGTGCGAATCCCGCTACGGGATCATCCGAGCCGACCTCACCCTCCGGCCGGCCCCGGCGTCAGCCGGCCTTCCAGGCCAGCGGCTTGTCGTCCTTGTCGAGCCACGCGATGTACTGGACGGGCTTGTCGGAGGGGGCGAGGTAGACGGCGCACTCGTGGTCGCTCTGGCCCTTGACGAAGTCCTTGCCGCCCTGGGGGACGTCGCTCTCGCAGGTGGGGAAGGCGCTGAGCAGGTCGACCTTGCGGGCTTGGGCGGTGTCGCCGGTCATGGCGTGCAGGCGGAGGTTGAAGTAGGGCTCGAAGATGCCGTTGCCGCCGGTGTGGGTGTAGGTGACGTGCACGTAGTACGGGGTCTTGCCGGCCATGTCCTCGGGCTTGAGGAACTTGGCGAGGTCGGCGATGTCGCCCTTGGCCACCTTGACGGGGCCGATGGTGAGGGAAATGTCGCCCTTCTCGTGGTCGGCGAAGGTGCCCTTCGCGGTGGCGGTCGGCGCGAGCGCGTCGGCGAAACGGCTGGGGGCCGTGGGGGTGGCGGTGGTCGGTGCGGCGGTGATGCCGGGCAGCGCGCTGCCGGCCGTCGACGGCGGCGCGGTGGCCGGGGCCGCGGTGGTGGTGGCCGCACCGGCCGGGCCGTCGCTGTTGTCGGGGCCGCAGCCCGTCAGGACGAGGGCGAGTGCGACGGCGGCCGGAACGGCGGCGGTGCGGAGCGCGGTTGCGGAGCGCAAGGGAGTTCCCCCGGGGAATGACGGTCGGGTCCGGCCGAGGCGGAAGCGCCCTCGTCGGCGTGGGCAGGCCTGGCGGCGGTCGCGCGGTGCGGCCTTGATGATCTTCCACCGGTGCGTCCGGGTGCCGCATGAGTACGCGTACTCAAACCTCGGCCCGTGCAACGGCCGGCGGATCGGCTCCGGGGAACTCGGTGACTGTGCCGGGTCCGGCGCGTAGGGTGCCGAAATGATCGCTACGCCAGAGGAGTTCGCGCGGGGCACCGTCGAGCGCGAGGGGGAGGCCGGGGCCGAGTGGCTGGCCACGCTGCCCGGGATCGTGGAGGAGTTGCTGGGGTGCTGGGAGTGCGTGCCGGACGGCGAGGTCATGCACGGCGGCGTCGGTGTCGTCGTCCCGGTACGGCGGCGGGGCGGGGAGGCCGCCGTGCTGAAGGTGTCGTTCCCGCATCCCGGCAACGTCCATGAGCCGGACGCGTTCGTGGCCTGGGCCGGGCGCGGCGCCGTCCTGCTGCACGAGCGCGACGACGGGCGGTTCGCGATGCTCCTGGAGCGGGTCGAGCCGGCGACGCTGGCGCAGGTCGAGGACGGCGACGCGGTGGTGACGGTCGCCGGGCGGCTCAATCGCCGGCTGGCCGTCCCCGCACCGCCGGGACTGCCCCGGCTGCGCGGGCAGGCCGATGCCTGGGAGGAGCAACTGCGCAGGGACGCCCATGAGTTGGCGCATTCGTTGCCGCGCCGGGTGGTGGATGCCGCAGTGGCGACCGTCCGGGAGCTGGGCCGGGTCCAGCCGGACACCCTGGTCCACGGCGACCTCCACGCCCGGAACATCCTGCGGGCCGGCCGCGAGCCGTGGCTGGCCGTCGACCCCAAGGGGTACGCGGGGGATCCCGCCTACGACGGCGGCACCCTGTTGAAGTTGCGCGCGCTGACGCTCCTCGAAGTGGACGACCCGCGCAGGGCCGTCCACCGCATCGTGGACGTGTTCGCCGAGGCGGCGGAACTCGACCGCGAACGCGTCCGGCGCTGGGCCCAGTTCCATGCGGTGCAGGCCGCGTTCTGGGGTCGCCGCCACGGCTTCCGCATCGCCCGCAGCGGACCACGACTGGACTGGCTCACCGAATTCGCGGACCGTCTGGCGGAGTTGCTCGCCGAAGGCGCGTAGGGCGTCACCGGGCCGGGTGGTCCGGCGGGCAGGTGCCGGCGGCCGGGGGTGTCGTTGCGGTCGGGGCGGGTCCGACACGTGGCGCGTTGTGTTCCGGTGGTCAGTCGGCCACGGCTTTTGGTCACTTAGAGTTCCCAGCGATCGCCTTCGGTGATCAAGGGTCTTCGTCCGACGTTCCGTCATGCTGTGGGCCGGGGCCCTTTTCCATGGGATGGGAGACGGCAGTGAACGGACGGCATGTAGGAGCGGGGCCCCTTCGGGGAAGAGACGGGGGGCCGGAGCGGCTCCCGGAGTGGTTCGGCAGGTTGGTCATGGCGTTGGCCGCGGCGTTGGCCGTGGTGGTCGGGCTCGTGGTGCTGCCGGCCGTCCAGGCCGTCGCCCGAACGGGCTCGGGCGACCACCGGGCCGAGGGCCTCGCCCATCCGGTGACGGCGGCACGGGCTCTGCACGCGCCCGCGGCCGTCCCGGGCGGCCCCTTCGCCTACGTCGCCGACAACGGCTCGAACAACGTGTCGGTGATCGACACGTCCAGCAACACCGTCACCGCCACCATTCCCGTCGGCTTCGTGCCGGTCGGTGTGGCGGTCACCCCGGACGGCGCCCACGCCTATGTGACCAACAACGGCTCGAACACGGTGTCGGTGATCGACACGGCGACCAACACCGTCACCGTCAACGTCCCCGTCGGCCGCAATCCGTACGGCGTGGCGATCACGCCGGACGGCGCCCACGCCTACGTCGTCAACGACGGCACGAACGATGTGTCGGTGATCGACACGGCGAGCAACACCGTCACCGCCACCGTTCCCGTCGGCACCGAGCCCTTCGGTGTGGCGATCACCCCGGACGGCGCCCACGCGTACGTCACCAACGGGACCTCGGGCACGGTGTCGGTGATCGACACCGCGACCAACACCGTCACCGCCACGATCACCGCCGGCACCGAGCCGTTCGGTGTGGCCGTCACCCCGGACGGCACCCACGCCTACGTCACCAACACCTTCTCCAACAACGTGACGGTCATCGACACCGCGACCAACACCGTCACCGCCACGATCGCCGTCGGCGGGGAGCCGGACGGTGTGGCGATCGCCCCGAACGGCGCCCACGCCTACGTCACCAACTTCGGCTCGAACAACGTGTCGGTGATCGACACGGCGAGCAACACCGTCACGGCCACCGTGACCGCCGGTAACGGGCCGTTCGGTGTGGCGGTCACCCCGGACGGCGCGCACGCCTACGTCACCAACACGTTCGCGAACAACGTGACGGTCATCGACACGGCGACCAACACCGTCACCGCCACCATCCCCGTCGGCACCGGGCCGGAAGGTGTGGCGGTCACCCCGGCCCCGACCGCGACCGTACTGACCGCGACCGACACCGCCTTCGCCCGCCGACGGGCCACCCTCACCTTCACCCGCATGACCGCCACGCTCACCGGCAAGACCACCGGCACCCCCATCGCGGGCCAGACCGTCGTGTTCACCAGCGGCAGCACCGGCCACGGCACCGTCCTGTGCACCGCCACCACCGACGCCGACGGCGTCGCCACCTGCCCCTCCTACACCGGCCCCAACCCGCCCGCCACCAGCGGCGTCGCCAAGGACCTGCGCTTCAACGGCTACACCGCCACCTTCACCCCCGCCCCCGGCGGCAACCTCACCGGCAGCACCGCCCACGCCACCGCCACCCAGGACGACCACGACTGGTGACCGGCTGACCAGCCCTCACCCCGGGGAACCACGTACGGCCCGACCAGAAAGACCGCCCGGCCGGACCACACCGGCCGGGCGGTCCCACGACACGTCCCGGCGGGCGTGAAGTAGTCGAGCGGGGCGACTCGGACGATGATGGCGGCGAAAGCCCATCGGGGGCTCCGGCCCGCAAGGAGTTCAGACGCGTTGGACCTGTGGCTGCTCAACCACGTCCCGACCGTGCCGCTGACCGCGCTGGTGGTCGGCGGGTTCGTGCTGGCCGCGCTGGCCGGCAGCGTGCTGGCGGTGCGCCGGCTCCCGCGGTTGGCGGACGGCGGGTACAACGAGATGGTCGGGGTACTGCTGGGCGTGTTCGGCGCGATCTACGGCATCATCCTGGCGTTCGTCGTGGTCAACCTGTGGACCGAGCTGCACGACGCCGGGCACGTCGTGGCCGGCGAGGCCAGCGCCGTCTCCCAGATCGCCCGCGACGCGCAGGCCTTCCCGCCCGTCACCCGCCAGGCCGTGGAAACGGCCGTCCACGACTACGTCCACGCCGTCGTCGAGGACCAGTGGCCCCTGATGCGGGCGGGAAAGGGGGACTCGGCGGTGACCACCCGCGCGGTCGACGGCATGTACCGGGCCCTCACCGACTACGAACCCCGGACCACGTCCGAGCAGGCCTTCTACACCAAGGCCCTGGACAGCCTCAACGAGGTCGCGGCCCTGCGCCGCACCCGCATCGCCGACAGCCACGGAAGCCTGCCCGCGCTGCTGCAGGTCCTCGTCTTCGGCGGTGCCGCCGTGATCACCATGCTGACCTTCCTCTACGGAGTACGCGCCCGGCCCGCCCGGCTCCTGTTCGTCGGCACCGTCGCCACCCTGATCGGCTTCAGCCTGCTCCTCGTCATCGTCCTCGACCACCCCTTCTCCGGAGACCTCAGCGTCTCGCCCCAGCCGTTCAAGGACAGCGCCCTCGCCCGCTTCTGGTGACCGCCGGGGACGGCGTGCCCGAGCCGGTGGCCGGGGGTCGGAACGGTGGTTCGGTGACCGTGCCGACCGCTACTCGGTCCACAGGGCGCGTACGGCCTCGGCGTTCTCCTGCCCCTGGGTGAAGCCGGCGAGGCCTGCGGGGGTGCGGGTGCTCGGGTCCAGCGGGTTCGTGCCGAAGGCGGCCTGGGTGGCTCCGTCGGCGGTGATGACCACGACCCGGGAGTGCAGTGCCAGTTCGGCCACCTCCTGGTCGAGGTCGGGCGTGGCGAGCGGGGCGAGGATCAGCACCCGGTCGAAGCCCGTGGCAAGGTCGGCGTTCACCATGGTGCGCACGCCGCCGTCCACGTACCGGCGGTCCCCGATCGTGACGGGCGGCCAGACACCGGCCACCGCGCAACTCGCCGTGACCGCGTCGAGGAGGTCGACGCCCGACTCGCGGGTGAACACCACGTCCTCGCCGGTGCGGGCGTCCACCACGGTGATCCGCACATCGCCCTCCGGCCAGGAGGACAGCGCCAGCCGGGCCGCCACCGACGCCCGCCGCGCGGCCTCGTCCACGGTCGACGCCGCCAGCGCCAGCGCGCCGACCCGACGCCGCTGCTCCCGCGGATCGTCGGTGCCGGTCCGTGCCTCGGTGAGCTGCAGCCACACGTCCTGAAGGTCGATCCCGACGGGCGTCAGCTCCGTCTCGGCGCCGTCCGGCCGCGGCTTGATCTGGTGCTCGTAGCGCTCCAGCAGCGACACCTCGGGCCGCAGCTGCGCCGCCACCACCGAGCCCGCCGACGTGCCGATCACCACGTCCGGCGTCCCGACGTCCACACCTGACGGGCCGTCCGCCAGCCCGGCGAGCACGCCGAACGTCCAGGCGATCCCGGCCACGCCGCCGCCCCCGAGCACAAGAGCCTTCTCCCGCCCCACCTGATGCCCCCGTCCCTCTTCTTCCGGTCCGTCTCGACATCGCGAACCGTACTCGCGCGGATCGACGGGCGGAACACGACGGTTGAACCGTACATTCCCATCCGCGTGGTGATCCCGGGAGTCGCGGAAGAGGTGGGCCTGGCTGTTAGGCCCTGTCCGGCCGATCTTGCCGGGCGCGCGACGCCGGGCATCCCGCCTGGACGCACGCCCGAATCGCCCAAGTACGTCCAGTACGAGGCCG
>NZ_JBEOSV010000065.1:17639-49521 GCF_040303245.1 Kitasatospora sp. NPDC096077 | reverse complement strand
CCGGTGGAGCGGATGATGCGGGACGCGAAGATCACCCAGATCTACGAGGGCACCAACCAGGTCCAGCGGATCGTGATGGCCCGCAACCTCCCGTAACGACCGCCCCCACCCGCCCCGACGGCCGACCCGCTCCACCCACCGGCCGTCGGGGCCGACCCGTTGCGCCGGTGCTAAGTTCCGGAGAATGAGCGAGAAGGAAGAGCAGGACCTGCCCATGAACGACGGGCCCTCGAAGCCGGCCATGCGCGAAGCGCTGGTGGCCGCGGCCTTCGAGCTCTTCCTGGAGCGGGGCTTCGAGCAGACGACGGTCGACGACATCGTCTCGCTCGCCGGCGTCGGCCGGCGCTCCTTCTTCCGCTACTTCCCGGCGAAGGAGGACGTGGTCTTCCCCGACCACGAGCGCAGCCTCGCCGAGATGACGGAGTTCCTGGAGTCCGGCAGCGGCGAGGAGGACCCGGTCAAGCACGCCTGCGACGCCGCCCGCCTGGTCCTGCGGATGTACGCCGAGCAGCCCTCCTTCTCCGTCCAGCGCTACCGCCTCACCCGCAAGGTCCCCGGCCTGCGGGCGTACGAGCTGTCGGTGGTCTGGCGCTACGAGCACACCCTCGCCGCCTACCTGCGCGGCCGCTACGCCGACCGCCCGGACGGCCCCCTGCGCGCCGACGTGATCGCGGCCGCCGTGGTCGCCGCGCACAACCACGCCCTGCGCACCTGGCTGCGCTCGGGCGGCGAGAGCGACTGGGTGGCCGAGGTGGACGCGGCGATGGCCTTCGTCACCTCCACCTGGAGCGACCGCCCCGCCGACTCCGCGCCGGAGGGCGAGGGCGACGACGTGGTGGTCCTGGTCGCCAGCCGTCGGGCCCCGCTGTGGCGGATGGTCCAGGGCATCGAGAGCGCCATCGGCGAGACCCGCCGGGCCTGACCGGCCGACGCCGTCCGACCCCGGCCGGGGCCGGACGGCGAACTGCGGTCCACGACAAGGGCGTTGCCGCCGAGCCGCGGTACCCGCACCGCCGAACCCGCTGGAAAACGAACCGGAAAACGAAGAGGACCCCAGATCAACTGGGGTCCTCTTGTTCGGTGTCCGAGGGGGGACTTGAACCCCCACGCCCGATAAAGGGCACTAGCACCTCAAGCTAGCGCGTCTGCCATTCCGCCACCCGGACCAGGTGTCGTCCTCGCGGCTTCCGATCTCTCGTCCGTCGCGCTGACAGATGTAACTGTAGCAAAGATCGGCTTGGGGTCCCAAAACGGCTCCGGAGCGGGGAGCGGGCCTGGTGGCGGGGGCAAGGGGCGGCCTGTGGCGGGGGTGTGACCAGCGGGTTTCGGGGGCGTGCGGGGGCTGGATCGGGATCGGGGGCTGGGGGAGGATGGGCGGACGTGCTCGTACGGCCCGGGTGCAGGTCCTGGGGGAGGCGCGCTGGTGCGTCGGTGCGGGCCCAAGACGAGGAGTGACCGTGAGCGAGCGGAGCGAGTCGGCGGCGCCGAAGGTGACGGCTGAGTCGGAGGTCGCCGAGATCTGTCGCGATCTGATCCGGATCGACACCAGCAACTACGGGGACGGGTCCGGTCCGGGGGAGCGCAAGGCCGCCGAGTACGTGGCCGAGCAGCTCGCCGAGTTCGGGATCGAGCCGCAGATCTTCGAGTCGGCCAAGGGGCGGGCCTCGACCGTGGTCCGGATCGAGGGGGAGGACCGCTCCCGTCCGGGCCTGCTGATCCACGGCCACACCGACGTGGTGCCGGCCAACGCCGCGGACTGGACGTACGACCCCTTCGGCGGCGAGATCGCCGACGGCTGCGTGTGGGGGCGCGGCGCGGTCGACATGAAGGACATGGACGCGATGACCCTGGCGGTCGTCCGGGACCGCCTGCGCACCGGCCGCAAGCCCCCGCGCGACCTGGTGCTCGCCTTCCTCGCCGACGAGGAGGCGGGCGGCACGTACGGCGCGCGCTTCCTGGTGGACAAGCACCCGGAGCTGTTCGAGGGCGTGACCGAGGGCATCGGCGAGGTCGGCGGCTTCTCCTTCACGGTGAACGACCAGGCCCGGTTCTACCTGGTGGAGACGGCCGAGAAGGGCATGCACTGGATGCGCCTGACGGTCGAGGGCCGGGCCGGGCACGGCTCGATGTCGAACGACGACAACGCGATCACCGAGCTGTGCGAGGCCGTCGCCCGGCTCGGCCGGCACAAGTTCCCGCTGCGGATCACCCCGAGCGTGCGGGCCTTCCTGGACGAGCTGTCGGACGTGCTCGGGTACCGGCTGGACCCGGAGGACATGGACGAGGTGGTCCGGGTGCTCGGCGGCATCGCCAAGATGATCGGCACCACCTTCCGCAACACCGCCCAGCCGACCATGCTCGGCGCCGGCTACAAGGTGAACGTGATCCCCGGTCAGGCCACCGCCCACGTCGACGGGCGCTTCCTGCCCGGCTACGAGGAGGAGTTCCTGGCCGAGCTGGACAGCGTGCTCGGCCCGCGCGTGAAGCGTGAGTCGCTGCACTCGGACCGGGCGATCGAGACCGGCTTCGACGGCGCGCTGGTCGAGGCGATGCAGATCGCACTGCGCGCGGAGGACCCGATCGCCCGCGCCGTGCCGTACACCCTGTCGGGCGGGACGGACGCCAAGTCCTTCCAGGACCTCGGCATCCGCTGCTTCGGCTTCGCGCCGCTGCAGCTGCCGCCGGAGCTGGACTTCGCCGGGATGTTCCACGGCGTGGACGAGCGGGTGCCGGTGGACGGCCTGAAGTTCGGCGTCCGGGTGCTGGACCGGTTCATCGACGCCTGCTGATCGCGCGCCTGCTGATCGCGCGCCGGTTGATCAGACGACTGGGTCGGCCCGCTCCCGGAGTGCCGGGGGCGGGCCGACCGCATTGTCCGAGCTCATGATTGTGGGACGGGTCGAAAGAGATCAACAGAAACGATTCAGCTATGGAAATCCGTGTTGATCATCTGTGCGAAGCCTCACCGTTGCGAGTGAATGGCAAATCTGTTCCGTACCCCGTTTGCCGCAGCGTCGTTCATCCCTGTGCAGCCCGCCGAACGGGTTGCGTTGTCCGTACAGGAGGAATGATGAAGGTCAAGAAGATCGCCGCTGTCGCCGCCGCCACTGGTGGCCTGGTGCTCGCCGCCGCCGGTGTGGCGTCCGCCCACGGCGGTGCCGCTGCCGAGGGTGCGGCCGTGGGCTCCCCGGGTGTCGTCTCGGGCAACAGCGTTCAGGTCCCGGTGCACGTCCCGGTGAACCTCTGCGGCAACACCGTCAGCGTGATCGGCGTGCTGAACCCGGCGTTCGGCAACCACTGCGCCAACTTCTGAGTCAACCTCCGGGCCACTGAAGCCCGTTGAGCCAGGCTGAGAACGGCCCCCGGGCGGCGGACGCGTCGCGCCGGGGGCCTTTGCGCGACCCGGGCCGCTGGGGCCGGGCGCGCCCGCCGGCCAGGAGTTCCGGGGGGCTCGGCAAGGTCCGACCGCCCCGATCGCTCGATCGGGTGAAGCTGCTTCGTTCGGCTCAACCTCCCCGTTTGCCCCTCGTTAACTCCTGTGCAGTCGAAGACCTTGGGTGATTTCCGGATGGACCAAAATTCCGACTTTAATACAGGTTCATGTCAAGGTCGCCACGCCGTTTCGAAACGTCAGGGGAAATCATGAGGAATGTCGCCAAGAAGGGGATCCTCACCGCCGTGGCCACCGGCAGCGTGCTGGCCTCGACGGCCGGCTACGCCTATGCGGGCGCCGAGGCGCAGGGCGCCGCCGCGGGATCACCGGGTGTCGCCTCGGGGAACTCGGTTCAGGTGCCGGTCGAGGTACCGATCAACGCCTGTGGCAACACGGTCGACGTGATCGGCGTGCTGAACCCGTCGTACGGCAACCACTGCGCCAATGTCAGCGGCGGCGGCCGCCACGCCGCCCCGCGGCCCGGCCAGAGTGGCCGACCCGGCGGCGGTGCCGCCTCCGGTACCGGTGCGAGCCGGGGTACCACCGCCTCGGGCGCCTCCGCCGCCGGCACGGCCGCCGGCTCGCCCGGGGTGATCTCCGGCAACAACGTCCAGGCCCCGGTGCACGTCCCGGTGAACGCCTGCGGCAACTCGGTGAACGTGGTCGGCGTCGGCAACCCGGCCTTCGGCAACGGCTGCGGCACGGTGGCCCAGCCCGCCCCGAAGCCGACCGACGACTGCCCCGAGGGCCGCACCCCGCCGCCCGTCGCCGGTGGTGACACCGGCACCGGCAGCTCGCGCAACGGCGGCTCCGCCGGCACCGCCGCCCCGGCCGCCCAGGCGCCGAACGGCGGCGGCACCCAGGCCGTTCCGGCCGCCGCCCGCACCAACACCCCGGCCGCCCCCGCCGCCCAGAACGCGCCGAGCGCGCAGAACGTCGCGGCGGGCGCCGAGCTGGCCCACACCGGCGCCGGTGACGTGGAGATGCTCGGCGCCGCCGGCCTCGCGCTGCTGATCGGCGGCGGTGTGCTCTACCGCCGCGCCCGCGCCGGCGCCCGCTGAGTCCAGGGGCCCGGCCCGGGCCGAGTCGGCGGACCCGTCCGCCGGTTCCGCCGGTTCCGCCGGACCCGCCGGTCCTCCTGGTCCCATGGAATGAATGAAGCACCCGCGGCCGCCCGTTCACCGGGCGGCCGCGGGTGCTTCAAAGCCCGGCGGGGACTTCCTCAGGGGTTCGGGGTGACGCCCGTCACCAGCTCCGGATCTGTCGGATGATCCGCCGCTTCAGCCGGACCGTCCGGCTGCCGTCGGGGAACAGCCTCAGCCGGTCGAGCTCCCAGTGTCCGTACTCGGCGTGCTCGGTGAGCAGTTGGCGTGCCGCATTGCGCGTGGTGCCGCGCGGCATGCGCAACGACTGGTACTCGTACTCCGGCTGCCGGACCGGCTTCGGTGGGGTCAAAACGCTCCTCCTGAGGATCACCTGCACGCAAGCCTACGGCCTGCCCCGGACAGTCGGCCCGGGTATTTCCGGCCGTCCTCCCGTCCCGATGCGGCGGTTCGACGGCGGGCGACCAGGGCGCTCGTCTGACAGTGCATCAGTTCTGTTGCTGCTGTGGAGGGGATACCCCGATACCGGCGCGCGAAGCGGTACCCGGACGGCCCCGCCGGACCGGTCGCGCGCCCTCCGCGCCCGGCCCGCGCCGGTTCTGCCGGGGGACAGAAGCGACGGAATCGGACATCAGGGGGGAAGTTGCGGTGAAATCGCGGGTGTAGGTGACAACCGCTGTGCGTACCGGCGCCGAGGGGAGATAGCGTCTGCACCATGTCTGATGCCGCGCAGCCCACCATTGCCGAGGTACGCGCCGCCGCTGAGGCGGTCAAGGCCGCCATCGACCGTCATCTGGAAGCGGTGTCAAGCCCCAACGCAGCTGATGATCCCGCCGTGTCCACTGCCTACGAGCAGCTCGCCACGGCGGCCATCGCCTACGACCAACTCCTCTACGAGGTCTACGACGAGGTCACGCCCTTCGAGATCCCCGGCGACGAGGGACCGGGCGGCTACCACGGCCCGGAACAGCCCGAGGCGATCAGCGTGCTGATCCGCCGCGACTACCACGTGGTCGACCCCAAGCGGCTGCGCGCGCAGGCCGAGCGGCTCGACGAGTCGCTGACCCCGGGTGGTGCCGGCGGCGTCAACTCCGCGATCGGCGTGCTGTTCGGCGAGTACGAGCCGGACGAGATCGCCGCCCGCAGCGAGGAGTTCGGCCTGGAGGAGGCGGACTCGACGCTCTGGGTCGCGGCGGCCGAGCCGACCGAGCCGGGGGAGTGGCTGCCGGAGCCGTTCGAGCACGCCGACCCGCAGCTGCTGATCTGCCGGTTCGACGTCAGCGAGGTCTACGACGACGAGGACCCCGACGACTGACGTCGGACGCACGCGTACGGAGGGCGGGCCCGGAACACCGGGCCCGCCCTCCGTCCGTGAACCGCCCGCCGGCTACTGCTCGGCGGCCGTGTTCTCCGCCAGCACCGCCCGAAGCCGGGTGGTGCGCGGCTGCGCCGGGCGCTCGGCGACGGCCTGGGCGAGCGCCGGCCCCGCCGCGTGGACCACGGACAGGTGCCGCTCGCCGCGCCCGAACGCGGTGTAGACCCACTGCCGGGAGAGCGCCGGCCCGGCGTCCTCCGGGACCACGACCACCGCGGCGGGCCAGCGGCGGCCCAGCGCCTGGTGGACGGTCAGCGCCCAGCCGTGCCGCAGCCGGCCGGCCTCGGCGGGCGGGACCGTCCGGCGCGAGCCGTCCGGGTACTCCAGGTGCAGGCCGGTCGCGTCGCCGTCCAGCACCCGGGCCGGGCGGGTGATCCCGGGCGCGGGGGACTCCACCACCCGGTCGCCCGGGTCGAACCCGCCGAAGCGGCCGGGGCCGGGGTTCAGCCGGGCCTTCGCGGCGGCGTTCAGCGCCCGGGTGCCGGCCGGTCCGCCGTGGCCCGCGGTGAGCAGCACCACCTGCTCGGCGGGGATGCCGAGCGCGCGCGGGATGGAGTCGGTGAGCAGCTGGACGGCGCGGTGGACGGCCTCGCCGCCGTCCTTGGCGGTCAGGATGACCACCTCCTTGTCCGGCGCCTCGACCGGCTGCAGCTCGCCGATGCCGACCCCGGAGACCAGCTCGCCGATCGGACCGAAGTCGGGGGTGCGGGAGGCGACCGCAGGGCAGACCTTGGCGGCCAGCAGGTCGGCGAAGAACCGGCCGGGGCCGGCCGACCAGAGCTGCCCCGGGTCCCCGCTGAGCACCAGTCGGGTGCCGTCGGCGAGTGACTCCAGCACGACGGCCGCCAGTTCGACGTCCAGCAGCTGCGCGTCCAGCACCACCAGGAGGTCCAGGGCGAGCGTGCCGTCGGCGGCCCGGCCCGGGCCGGCCGTACCGGACAGCAGCTCGGCGAGGGTCACCACCGGGGTCCCGGCCTCGCCGAGCGAGTCGAAGGACTCCTTGCCCTGGTCGGTCCAGGTGGCGGCCCAGGTCCGCAGCCCGAGCCTCCGGGCGGCGGCGACCAGGGCAGCCGGCTCGGCGCGGGCCGCCTCACCGCCGGTGTGCAGGACGAGGGGGCTGTCGGCGACGGCCCGGATCAGGGCGGTGGCGGAGGAGGACGACGCCGCCTCGGCGGCCGCCTCCCAGGCGGCGGGGCCGGGGGCGACGGGGGTGGCCTCGGCGTCCTCCGGCTCCTCCGCTTCCTCCGGCTCCTCCGCTTCCTCCGCGGACCCGGCGTCCGCCGACTCGGCGTCCTCGGTCTCGGCGTTCTCGGGCTCGGCGTCCTCGCCCGGTACGAAGGTGGCCATCAGCTGGAGCAGCTTCTCGGCGAGGCTGACCTCCGCCATCGCCAGCCCCTCCAGCGCGAGCAGCGTCCGGGTCGGCGGCTCGTCCTCCTCCCCGCCGCCCGCCGCCTGCGCCTCGGCGCCGGTCAGCTCCTCCTGGAAGGGCAGTACCCGTCCGTCCGCGACGGCGTGCCCGATCGCGGCGGCCGGCTCCGGCATCCGGAGCTTTTCGAGCCCGGCGGCGACGTCCGGCAGTGCCTGGGCCGAGTGCCCGCGCAGCGCCGCCTGCTCCAGCAGCCAGACCACCAGGGCCTGGGCCCGGCGCTTGTCGTCCGGGGTGGCCTCGGCGCCGAGCAGTCCACGGGCGAAGTGGTCCGCGTGTTCCGGGCGCACACCGGCCAGGCCGAGCACCGCCCACGGGTCCTTGCCCAGCCGGGCGGCCGCGTCGTCGCCGAAGGCGGCCACTGCGGCGGCCGCCAGCTCGGCCGGGGCGCCACCGGCGGTCAGCACCTCGGCGGTCCGCCGGAGCACGTCCGCGCTCGGCTCCGGCGGCTGCCCGACCGAAGGGGTCGGCGCGGCTACGGCAGCCGGGGCGGGCGGGTCGGCGGGGACGGCCGCAGCGGCCGGCTCGGGAGCCGTCGAACCATCGGTTGCCGGCTCCTCGGCGGCCGCGGACCCGGCGTCCTCCACCTCGACATCCTCGACGTCCTCGGCACCGTCGGCACTCTCGGCCTCCTGCGCCGCCGGAGCCTTCGGCTCGGTACGGCCCAGTCGGTGGGCCCCCGGCTTCGCCGCCCGCTGCTCGATCCGGCGCATCTGCTCCATGACCGCCGCGAGCTCCGCCGCCTTGCCGGTCGGCGAGGCCGCTGTCTCCTCCGGAGCGCCGTTGCCCGTGTCACTCATCGTCGTCCGCTCCAAAGGTCACTCCACTGCACGTTCCACTGCACGTTCTGCTCGACGACCCGCCACGGGGGCGGCTACAGCTCCGTCCACCCCTGGTCCGGGTAGCGGTGCACCGGCGACGAGATGTCGTCCAGCGCGCCGCGGATCTCTCCCGGAAGCGTAAGCGCCTCCACCGACAGTGCCGCCTGCAGCTGGGCCACCGTACGTGCTCCGACCAGCGCGCTCGCAACCCCGGGCCGGTCCCGGACCCAGGCCAGCGCGACCGCGAGCGGGCTGCTGGCCAGCCCGTCGGCGGCGGTGGCGACGGCGTCCACGATCCGCCGGGAGCGCTCCCCGAGGTACGGCTGGACGAACCCGGACAGGTACGGCGAGGCGCCGCGCGAGTCCTGCGGGATGCCGTGCCGGTACTTCCCGGTGAGCACCCCGCGCCCGAGCGGCGAGCCCGCGAGGACGCCGACCCCGGCGTCCAACGCGGCGGGCAGCGCCTCCCGCTCGATGCCGCGCTGCAGCAGCGAGTACTCCAACTGGGCCGCCGCCAGCGGCATCCGGTCGTGGTGGGCGCGCTGCCAGGTGGCGGCCTTGGCGAGCTGCCAGCCGCTGAAGTCGCAGACGGCGGCGTAGCGGGCGCGGCCGGAGGAGACGGCGATGTCGAGGGCGCTGAGGGTCTCCTCGACCGGGGTCGTCGGGTCGAAGGCGTGCACCTGCCACAGGTCGACGTAGTCGGTGCCGAGCCGGCGCAGCGAGGCGTCCAGGGCGGCGAGCAGGTGGCCGCGGGAGCCGTCGAAGCGACGGGTGGACTCGGGGACGCTGCCCGCCTTGGTGGCGATGACGAGTTCGGAGCGCGGGATCAGGTTGTCGGTGAGCCGGGAGATGAGGTACTCGGCGCCGCCGTCCGCATACACGTCGGCGGTGTCGACCAGGTTGCCGCCGGCGTCGACGAACTCCTTGAGCTGCTCGGCGGCTTCGTGCTCGTCGGTGTCCCGGCCCCAGGTCATGGTGCCGAGACCGAGGCGGGAGACCTGCAGGCCGGTACGGCCGAGGTGACGCTTTTCCATCGGGCGGGCCCTCCACTGGCCGGTGGCCCCGGTGGCCCGGTGGCCCTGAAGACGCGCAGGTGGGGAGAGCGTTCCCCACGTCGGCTGAGCGTAGCGGCCGGTGCCCGGGCAGGGGCGCAGACCCGCAGAACGATCAATCCGCCCGGTGTGACCCAGACCACCACTACCCGTCAGTAGCATGACCTGTGCGTGCGCGGCTACCCTCGCCACCAAGCCCACCCGACTGGAAGGTTCGGCACATGCGACTCGGTATCAACCTCGGCTACTGGGGACTCGGCATGGATGCCGACAACATCGCGGTGGCCCGGGAGGCCGACCGGCTCGGCTACTCGGTCTGCTGGGCGGCGGAGGCGTACGGCTCCGACGCCGCGACCGTGTTGAGCTTCGTCGCCGCCAAGACCGAGCGGATCGACGTCGGTTCGGCCATCTTCCAGATCCCGGCCCGCACCCCGGCGATGACCGCGATGACCGCCGCGACCCTGGACACCCTCTCCGGCGGCCGCTTCCGGCTCGGCCTGGGCGTCTCCGGCCCGCAGGTCTCCGAGGGCTGGTACGGCGTGAAGTTCGACAAGCCGCTCGCCCGCACCCGCGAGTACGTGGAGATCATCCGCAAGGCGATGTCCCGGGAGCGCCTGGTGCACGAGGGCGCGCACTGGACCCTGCCGCTGCCGGGCGGGCCGGGCAAGCCGATCAAGCTGACCGTGCACCCGGTGCGGGAGCAGATCCCGCTCTACATCGCCGCGATCGGCCCGAAGAACCTGGAACTGACCGGCGAGATCGCCGACGGCTGGCTCGGCATCTTCTTCTCGCCCGAGCACTCCGCGCTGTCCCTGGACGCGCTCAGGGCCGGCCGCGCCAAGGCCGGCCGGACGCTGGACGGCTTCGACCTCTGCCCGACCGTGAACATCGCGGTCGGCGAGGACGTCAAGGCCGGGGTCGACGGCCTGCGCTCCTACGCCGCGCTCTACATCGGCGGCATGGGCAGCAAGGAGAAGAACTTCTACAACCAGCTGACCCGGCGCATGGGTTACGAGCAGGCGGCCGACGAGATCCAGGAGAAGTACCTGGCCAAGGACTACGCGGGCGCCGCGGCCGCCGTCCCGCATGACCTGATCGACGCCACCTCGCTGATCGGCGACACCGCCCGGATCGCCGACCGGATGCAGGCCTACGCCGACGCCGGCGTCACCACCCTCACCCTGGCCCCGTCCGGCTTCACCCTGGACGAGCGGATCCAGGCGCTGCGCACCGGAGTCGAGGCCCTGGACCGGGCCGGGCTGGCCTAGTCACGTAGGACGGGCCCGGTCACGTAGGACGGGCCCGGTCACGCAGGACGGGCCCGGTCGCGCAGGACGGGGACGGGCGGTGCTACAGCCAGTCGTGCCGCTTGAACACCCGGTGCAGCACCGCGCAGACCAGCGCCATCAGCGACAGCACCGCCGGGTACCCCCAGGGTTCGTGGAGTTCGGGCATCACGTCGAAGTTCATCCCGTACACGCCCGCGATCATGGTCGGCACGGCGGCCAGCGCCGCCCAGGCCGAGATCTTCCGCATGTCGTTGTTCTGCTGCACGCTCACCTGGGCCAGGTTGGCGCCGAGGATGTCGGACAGCAGCCGGTCCATGCCGTCCACCTGGTCGTTCACCCGGGCCAGGTGGTCGGCGACGTCCCGCAGGTAGGGGGCGGTCTCCGGCCGGACGAACGGGGCGCCGCGCTCCAGCCGCAGCATCGGCTCCAGCAGCGGGACGGCGGCCCGGCGGACGGTCATCACCTGGCGCTTGTAGCCGTAGATCCGCCCGGCGGTGTCGCGGCCGATCCGGCCGGGGGCGAAGACGTCCGCCTCCAGCTCGTCCAGGTCGACCTGCAGCGCGGCGGCCACCTCGACGTAGCCGTCCACCACGGTGTCGCAGACCGAGTGCAGCACCGAACTGGGCCCGTAGCGCAGCAGTTCGGGCTGCTGCTCCAGCCGGGCCCGCAGGCCGCTGAGCGGGGTGTCGGCGCCGTGCCGGACGGTCATCACGAAGTCCGGGCCGAGGAAGACCATCACCTCGCCGCTGGTGACGGCGTGGGTGTCGGCATGGTGGCCGAGGGTCTTGAGGGCGACGAACAGCGAGCCCTGGTAGGCCTCCACCTTGGGCCGCTGGTGGGCGCTGACGGCGTCCTCGACGGCCAGCGGGTGCAGCGCGAACTCCTTGCCGGCCCGGTCGAGTTCCTCGACGGTCGGCTCGAACAGGCCCATCCAGACGAAGGCGCCCGGCCCGGCCTCGCGGGCGGCGGTGAGCGAGTCGGTCAGGTCCTCGGAGGCCCCGATCCGGCGGCCGTCCTGGTACGCGGCGCAGTGGACGATCATGCGGGCCATTGTCCCCCGGAACGGCCCGGCGGGGCGGGAGGCCGGGAGCCGAGCCCGCGCCCGACCCTGCCCACCGAACCTCCCGACCCTGCCCGCCGCACCTCCCGACCCTGCCCACCGGGACCGCCCGGCCCCGCCCACCGCACCGCCCGGCCCGCCCCACGGCGGCGCCCGGAGGCCGTAGGCTGAGCCCCATGCCCACCCTGTTGCTCGTCCGCCACGGCCGCTCGACCGCGAACACCGCCGGGATCCTGGCCGGTTGGACCCCCGGCGTGGACCTGGACGACACCGGCCGCGCGCAGGCCGCCGCGCTGGCCGGGCGGCTGGCCGGGATCCCGCTGGCGCAGGCCGTCAGCAGCCCGCTGGAGCGCTGCCGGCAGACCCTGGAGCCGCTGCTCGCCGCCCGCCCCGAACTGGGCCCGCCGGCCGAGGACGAGCGGCTGGGGGAGTGCCACTACGGCGAGTGGACCGGCCGCCCGCTGGCCGAGCTGGCCAAGGAGCCGCTCTGGCGCACGGTGCAGGACCACGCCGCCGCCGCGGCCTTCCCGGGCGGCGAGTCGCTGCGCGAGCTGAGCCACCGTACGGTCGGCGCGGTCCGCGAGTGGAACGCGAAGATCGCCGCCGAGCACGGCGAGGACGCGGTCTGGCTGGCCTGTTCGCACGGGGACGTGATCAAGGCGGTGGTGGCCGACGCGCTCGGCCTGCACCTGGACCACTTCCAGCGGATCAGTGTCGAGCCCTGCTCGGTCACCGCGATCCGCTACACCCCGCAGCGGCCCTTCGTGCTCAGGATGGGCGACACCGGCGACCTCTCCTCGCTCGCGCCCAAACCCCCGACCGCCTCCGCCGCCCCGACGACCCCGGCCGGCGACGCGGTGGTCGGCGGCACCGCCTGACCGGTGCGGCCCGAGGCACGGGAGCCCGGGGGACGACGTCCCGGGGCGCCCCGCCGAGGGGTACGACGGCCCGGGCGGCACGCCCCGGGCCCGCGGGTGCCACCCCGCCCCGCGGCCTCCCGCTCGGCTCCCCGGCCGGGCCCCTGAGGTCGTAGGGTGACTGATGAGTGCCCCGCAGTTCGACCACCTGCCCAGTTGGACAACCCGATCCGGAGCTAGCGCGTGACCCGTCAGGTCTTCTTCTACGACCAGCCCGAACGGTTCGTGGCCGGCACCGTCGGCCAGCCCGGCGCCCGGGCGTTCTACCTGCAGGCCAGCGCCCGGGGCCGGATCACCAGCGTGCTGCTGGAGAAGAACCAGGTCGCCGCGCTCGCCGAGCGGATCGAGGAGGTCCTGGACGAGGCGCTGCGGCGCAGCGGGGGCGACGCCGCCATCCCGGCCACCGCGCCCAAGGACCTGCTCGACACCGCCCCGCTGGACCTGCCGCTGGAGCAGGAGTTCCGGGTCGGCACCATGGCGCTGGCCTGGGACAGCGTGGACGCCTGCCTGGTGGTCGAGGCGCAGGCGCTGGTGGAGCAGGACGAGGACGAGGACGAGGAGGAGGACGAGCCGGCCGCCCTCCAGGACGACGAGCACGGCCCGGACATGCTGCGGGTGCGGCTGACCGGCGCGATGGCCCGGGTGTTCGCCAAGCGCGCGCTGGACCTGGTCGCGGCCGGTCGCAAGCCCTGCCCGTTCTGCAACCTCCCGCTGGACCCGGAGGGCCACCTGTGCCCGCGCGCGAACGGCTACCGGCGCTGAACACCGAGACCCCGCCGCAGGCCGACCCGGCGGCCGCCGCCGCCCTCGCGGCAGACGTGCCGACCGCCCTCGCACTGCTGCGCCAGGGCGGGCTGACCGTGCACGGCCGGCTCACCGACGCCTCCAACGCCGCGCTGTACTGCACCGTCGAGCACGGTTCGCTGAGCGCTCAGGCCGTCTACAAGCCGGTGGCCGGGGAGCGCCCGCTGTGGGACTTCCCGGACGGCACGCTGGCCGGCCGTGAGGTCGCCGCGTACGAGCTGTCCGCGGCGACCGGTTGGGGGCTGATCCCGCCCACCGTGCTGCGCGAGGGGCCGCACGGGCCCGGCATGGTGCAGCTGTGGGTGGAGCCGGATCCGGAGGCCGAGCCGCTGCTGGCGCTGCAGGACCCGACCGGCCCGGAGGAGGGCTGGCTGCCGATCGTCCGGGCCGAGGTCGAGGGCGGCCGCACCGCGTTGCTGGTGCACCACGACGACCGGCGGCTGCGTCGGATGGCGGTGCTGGACGCGGTGCTCAACAACGCGGACCGCAAGGGCGGCCACCTGATCCCCGCCGCCGACGGCCGGGTGTACGGCATCGACCACGGCGTCACCTTCAACACCGAGGGCAAGCTGCGCACGCTGCTCTGGGGCTGGGCGGGCGACCCGCTGCCCGCCGAGGCGCTGGAGGTGCTGGCCCGGCTGGCCGAGCAGTTGGACGGGGAGCTGGCCGAGCGGCTGGCCCCGCACCTGACCGGCGCCGAACTGGCGGCCACCAGGGCCCGGGTGGCCGGACTGCGGGACTCGGGCAAGCACCCGCTGCCCTCCGCGGACTGGCCCGCCATCCCCTGGCCGCCGGTCTGACACCACCTGGGCGCCACGGTGGGGTTACCCGCGGGTGGTCTGGACCTGTTACCGGAATAGGTCGCACACTGCTCCGATGGACGTGCGACGGACCACCCCCCGAACCGCGCCGGACCTGCCGTTGCACCGCCTGCAGGTCCCGCTGCCCCACCTACTGCCCTTCGCCATCGGCAGTTTCGACGCGATCGGCCCGCTCTCCCGGGCCAACTTCCCCCACCGCCACTCGTTCTACGAGATCGTCCTGGTCACCGGCGGCTGCGGCGCCCATGTCCTGGACCTGGTCCACGGGCCCCTGGCGCCACCGCAGTTGTGCGTGATCACGCCCGGCCAGGTGCACCACTGGGCGGACACCGAAGGACTCACCGGCCGGGTCGTCCTGTTCAACGAGGACTTCCTGCTGGGTCATCCGCAGGACCTCGCCGCGCTGCGCGCCCTGGCCGCCCGTCCCGGCATCGGGCTCGGCGAACACGCCGACGCCGTCGCCGGATTGCTCGCCGACATGGAGCAGGAGTACCTGGCCATGGCGCCCGGCTACCAGGGTGTGCTGCGGGCCAGCCTGCACATCCTGATCGTCCGGGCGCTGCGCGCCTGCACCCCGGGCGACCGGCCCGCGGTGGCCACCCGGCCCGCCGAACTGGCCGCCGCCTTCACCCGGTTGATCGCCCGGCCGGGCGGGGTGCGGCACTCGGTGGCCTCCACCGCCCAGGAACTGGGGGTCTCCCCGGGGCACTTGCAGACCCTGGTCAAGCAGGCCACCGGCCGCACCCCGGGCGGGCTGATCCGCCGGCAGCAGACCCTGGAGGCCAAACGGCTGCTCGCCTGCACGGATTTGACGATCCGTCAGGTCGCCCGGGAGGCGGGTTTCGCGGATCCGGCGTACTTCTGCCGGTTCTTCCGGCGGGAGACCGGGATGACCCCGGGGGAGTTCCGTACCCGGGTCGACGGAAATCACCACGATCCCCGGATCATGTCCATCGCCGTGGCATCGGACGGTCCGTAACGTCATTGCTGGCCACCGGCGGTCGGTCCAGCGCGCGGACGGGCGGCCGGTCCGGCCCTTGTCATGCCCCCACCATGGCAAGGGCCGCCCCCACCCCTTGAAAAATCCACGGGAAGGAGACGGCGCATGCCCCCGTCCGACGGCATGATCAGCCGCAAGACCGTCCTGAAGGCCGCCGCCGCGCTCGGCGTCGCGCCCCTGCTGATCGGCGGCGGGGTCGCCCTCGCCCGGGAGCAGGCCGGCACCGGCCGGGTCCCCGGCCTGACCCCCGACTGCCACGACGGGGACGACCCCACCATCGAGCAGACCGAGGGCCCCTACTTCAAGCCGGACTCCCCGCTGCGCAGCTCGATGGTCAACGACGGCCCCGGTACCCCGCTGACCGTCAGCGGCTATGTCTTCGGCCGTGCCTGCCTGCCCATCTCCGGTGTGCTGCTGGACTTCTGGCAGGCCGACGACGGCGGCAACTACGACAACACCGGCTACACCTTCCGCGGCCACCAGTTCACCGACGCCAACGGCGCCTTCAAGCTGGAGACCATCATCCCGGGCCTCTACCCGGGCCGCACCCGGCACCTGCACGTCAAGCTGCAGGCCCCCGGCCGCCCGATCCTGACCACCCAGCTGTACTTCCCGGGCGAGCCGCGCAACAGCACCGACACCATCTACGACGCCCGACTGCTGATGAACATCCGGCAGAACGGCCCCGGCGAGGACGGCACCTTCGACTTCGTGCTGGACGTGCCGCAGACCCCGGGCACCCCGACCCCGACCGCCACCCCGACGGGCACGCCTACCGCCACCCCGACCGGCGGGCCCACCACGCCGCCGCCCGGCGGCAGCTGGACCCCGGGCACGTCCTACCGCGCGGGCGACCGCGTCACCTACTCCGGCGCCTCCTACGTCTGCCTCCAGGCGCACACCGCCATGGCGGGCTGGGAGCCGCCGAACGTGCCGGCCCTCTGGCAGCGGTCGTAGCGGCTCCGGCCGCTTTCCCCGGGGAGCCGGGCGCCCGGTCGGCGGCAGGGCCGGCCGGGCGCTCACCCGTGCCACGGGGTCGGGGCTCGAACGCGCCGTATGCCCGAAACGGAATGCGCACTACCAGTCGAGAAGCGGTCAGGCAACGACAGGAAGCGAATCCAGTCGATCTTCGCTACTGGTTAGGCTTTCAAATGTTCTCAAGGTTAAAGTCGATCCCATGCATGCCTGGCCCGCCTCCGAGGTTCCCGCCCTGCCTGGTCAGGGGCTCCCCCTCCGTATCTTCGACACCGCAGCGGGCACGGTCCGCGAGGTGGTGCCGCAGGACGGCACCGCCCGGATCTACGTCTGCGGCATCACGCCCTACGACGCGACCCACATGGGCCACGCCGCCACCTACAACGCCTTCGACCTGGTGCAGCGGGTCTGGCGGGACGCCGGTCACGACGTCCTGTACGTCCAGAACGTCACCGACGTGGACGACCCGCTGCTGCAGCGCGCGGTCGAGACCGGCCAGGACTGGGTGGCCCTCGCCGAGCGTGAGACGGCCCTGTTCCGCGAGGACATGACCGCCCTTCGGCTGCTCCCGCCGGCCCACTACGTCGGCGCCGTCGAGTCGATCCCGTGGATCGTCCCGATCGTCCAGAAGCTGCTGGCCTCCGGCGCCGCCTACCACGTGGACGGCGACATCTACTTCTCGGTCGACGCCGACCCGCACTTCGGCGAGGTCTCCGGCCTCACCCGCGAGGCCATGCGCCCGGTCTTCGCCGAGCGCGGCGGCGACCCGGACCGCCCGGGCAAGCGCAACCCGCTGGACGCGCTGCTCTGGCTGGCCGCCCGCCCGGGCGAGCCCGCCTGGGACACCGAGCTCGGCCGCGGCCGCCCCGGCTGGCACATCGAGTGCGTGGCCATCGCGCTGCAGTACCTGGGCATGACCTTCGACCTCCAGGGCGGCGGCAGCGACCTGTCGTTCCCGCACCACGAGATGGGCGCCGCCCACGCCCAGGCCGCCAGCGGCGCCCACCCGTACGCCAAGGCGTACGTCCACGCCGGCATGGTCGGCCTGGACGGCCACAAGATGTCCAAGTCCCGCGGCAACCTGGTCTTCGTCTCGGCCCTGCGCCGCGAGGGCGTCGACCCGGCGGCGATCCGCCTGGCGCTGCTCTCGCACCACTACCGCGCGGACTGGGAGTGGACCAAGGCCGTCCTGGACGAGGCCGTCGAGCGCCTCGCCCGCTGGCGCGCCGCGGTCTCCCGGCCGGACGGTCCGGCCGCCGAGGAGCTGCTCGGCGAGGTCCGGGCCGCGCTGGCGGACGACCTGGACGCGCCCGCCGCGCTGGCCGCCGTCGACCGCTGGGCCGCGCGGCAGGAGAACGAGGGCGGCACCGACATCGGCGCCCCCGGTCTGGTCTCCCGCACCGTGGACGCCCTGCTCGGCGTCGCGCTGTAGTCTCCGGCGCGCCGGACGCTCTGCCGAGCACAACCGGGCACGACTGAGCGCAACTGAGCACAACGACGCCGAAGGGGCGCCGGGACCGAGGTCCCGGCGCCCCTTCGGCGTTCCCGACGGGCGTTCCCGCCAGGGGCCGGAGGACTACTCCTCCTCGGCCCCCTCCTGGCTCTCCCGGGTCGTGCCCGGCGACTCCGGCTCGGCCGGCCGCTCGGCCGTCGCGTGCCCGGACACCGGCTTCTCGCCCGTCGGCCCGACGTTCTCCCGCCGGCGCAGGTAGCGCTCGAACTCGCGCGCGATCGCGTCCCCGGAGGCCTCCGGGAGCTCCGCGGTGTCCTGCGCCTCCTCCAACTGCTGGACGTACTCGGCCACCTCGGTGTCCTCGGCGGCCAGTTGGTCCACGCCCAGCTGCCAGGCCCGGGCGTCCTCGCCCAGCTCGCCCGGCGGGATGCGCAGGTCCAGCAGGTCCTCCAGCTTGTTCAGCAGCGCCAACGTGGCCTTGGGGTTGGGCGGCTGGGCGACGTAGTGCGGCACCGCGGCCCACAGCGTCACGGCCGGCACCCCGGCGTGCGAGCACGCCTCCTGGAGCACCCCGACGATCCCGGTGGGGCCCTCGTAGCGGCTCTCCTCCACGTCCAGCCGACGGGCCAGGTCGGGGTCGGAGGTGACCCCGCTGACCGGCACCGGGCGGCTGTGCGGGGTGTCCCCGAGCAGCGCGCCCAGGATCACCACCAGCTCGATGCCCAGCTCGTGCGCGAAGCCGAGCAGCTCGTTGCAGAACGAGCGCCAGCGCATGCTCGGCTCGATGCCGCGCACCAGCACCACGTCCCTGGTCTCCGGCTCGGTCACCCGGACCACCGAGAGCCGGGTGGTCGGCCAGGTGATCCGGCGGATCCCGCCGTCCAGCCAGATCGTCGGACGGTTGACCTGGAAGTCGTAGTAGTCCTCCGCGTCCAGGGCGGCGATCACCTTGCCGCCCCAGGTCTCGTCCAGATGCGCCAGGGCCGCGGAGGCGGCGTCGCCCGCGTCGTTCCACCCCTCGAAGGCGCAGACCATCACCGGGTCGATCAACTCGGGAACATCTTCCAGCTCGATCACCCAGCGTCTCCCTCCGGTCGGCGGTCGGACCGGCACCGCCTCGGCTGGTCCGCCGGGGCAACGATGGGCCGGCTCCCGCCTGTCGAACCTCTCGTCTCCCATGGAACGGCTCGCTCCATGGTCCCTACCTGCCCAGCCTACGGGCTTTGATGCGCAAGGCGGTCGGGCACCGGGACAGTCTGGGGGAGCGGGCCGCCGTGATCCAGCGGATATCCGGCCCGTGGACGCTGACGATCCGTCAGATCGGCCGACCGGAACGCACGGTGCCCGACCGGTGACGCCCCGGGACGGATCGCCCGCCGGGCGCGGCGGGGCGATGATGGGGGCGGGGGCCGGGCGGAAGGGGCCGACCGATGAACCGACGGCTGTGGATCGGCGCGGGCGCGGGAGCGGCGGCGCTGGCCGGGACGGCCCTGCTGGCGGCGGACCGGGCCGGGCGCCGGCTGCCGGTCGAGCACCTGACCGAGGGCGGGCTGGAGCTGGCCCAGCCGCCCGGAGCGGTCTGGGACGTGCTGACCGACATCGACCTCTACCCGGCCTGGCGGCCGGGCCTGACCCACGTCGAGCGGCTGCCCCCGGGAGCCGGCGGCCGCCCGCGCTGGCGCGAGTACGACCGGCACGGGCACACCACCTACGAGGTGGTGGCGAGCGAGGCCCCGCACCGGCTGGTGACCGGCATCGCCGACCCGGACCTGCCGTACGGCGGCACCTGGACGTACCGGCTGACCCCGGCCGGGCCGGGCTGCTCGCTGACCGTCACCGAGCGCGGCGAGGTCCGCCGGCCGGTGGACCGGGCGGTCGCCCGCTACCTGGCCGGTGAGGACGCCGGCGTGCACCGCTACCTGGGCGCCCTGGCCCACCGGCTGGCGGGTTGAGCCGCGGTCGGGCCACCGGAGAAACGAGCCACCGGAGAAACGTTTACGCCGGATCCACCCAGCCGTTCCGGTAGTCCGCCCAGTTCTCCGGCGTCGCCGCGAAGTCCACGTACAGTGCGACGCCGAAGTTCGCCCGCCGCAGGTCCTGCCGCCCGAGGCCCAGCCGGACACCCCGGACGGCCGCCGGGACGGTCTCCGCGTGGCCCCAGTGGCCCCACCTGTCGTCCCAGTAGAACGGCAGGCCGATCAGCAGGTCGACGTCCGGCGGGGTGGCCCGGAGGGCCAGCTCGGTCTGCTGCGCGACGTAGCCGCCGTACAGCGGCTCGGTCGGCATCGAGGTGTCGTAGGTCATCACCGCGATCTGGTCGACCCGGCGGGCGGTCTCCCGGAAGTACGCCTCGTCCCACCACTTGCCGTGGTCGGTGAGCAGGATGCCGGCCGTGTGCAGGCCGGGGACCGGGTCGATCTGCGGGGCCGCCACCGACAGCTCGGCGCCGCGGGCGGCCGTCACCGGGTGGACCTGGTCGAGCAGGGCCAGCCAGCCGGCCGTGCCCGGGCGGATCGGCTCCATGTCGAAGTGCACGCCGTCGAAGCCCTGGTCGAGCACCTGGCGGGCGGAGACGGTGATCCGGTCCCGGGTGGGCGCGTCGTCCAGGTCGAGGGCGTCCCGCTCCGGCTTGACCTCGTCGCCCAGCCAGCCCTGCACCCGTACCCCGGGCAGCGCCCGGTGGGCCGCCGCGGTGAACCAGCGGGCCTGTGGGTGGACGGACGCGGGCAGCGAGCCGTCGTGCTCCAGCGGGCCGGTGTGCACGTACAGGTCGCGCACGCCGGTGCCGGCCAGTTGCCGGGCCAGCGCCGCCACGTCGGCGTCGGTCTTGCGGCCGTCCACCCAGGCGTGGCCGAGCCAGACGGCGTCCCGGCCCCGGGTACGGGCCTCGGCGGCCGGTTCACCCGTGTAGTGCAGTCGGATCGCGACGAACACCGAGCCCAGCGCGGCGACCGGTACGGCCACCGCGAGCCCCAGCGCGACCAGCGCCCGGCGCCACCACGACAGGCTCCTCCAACGGCGCACCGGGGCCGTCAGGGCCCGCCCGATGCGCCGCGCGACGGTCCCGGACCGGCCCACGCGGTTGCTCCCCCCTTGCGGTCGAGCGTTCAGGATACGGAATGGGCCCGCGGGCCCGGCCGTGGGCCGGATACCCTGGCCACGTGCGTGCCCGAGCAAGCGAGCGCGCAAAGCCGACAGCCGTCGCACCAGGGAGATGCCCCATGGCCACTGCAGCCGACCCGTCCATCACTCAGCAGAGCCGCGCGAACGCGCTGCGTGAAGCGCTCGCCACCCGGGTGGTGGTCGCCGACGGTGCGATGGGCACCATGCTCCAGGCGCAGGATCCGACCCTGGAGGACTTCCAGAACCTCGAAGGCTGCAACGAGGTCCTCAACGTCACCCGGCCCGACATCGTCCGCTCCGTCCACGAGGCCTACTTCGGGGTGGGCGTGGACTGCGTGGAGACCAACACCTTCGGCGCCAACTTCTCCGCGCTGGGCGAGTACGAGATTCCCGAGCGGATCTTCGAGCTGTCCGAGGCCGGCGCCCGGATCGCCCGCGAGGTGGCCGACGCCCACGCCGCCGACGGCCGCACCCGCTGGGTGCTCGGCTCGATCGGCCCCGGCACCAAGCTGCCGACCCTCGGCCACGCGCCGTACGAGACGCTGCGCGACGGCTTCCAGCGGAACGCGGCCGGCCTGATCGCCGGCGGCGCCGACGCGCTGCTGGTGGAGACCAGCCAGGACCTGCTGCAGACCAAGGCCGCGATCCTCGGCTCCAAGCGCGCCCTGGCCGAGGCCGGACTGGACCTCCCGGTGCTGGTGCAGGTCACCGTGGAGACCACCGGAACCATGCTGCTGGGCTCCGAGATCGGCGCCGCGCTCACCGCGCTGGAGCCG
This sequence comes from Kitasatospora sp. NPDC096077, assembly GCF_040303245.1. NCBI lineage: Bacteria > Bacillati > Actinomycetota > Actinomycetes > Kitasatosporales > Streptomycetaceae > Kitasatospora > Kitasatospora sp. NPDC096077. The sequence continues at coordinate 28,093 of NZ_JBEOSV010000065.1, read as the reverse complement.
CTCGGCGTCGACTACATCGGCCTCAACTGCGCCACCGGCCCGGCCGAGATGAGCGAGCACCTGCGCTACCTGGCCAAGAACGCGCGGATCGGCCTGTCCTGCATGCCGAACGCGGGCCTGCCGGTGCTCGGCAAGGACGGCGCCCACTACCCGCTCTCCCCGGCCGAACTGGCCGAGGCGCACGACGTGTTCACCCGCGAGTACGGCCTCTCGCTGGTCGGCGGCTGCTGCGGTACCACCCCCGAGCACCTGCGCCAGGTGGTGGAGAAGGTCCAGGGCCGTCCGATCGTCCGGCGCGAGCCGCAGCCGGAGCCCTCGGCCGCCTCGCTCTACCAGGCGGTGCCGTTCCGCCAGGACACCTCGTACCTGGCGATCGGCGAGCGCACCAACGCCAACGGCTCGAAGAAGTTCCGCGAGTCGATGCTGGCCGGCGACTGGCAGGCCTGTGTGGAGATCGCCCGTGACCAGATCCGGGACGGCTCCCACCTGCTGGACCTGTGCGTGGACTACGTCGGCCGCGACGGCGTCGCCGACATGAAGGAGATCGCCGGCCGGCTGGCCACCGCGTCCACCCTGCCGATCGTGCTGGACTCCACCGAACCGCCCGTCCTCCAGGCCGGTCTGGAGGCGCTCGGCGGCCGCGCGGTGCTCAACTCGGTGAACTACGAGGACGGCAACGCGCCCGACTCGCGCTTCGGGCGGATCGCCTCGCTGGCCCGCGAGCACGGCGCCGGCCTGATCGCGCTGACCATCGACGAGCAGGGCCAGGCCCGCACCGCCGGGCTGAAGGTCGAGATCGCCGAGCGGCTGATCGACGAACTCACCACCGACTACGGCATCGACGAGGGCTCGATCCTGGTCGACTGCCTCACCTTCACCCTGGCCACCGGCCAGGAGGAGTCCCGCAAGGACGGCATCGAGACCATCGAGGCGATCCGCGAGCTCAAGCGCCGCCGCCCGAAGGTGCAGACCACGCTGGGCCTGTCCAACATCTCCTTCGGCCTCAACCCGGCCGCCCGGGTGGTGCTCAACTCGGTCTTCCTGCACGAGTGCGTGGAGGCCGGCCTGGACTCGGCGATCGTGCACGCCTCCAAGATCCTGCCGATCTCCCGGATCCCGGAGGACCAGCGCGAGGCCGCCCTCGACCTGGTCTACGACCGCCGCCGGGAGGGCTACGACCCGCTGCAGCGCCTGCTGGCGCTGTTCGAGGGCGTCTCCAGCGCCTCGGTCAAGGCCTCCAAGGCCCAGGAGCTGGCCGCGCTCCCGCTGGAGGAGCGGCTGCAGCGCCGGATCATCGACGGCGAGCGCAACGGCCTGGAGGCCGACCTGGACGAGGCGCTGACCGTGCGCCCGGCGCTGGAGATCATCAACGACACCCTGCTGTCCGGCATGAAGGTGGTCGGCGAGCTGTTCGGCTCCGGTCAGATGCAGCTGCCGTTCGTGCTCCAGTCCGCCGAGGTGATGAAGACCGCGGTGGCCCACCTGGAGCCGTACATGGAGAAGTCCGACAGCGAGGGCAAGGGCACCATCGTGCTGGCCACCGTCAAGGGCGACGTCCACGACATCGGCAAGAACCTGGTCGACATCATCCTGTCCAACAACGGCTACAACGTGGTCAACCTGGGCATCAAGCAGCCGGTCTCGGCGATCCTGGACGCCGCTCAGGAGCACCGGGCGGACGTCATCGGGATGTCCGGACTGCTGGTGAAGTCCACCGTGATCATGAAGGAGAACCTGGAGGAGCTGAACCAGCGCAAGCTGGCCGCGGACTACCCGGTGATCCTCGGCGGCGCCGCCCTGACCCGCGCCTACGTCGAGCAGGACCTGCACGAGATCTACGAGGGCGAGGTCCGCTACGCCCGGGACGCCTTCGAGGGCCTGCGGCTGATGGACGCGCTGATCGCGGTCAAGCGCGGCGTGCCCGGCGCGACCCTGCCGGAGCTCAAGCAGCGCCGGCACGCCAAGGTCGAGGTGGAGGAGCCGGAGCCCGAGGTCAACCTCGGCCAGATCCGCTCGGACGTGGCGCTGGACAACAAGCTGCCCACCCCGCCGTTCTGGGGCGACCGGATCGTCAAGGGCATCCCGTTCGCCGACTACGCCTCCTGGCTGGACGAGGACGCGCTGTTCAAGGGCCAGTGGGGCCTGAAGGCCGCGCGCAGCGGCGAGGGGCCGTCCTACGAGGAGCTGGTGGAGACCGAGGGCCGGCCGCGGCTGCGGGCCTGGCTGGACCGGCTGCAGACCGAGGGCTGGCTGGAGGCGGCGGTGGTCTACGGCTACTACCCGGCCAACTCCAAGGGCGACGACCTGATCGTCTTCCACGAGGACGGCTCCGAGCGGACCCGCTTCACCTTCCCCCGCCAGCGGCGCGGCCGCCGGCTCTGCCTGGCGGACTTCTTCCGCCCGGAGGAGTCCGGCCAGCGGGACGTGGTCGGCCTCCAGGTGGTCACCATGGGCAACCGGATCTCGGAGGCGGCCAACGAGCTGTTCGCCGGGAACTCCTACCGCGACTACCTGGAGCTGCACGGCCTCTCGGTGCAGCTGGCCGAGGCGCTGGCCGAGTTCTGGCACGCCCGGGTCCGCTTCGAGCTGGGCTTCTCCGGCGAGGACCCGCAGGACGTCAAGGACATGTTCGCGCTCAAGTACCGGGGCGCCCGCTTCTCGCTCGGCTACGGGGCCTGCCCCGAGCTGGAGGACCGGGCCAAGATCGCCGACCTGCTGCGGCCGGAGCGGATCGGCGTGGTGCTCTCCGAGGAGTTCCAGCTGCACCCGGAGCAGTCCACCGACGCGATCGTGATCCACCACCCGGAGGCGAAGTACTTCAACGCCCGGTAATCCACACGTCCTTCTCCGTTCGCTCTTTCCGGGCGAAGCGGGCGTATCCTTGATGATCCTGAACGGGCCGGTCCGCCTACCAGCGGGCCGGCCCGCGCCATCCCCGGGGGACCCCTGGGCCAGTACGGAAGGACCCGCCATGACCACCAGCTCCACCGCCGCCCCGGCACTCGACCTCGGGGACGACCGCGGCCTCCAGGCGGTGCTGCTGGACATGGACGGCACGCTGGTGGACACCGAGGACTTCTGGTGGCAGGCCGAGGTCACGCTCTTCGCCGAGCTGGGCCACCAGCTGGACGAGCAGGACCGGGCGCACGTGGTCGGCGGCCCGATGACCCGGGTGATGGACTACCTGGTCGCCCGCACCGGGGTGGACATCGCCCCGGCCGACCTCGGGGTGCTGGTCAACCAGCGCTTCGTCGACCTGCTGGCCGGCGGCGTGCCGCTGATGCCGGGTGCCGAGCGGCTGCTCAACACCCTTGCCGCGCACGGCGTTCCGGCCGCGCTGGTGTCCGCCTCGCACCGGCACGTGATCGACATCGTGCTGCGCTCGCTGGGCGCCGAGCGGTTCGCCTTCACCATCGGCGGGGACGAGGTGCCGCGCACCAAGCCGTTCCCGGACCCGTACCTGGAGGCGGCCCGCCGGCTGGGCGCGGAGCCGGCCCGCTGCGTGGTGGTGGAGGACACCCCGACCGGGGTGCGGGCGGGCGAGGCGGCCGGCTGTCCGGTGATCGCGGTGCCCTCGGTGGCGCCGATCGAGCCGGCCCCGGGGCGGCTGGTGCTGCCGTCGCTGGAGCGGGTCGACCTCGAACTGCTGCGCTCGTTGGTCGCTTCGCGGGTGTGATTGTCATCTCATTGTAGGCGGGGCCTACTCGCCGGTAAGCGCCTCGTCGCGAGGGCTCCGGGGGAGAAAACGGGCATTGGCTGACAACTCGTCGGGCGTGCCGGGATTCCCTCAACCACCGTGTCCCAAACGTCATCTGCACGGGTATCGGTCGTGCGTGTTCGATATGGCACGCTACTCGGGTTCGCGACACCCCCGAAGGACGCTCCCGTGAAGACTTCAGCTGAACGCCTGGCAGCTCTCGGCTGCGCCGGACTGGTCGCCGTGACGGTGGCCGGGTGCGGATCGGTCACCGATGCCGTCAAGGGGGACAGCGGCGGCAAGTCCATCACCATGGGGACCTCACAGCTGACCGGCTCGCTCGACCCCGCGGTCGCCTACGACCTGGGCTCCTGGCTGGTGCTGCGCAACACCTTCCAGTCGCTGCTGACCTTCCCGGCCGCCGCCAGCACGCCCTCCCCGGACGCCGCGAAGTCCTGCGAGTTCACCAACAGCGAGGCCACCGAGTACCACTGCACCCTGCGGCCCGGCCTGAAGTTCTCCAACGGCCACCCGCTGACCGCCGAGGACGTGGTGTTCTCGATCCAGCGGACCAAGAAGATCGACGACAAGAACGGCCCGACCGGCCTGCTCTCCTCGATCAAGGGCGTCGAGGCCAAGGGCGACAGCGAGGTGGTCTTCCAGCTGTCGACCCCCGACGCCACCCTGCCGGCCAAGCTGGCCGGCCCGGCCGGCGCCATCGTCGACCACCAGGTCTACCCGGCCGACAAGGCGCTGCCCAACGACAAGCAGGTCGGCTCCGGCCCGTACCGCTTCGACTCGGTCGAGGCCCTGGCCGGCAGCAAGCAGCTGGGCAAGGTCGTGCTGGTGCCCAACGACAAGTACAGCGGCGACGCCAAGCTGCGGAACAGCAAGTTCACCGTCCGGTACTTCGACAAGCCCACCGACCTCAAGGCCGCGCTGGACAAGGGCGACGTCGACCTCACCGACAACAGCCTGGAGCCGAACACCGCCGCCCAGATCCAGTCCGAGCAGCAGGGCGGCAAGACCGACCTCCAGGTGGTCGAGGGCGACAGCAACGACACCCGCTCGCTGGTCTTCAACACCAAGGACCCGGGGGTCGCCAACGTCGGCGTCCGCCAGGCCGCCGCCGCGCTGCTGGACCGCAAGGCGCTCGCCCGCGACGTCTTCGCCCGTACCGTCCAGCCGCTGTACGCGATGGTGCCGGCCGGCGTCACCGGCCACACCACCGCCTTCTTCGACCGCTGGGGCGACCAGGACGTGGCCAAGGCCCGCAAGGCCCTGACCGACAACAAGGTCCAGATCCCGGTCAAGCTCACCCTCACCTGGTCCCGTTCGCGGGCCGGCAGCGGCGAGGCCGACACCCTCAAGAAGCAGCTGGAGACCGGCGGCCTGTTCCAGGTGACGGTCCAGCAGGAGCCGGACTGGGACGCCTTCCGCAAGGGCTGGGTCGACGGCAAGTACCAGGCGTACATCATCGGTTGGTTCGCCGACTACCCGGACCCGGACAACTACACCGCCCCGCTGCTGGTCGACGGCGGCGCTTACCACACCGGCTGGGACGACCCGAAGATCAGCCAGAAGCTGATCCCGGACGCCCTCAAGCAGACCGACCGCAGCGCCGCCTCGGGCGCCTACACGCAGATCCAGCAGATCGTCGCCGACAACGTGCCGTTGATCCCGCTGTACCAGAACAAGGCCTTCTACGCGGCCCGTTCGAACATCACCGGCGTCGAGTCCACCGTCGACACCACCGGCTTCTTCCGCTTCTGGGAGATCAGCCGCAGCAGCAAGTAGCGCACCACGCACGGCGGCCCGCCCGCTTCGCCCCGTACCGTCGGGGGAAGCGGGCGGGCCGCCGTCACGTCCGCGCCCGCCGCAGCGCTACAGCGCGCCGGGCCGCACCAGTCCGCTCTCGTAGGCGTACACCGCCGCCTGGACCCGGTCGCGCAGCTGGAGCTTGGTCAGCACATGGCCGACGTGGGTCTTCACGGTGGTCTCGCTGACGAACAGCTCGGCCGCGATCTCCGCGTTCGACAGCCCGCGCGCCACCAGCTTCAGCACCTCCAACTCCCGCTCGGTCAGCGCGCTCAGCGCCTGCGGCGGCGCCTCCTCGCCCGAGGGCAGCTTGGTGGCGTACATGTCCAGCAGCCGGCGGGTGATGCTCGGCGCCAGCATCGCCGCGCCGTCCGCGACCACCCGGATCGCCTGCACCAGCTCCTCCGCCGGGACGTCCTTCAGCAGGAAGCCGCTGGCGCCCGCGCGCAGCGCCTCCACCACGTACTCGTCCAGGTCGAAGGTGGTCAGCACCAGTACCTTGGCCGGGCCGTCCCGGCCCGGGCCGGCGATCCGGCGGGTCGCCTCGACGCCGTCCATCCGCGGCATCCGGATGTCCATCAGCACCACGTCGGGCTGCAGCGCCCGCACCTGGTCCAGCGCCTGCTGGCCGTCGCCGGCCTCGCCGACCACCACCAGGTCGGACTCGGCCTCCAGGATCATCCGGAAACCGGTGCGCAGCAGCGGCTGGTCGTCGACCAGCAGCACTCGGATCGTCACTGGGACTCCTTGCTCATCGGATCCCCCGTGGGATCACTCTCATCCGACGTACGGGCCAGCGGCAGCGGGTACGGTGGCGGGGTGCCGCCGAACTCCGGGCAGCTGGCCTGGTGGTCGCACCAGTCGCAGAGCCGGTTGCGGGTCGCCGGGAAGTCCCCGGTGGCCACCGCCTCGGCGATCCGCTCCCACAGCGCCTGCAGCTTGCGCTCCACCGCGAGCAGGTCGGCCTCGTCCGGGTCGTAACTGACCACGTCCCCGCCGCCGCCCAGGTACACCAGCTGGAGGCGCTTGGGGATCACGCCCTTCCAGCGCCACACGACCAGTGCGTAGAACTTCATCTGGAACATCGCCTTGCCCTCGAAGTCCCGCGAGGGCGCCCGGCCGGTCTTGTAGTCCACCAGCCGGACCTCACCGGTCGGGGCGACGTCGACCCGGTCGATGTAGCCGCGCAGCAGCAGCCCCGACTCCAGGGCCGTCTCCACGTAGAGCTCGCGCTCCACCGGGTGCAGCCGGGTCGGGTCCTCCAGCCGGAACCACTGGCCGACCAGCTTCTCGGCGTCCGCCAGCCAGCGGGTCAGCGCCGCGCCGTCCGGGTCGTCCGGGAACAGCGAGGCCAGCTCCGGGCGCTCGCCCAGCAGCCGCTCCCACTGCGGGCGCAGCAGGCCCAGCGCCCGGTCCGGGGTCCGCTCGGCCGCCGGGCTGTCGAACAGCCGCTCCAGCACCGCGTGCACCAGCGTGCCCCGGGTCGCCGCCGCGCTCGGCGGCTCGGGCAGCCGGTCGATCACCCGCAGCCGGTACAGCAGGGGACAGGTCAGGAAGTCCCCCGCTCGGGACGGGGACAGCCCGGTCGGGGGCGCCGCCGGGCGCGCCGGGGCCCCGGCGGCGCGGCTGGTGTCGGTCTGCTGCATGGCTACGACCCTATTGCCCTTTCCTGTCATCCCGCTGCCACGGTGCTGCCGCACCGCTCCGTGCGGCCCCGCCCGGGCCGGTCCCGGAGCCGGTCCAGTGGGTATGAATGCCGACAGAGGGGCGCGCGGCACCAAGTGGCCGCGATCACGTAGCGTGGGCGCACCGGGGGCACCACGGGCGGGACGACCGAAGGGAACACGGTGAGCGACACCAGGGGGCAGCAGACCTCCGACCAGCCACCGCAGGACGGCGGGCGCCCGACCGGGCCGCCCCCCGAACGCGGCGGCGGCCTCCTGATGGGGCGCCCGTTCGGCGTGCCCATCTACGTCACCCCGTCCTGGTTCGTCATCGCCGCCCTGATCACCTGGGTGTTCGGCGGGCAGCTCGGCGACGTCCTGCCCGAACTCGGCAGCGGCCAGCGCTACCTGCTCGCGTTCTTCTTCGCGGTCGCCTTCTACGCCTCGGTGCTGGTGCACGAACTCGCCCACACCCTGGTCGCGCTCCGCTACAAGCTCGGGGTGCGGCGGATCCAGCTGCAGTTCTTCGGCGGCGTCTCCGAGATCGAGAACGAGGCCGAGAGCCCCTGGCGGGAGTTCTGGCTGGCCTTCGTCGGCCCGCTGCTGTCGCTGGTGCTCGGCGGGGTCTTCTACCTCGCGCTGCGCGCCGTCGAACTGTCCAGCGTGCCCGGGGTGCTGCTGACCGGCCTGATGGTCTCCAACCTGGTGGTCGCCGCCTTCAACCTGCTGCCCGGGCTGCCGCTGGACGGCGGCCGGATGCTGCGCGCCCTGGTCTGGGCGCTCACCGGCCGGGCGATGACCGGCACGGTGGCCGCGGCCTGGATCGGCCGGGCGCTGGCGGTCGCGGTGCTGTTCGGCCTGCCGCTGATCAGCGCCTCCCGGGACGGCCAGCGCACCACCACCGACACCCTGGTCGACGCGGTGCTGGCCGCCGTGCTGGCCGCGATCATCTGGAACGGCGCCACCGGCAGCCTGCGCAACGCCCGGCTCAAGGAGGCGCTGCCCGCGCTGCGGCTGCGCGACCTGGCCCGCCGCACCGTCGAGGTCACCGCCGACACCCCGCTCGGCGAGGCGATGCGCCGCGCCCGCGAGGCCCAGGCCGGCGCGGTCGTGGTGGTGGACGGCCGGGGCGAGCCGATCGCCATCGTCCGGGAGTCCGCGGTCCGGGCGGTGCCCGAGCACCGCCGCCCCTGGGTGGCCGTCGGCCCGCTCGCCCGCGACCTCGAACCCGGCCTGCGACTGGACGCCGACCTCGGCGGAGAGGACCTGCTGCGGGCCATCCAGGCCACCCCGGCGGGGGAGTACCTGGTGGTCGAGGCGGACGGCCGGGTCTACGGCGTGGCCGCGCTCAGCGACATCGAGCAGCGCCTCACCGCCGCCGTCTCCGGCCGCTGAACCGGCCCCGGCGGCCCTGGTGAGGCGGTGCGCTCCGCTTCCCTTAGGATTGGCCGCATGTCCGAACCGACCGGTGCCGCCCGCCGACGCGGGCCCTTCCAGGTCGGGGACCAGGTCCAGCTGACCGACCCCAAGGGTCGCCACTACACGTTCACGCTCCAGGCCGGGAACCAGTTCCACACCCACAAGGGTGCGTTCCCGCACGACGAGCTGATCGGCGCTCCCGAGGGCACGGTCGTGCGCACCACGGGGAACGTCCCGTACCTCGCGCTGCGCCCCCTGCTCCCCGACTACGTCCTGTCCATGCCGCGCGGCGCGGCCGTGATCTACCCCAAGGACGCGGGGCAGATCCTGGCCATGGCCGACATCTTCGCGGGCGCCCGCGTGATCGAGGCGGGTGTCGGCTCGGGCGCGCTCAGCATGTACCTGCTGCGCGCCGTCGGCGAGCACGGCATGCTGGCCTCCTACGAGCGCCGGCAGGACTTCGCGGACATCGCCCAGGGCAACGTCGAGCGCTACTTCGGCGGCTCCCACCCGGCGTGGAAGCTGACCGTCGGCGACCTCCAGGACAACCTGGTGGAGACCGACGTCGACCGCGTCATCCTGGACATGCTGGCCCCCTGGGAGTGCCTGGACGTCGCGTCCAAGGCGCTCGTCCCCGGCGGCCTGATCTGCTGCTACGTGGCCACCACCACGCAGATGTCCAAGACCGTCGAGGCGCTGCGCGACCACGGCACCTTCACCGAGCCGCAGGCCTGGGAGACCATGGTCCGCACCTGGCACCTGGAGGGCCTGGCGGTCCGCCCGGACCACCGGATGATCGGCCACACCGGCTTCCTGCTCACCGCCCGCCGCCTGGCGGACGGCGTCGAGCCGCCGCTGCGCCGCCGTCGCCCGGCCAAGGGCGCCTACGGCGAGGACTACGACAACGGGACGCCCGAGCCGTCCCTGCAGGAGCGCGCCGCGGCCCGCAAGGCCGCCCGCGCCGACGAGTCCGAGCAGCCCGACCTGGGCTGAGCCCGAATTCCGGACAAGGGGTGGTGCGAGCGCCGAGCTCGCACCACCCCTTTCGTTTTCCGTGCACCGGCGTGTGGGACGATGCACGCACACGCAGACCAGCTCCTGGAGCTCTGGAGGGGACGCCTGGTGGAGACCGCGGTCGGGACGACGGCGACGGCTGGACAGCAGACACCGCGGGGCCGTTCCCGGGCCGGTCACGCGCGCACCGCGCCCTGGCACTGGGCCCTCGCCCTGGCCGGCTGCGGCGCGGTGGTGGCCGCCGCCCTGGCCGCCTCCCCGGCGACCGGCACCCCGCTGCCGACCCGTGCCGCCGGCACCCCCAAGGCCCTCGCCGCGAGCGCCGCCCCCGACCCGGCCAAGGCCCAACTACCCATGGACTGCGGCCCGTTCCCGGTCCGGACGGTGCTCAGCGTGCCCGCCGACCTGGGTGACGGACAGCCCGGTACGGTCGTCGCCGCCCAGTGCGCCGCCGACACCGGCAACCCGCCGGAGTCGGTGTACCTGCTCGGATTCGGCAGCAGTGGACGCCCGGTGGTGGTCGCCACCCTGCTGACCGAGCGCGAGAACCTCACCCTGAGCCGGCTCGCGGTGCGCTCCGACGGCGCCATCACCGGCCGCGCGCAGGGGTATTCGAGCGACGAGGTGCCGCGCTTCCGGCCCGACCTCTCGCTCGACCTCACCTGGACGCACCGGGGCGGCGGCTGGGAACGCTCCCAGACCGCCGCCCCGGCCGCCGCGGCCGGTCCGGGCGCGGGTTGCCCCACCCCGAGTGCGCGGCCGGCCCCGAGACCTCGACCCCGGCGGCGACCCCGCGCCCGGGGATTCAGTGGCCGGGGGCCGCCGTGGCCGAGTCCACCACC
>NZ_JBEOSV010000065.1:0-17629 GCF_040303245.1 Kitasatospora sp. NPDC096077 | reverse complement strand
ACCCGCCACCACCGCCTCCCTCGCCCCGGCGGGGGGGGGGGGGGGGGCAACCCCCCCCCCCCCCCCCCCCGGCCGCCGCGACCTGACCGGTCGCGGTTGCCCCAACCGCTAGTCCGCGTCCGGCCCGTAGACCTCGACCCGGTCGGCGACCCGGCGCACGTGGATGCAGTCGCCGGGGCACTCCTTGGCCGAGTCCACCACGTCCTGAAGGAGCGTCAGCGGCACCGGGGCGGTCTCCCCGGGCTGCTGGCGCAGTTCGTCGTCCGCGCCCTTCACGTACGCGAGTCCGTCGATGTCCAGCTCGAAGACCTCGGGCGCGTACTGGACGCAGATGCCGTCACCGGTGCACAGATCCTGGTCGATCCACACCTCCAGCTCCTCGGTCGCTGCCGCGCTCTGCTCGCTCACCGACATGGTCCCCTGCCGTTTCTGTCCCGGGTCGCCCCTATTCCTGGAGCAATCCCGCCATTCGTACAACGATCGGAGCCGGCACCGCCGGTCGCGATCGGATATCACTTCGCTCGACGATACATCTGGCCCGCTTTGGGTGGTGCGCGGTGGGTATCCCCTTAGCAGAGGGGAAGCACGCTGGGGCGAAGATCGGACACGCCCGTTCCATCTTTCTTGATCTAGGGGTTTACGGACCCCTGGTCCCAGGTAGGGTCTGGAAGCGTCCAGCTCCCCGGAGGAGGTGAGGACCGTGGCAGCCCACGATGACGACTACAACCGCAGCACCGGCAGGCCCGCTCGTGGTTCCGACGAGGCCGCTCAGGTCTCGTACCTTGAGCAGGAAATCGCCGTTCTGCGCCGCAAGCTCGCCGACTCGCCGCGCAATTCGAGGATCCTCGAAGAGCGGATCGTCGAGCTCCAGACCAACCTGGCGGGCGTGACCGCCCAGAACGAACGACTCGCCTCCACCCTGCGCGAGGCCCGCGACCAGATCGTGGCCCTCAAGGAGGAAGTGGACCGGCTGGCACAGCCCCCGGCCGGATTCGGCACCTTCCTGGTGGCGAACGAGGACGGTACCGCCGACATCTTCACCGGCGGTCGCAAGCTCCGCGTCAACGTCAGTCCGAACGTCGCCCTCGACGAACTGCGGCGCGGCCAGGAAGTGATGCTCAACGAGGCCCTCAACATCGTGGACGCGATGGACTTCGAGCGCATCGGCGAGATCGTCACCCTCAAGGAGATCCTGGAGGACGGCGAACGCGCCCTGGTCGTCGGCCACACCGACGAGGAGCGGGTGGTGCGCCTCGCCGAACCGCTGCGCGAGGTCACCATCCGGGCGGGGGACGCACTGCTGCTCGAACCCCGCTCCGGCTACGTGTACGAGGTGGTGCCGAAGTCCGAGGTCGAGGAGCTGGTCCTCGAAGAGGTCCCGGACATCGACTACCGCCAGATCGGCGGCCTGAGCAACCAGATCGAGCTGATCCGCGACGCGGTCGAGCTGCCGTACCTGCACGCCGACCTGTTCAAGGAGTACGAGCTGCGCCCGCCCAAGGGCGTGCTGCTGTACGGCCCGCCCGGTTGCGGCAAGACGCTGATCGCCAAGGCGGTCGCCAACTCGCTGGCCAAGAAGGTCGCCGAGGTCACCGGCCGCCCCCAGGGGAAGAGCTACTTCCTCAACATCAAGGGCCCCGAGCTGCTCAACAAGTACGTGGGCGAGACCGAGCGGCAGATCCGACTGGTCTTCCAGCGGGCCCGGGAGAAGGCGAGCGAGGGCACGCCCGTCATCGTCTTCTTCGACGAGATGGAGTCCCTGTTCCGCACCCGCGGTTCCGGCGTCAGCTCGGACGTGGAGAACACCATCGTCCCGCAGCTGCTGGCCGAGATCGACGGCGTGGAGGGCCTGGAGAACGTCATCGTCATCGGCGCCTCGAACCGCGAGGACATGATCGACCCGGCGATCCTGCGGCCCGGCCGGCTGGACGTCAAGATCAAGATCGAGCGCCCGGACGCCGAGGCCGCGAAGGACATCTTCTCCAAGTACCTCAAGGACTCGCTGCCGTTCCACCCGGACGACCTCAAGGAGCACGACGGCTCCGTCGAGACGACGGTGGCGGCGATGATCCAGTCGGTCGTGGAGCGGATGTACTCCGAGACCGAGGAGAACCGCTTCCTGGAGGTCACCTACGCCAACGGTGACAAGGAGGTCCTGTACTTCAAGGACTTCAACTCCGGTGCCATGATCCAGAACATCGTCGACCGGGCGAAGAAGATGGCCATCAAGGACTTCCTCGACCACGGTCAGCGCGGTCTGCGCGTCTCCCACCTGCTCGCCGCCTGCGTGGACGAGTTCAAGGAGAACGAGGACCTGCCGAACACCACCAACCCGGACGACTGGGCCCGCATCTCCGGCAAGAAGGGCGAGCGGATCGTCTTCATCCGCACGCTGGTCACCGGGAAGCAGGGTGCCGAGTCCGGCCGCTCCATCGACACTGTCGCCAACACGGGGCAGTACCTGTAAGCACGCGGTTGTCCGGGCCGGCGACGGTCCCCGGAGCTGTACGCACACCGTCCGGCTGTGGCGCCTCGCGGCCCCGCAGCCGGACGGCGCGTCTCCGGGCCCGTCGGTCGGCGCCGGGAAATAGGCTCGACCCACCGTCCGCGGGCAGACGTCCGGCGCCGGTGTTGTTCAGCGGTACGTCAGCGTGTTCCGCCCGTCGGGGGCGGGGCACCGGGCAAGGAGGGCCGCATGACCGTACGGCGCGTGATGGGCATCGAGACCGAGTACGGGATCTCCGTGCCCGGGCACCCCAACGCCAACGCCATGCTCACCTCGTCCCAGATCGTCAACGCGTACGCGGCGGCGATGCACCGGGCACGGCGGGCCCGCTGGGACTTCGAGGAGGAGAACCCGCTGCGCGACGCGCGGGGCTTCGACCTCGCGCGCGAGGTGGCGGACGCCAGCCAGCTGACCGACGAGGACATCGGCCTCGCCAACGTCATCCTGACCAACGGGGCCCGGTTCTACGTGGACCACGCGCACCCCGAGTACAGCTCGCCCGAGGTGACCAACCCGCGCGACGCCGTGCTCTGGGACAAGGCCGGCGAGCGGATCATGGCGGCCGCCGCGCAACGCGCGCTGGAACTGCCCAACGGGCAGACCATCCACCTGTACAAGAACAACACCGACAACAAGGGCGCCTCCTACGGCACCCACGAGAACTACCTGATGAAGCGGGCGACGCCGTTCGCCGACATCGTCCGCCACCTCACCCCGTTCTTCGTCTCCCGCCAGGTGGTCACCGGCGCCGGCCGGGTCGGCATCGGCCAGGACGGCTCGGCCAACGGCTTCCAGATCAGCCAGCGGGCGGACTACTTCGAGGTCGAGGTCGGCCTGGAGACCACCCTCAAGCGCCCGATCATCAACACCCGGGACGAGCCGCACGCCGACGCCGAGAAGTACCGCCGGCTGCACGTGATCATCGGGGACGCCAACCTCTCCGAGATCTCCACCTACCTCAAGCTGGGCACCACCTCACTGGTCCTGTCGATGATCGAGGACTCCTTCATCGCCTCCGACCTCGCCGTCGACCAGCCGGTGCGCACCCTCCACCGGGTCTCCCACGACCCGACGCTCAAGCACCTGATCACCCTGCGCAACGGGCGCAAACTCACCGCCGTCCAACTGCAGCTGGAGTACTTCGAACTGGCCCGCAAGTACGTCGAGGACCGCTTCGGCACCGACGCCGACGAGCAGACCGTGGACGTGCTGACCCGCTGGGAGGACGTCCTGGGGCGGCTGGAGCGTGACCCGATGTCGCTCTCCAGGCAACTGGACTGGATCGCCAAGCGGGAGATCCTGGAGGGCTACCGCAGCCGGGACGCCCTGGAGTGGGACAACCCGCGGCTGCACCTGGTCGACCTCCAGTACAGCGACGTACGGCCCGAGAAGGGCCTCTACAACCGCCTGGTGGCCCGTGGCCGGTTCGAGCGGCTGCTGACCGAGGAGGAGGTCGAGCGGGCCGTCACCAAGCCGCCGGAGGACACCAGGGCGTACTTCCGCGGGCGCTGCCTGGAGCAGTACGCGGAGCACGTCGCGGCGGCCTCCTGGGACTCGGTGATCTTCGACCTGCCGGGCCGGGACTCGTTGCAGCGCGTGCCCACCCTGGAGCCGCTGCGCGGCACCCGCAACCACGTCAAGGAGCTGCTGGACCGCTGCCGCACGGCCGAGGACCTGCTGCGCGTGCTGTCCGGCGGGTAACTTTTCGATCACCACGGGTGAACGTCCGCCGAATGGGAATCATTCGGGGTGGCGGCGGGTGTTGGACAGGAAGCGCCACCGGCAAACCGGGAGCGGCAGTCGCACCTTGTGTATAGGGTCGGTGCCAACCGGCAACGACCGACCGACCAAACCGTGCCAGACGATTCGAGCGGGGTGAGGGAAATGGCGAGCAAGGACACCGGCGGCGGCCAGCAGCGGGCAAACCGCTCCTCCGAGGAGGTCGAGGAGCAGGTCGCGGAAACCCAGAATTCCGACGACCTCAAGGAGCGCCAGGAAAAGCTGAGCGACGACGTCGACGCGGTCCTGGACGAAATCGACGAAGTGCTCGAGTCGAACGCCGAGGATTTCGTCCGCGGATTCGTGCAGAAGGGCGGGCAATAGC
This sequence comes from Kitasatospora sp. NPDC096077, assembly GCF_040303245.1. Taxonomy (NCBI): domain Bacteria; kingdom Bacillati; phylum Actinomycetota; class Actinomycetes; order Kitasatosporales; family Streptomycetaceae; genus Kitasatospora; species Kitasatospora sp. NPDC096077. The sequence goes on along the minus strand of NZ_JBEOSV010000065.1, from coordinate 13,019 downwards.
CCCTCCCCGGCGAACGGGAATTTCACGGTCGCGACCGTTCCGGACGGTCGGGCGGCATTGTCCGCCCGGCCGTCCGGCACCGGCCCCTCCACGCGTGGACGGTGATCGTCGGCGGGTAGGGTGCGGGCAATGCGCGCTTCAAGCTACCTGGAAGGAATCGTGTGGAAGCCAACATCCGTGGCACCGGGCGTCTACCGGCTGCCTTCCTGACCCCGGGGTCCTCCTCGTTCCTGGACTTCCTCGCCGAGCACAAGCCGGAGCTGCTGCCCGGCCACCACGGGCTCCCCGAGGGAACCGTGGTCGAGGCCCCGCACGGGACGACGATCGTGGCGGCGATCTTCGACGGCGGCGTCGTGATCGCCGGTGACCGCCGGGCGACCATGGGCAACGTCATCGCCCAGCGCGACATCGAGAAGGTCTTCCCGGCCGACGAGTACAGCGCGGTCGGCATCGCCGGCACCGCCGGGCTCGCGATCGAGATGGTCCGGCTGTTCCAGCTGGAGCTGGAGCACTACGAGAAGATCGAGGGCACCACGCTCTCCCTGGAGGGCAAGGCCAACCGGCTCACCAGCATGATCCGGGGCAACCTCGGCATGGCGATGCAGGGCCTCGCGGTGGTGCCGGTGTTCGCCGGCTACGACGTGGACCTCGGCCGCGGCCGGATCTTCAACTACGACGTCACCGGCGGGCGCTCCGAGGAGCGCGGCTTCGCCGCCACCGGCTCCGGATCGGTCTTCGCCCGGGGCTCGTTGAAGAAGCTGTACCGGGACGACCTGACGGCCGAGCAGGCCGTCACCCTGGTCGTCCAGGCGCTCTACGACGCGGCGGACGACGACTCCGCCACCGGCGGACCGGACCTGGCCCGCAAGATCTTCCCGATCGTCTCGCTGATCACCGAGGACGGCTTCCGCCGGCTCACCGACGCGGAGGTCGCGGAGACCGCGGTCGCCATCACGGACGAGCGCCTGACCCGGCCCAACGGCCCGCAGGCCCCGCTGATCTAGCCATCACCTCACAGGAAAGGGACGACCGCCGGTGTCGACACCGTTCTACGTCTCGCCCCAGCAGGCCATGGCGGACCGCGCGGAGTACGCCCGCAAGGGCATCGCGCGAGGCCGCAGCGTGGTCGTGCTCACCTACGCCGACGGCATCGTCTTCGTCGCGGAGAACACCTCCCGGGCGCTCCACAAGGTCTCCGAGATCTACGACAAGATCGCCTTCGCGGCGGTCGGCCGCTACAACGAGTTCGAGAACCTGCGCATCGGCGGCGTCCGCTACGCCGACCTGCGCGGCTACTCCTACGACCGCGCCGACGTCACCGCCCGCGGCCTGGCCAACGTGTACGCCCAGACCCTGGGCACCGTCTTCTCCTCGGTCGGCGAGAAGCCGTACGAGGTCGAGCTGATCGTCGCCGAGGTCGGCCGCGGCGCCGACCAGGACCAGATCTACCGGCTCACGCCGGACGGTTCGGTCGTCGACGAGAAGAACTACGTCGTGGTCGGCGGCAACGCCGACTCGATCGGCAACTACCTGGGCCAGCGCCACCGGGTCGGCCTCAGCCTCACCGAGGCGGTGAAGGTCGCGGTCGACTCGCTCGCCCGCGACCCCAACGGGGGCAGCCCGCGGGCCCTCACCCCGGAGCAGCTGGAGGTCGCGGTCCTCGACCGCCAGCGGTTCCAGCAGCGCAAGTTCAAGCGGATCCTGGGCAACCAGCTCGGCCGGTTGCTCGACGGGGACCAGTCCGCCGAGGCGGACGACGAGGACAACCCGGCGGCCGACGCGCCGGAGTAGCAGTGCCTGCGGGATCCCGTACGGCGGCCGGACCGCCGTCGTGCGGGATCCCGGTGCCCCTGCGGCGGCCCAGTCGTCGTGGAGGCGGTTTCGGACAGCTCCGACAAGAATGGAGTGCTCATGGACCGCCGGATCTTCGGGCTGGAGAACGAGTACGGCGTGACCTGTACGTTCCGCGGGCAGCGGAGGCTGTCGCCGGACGAGGTCGCGCGGTACCTGTTCCGCCGGGTCGTCTCCTGGGGCCGCAGCAGCAACGTCTTCCTGCGCAACGGTGCCCGGCTGTACCTCGACGTCGGCTCCCACCCCGAGTACGCCACCCCCGAGTGCGACGACGTCACCGAGCTGGTGACCCACGACAAGGCGGGCGAGCGGATCCTCGAAGGACTCCTGGTGGACGCCGAACGGCGGCTGCACGAGGAGGGCATCGCGGGGGACGTCTACCTCTTCAAGAACAACACCGACTCGGCCGGCAACTCCTACGGCTGCCACGAGAACTACCTGGTGGCCCGGCACGGCGAGTTCTCCCGGCTGGCCGACGTGCTCATCCCGTTCCTGGTGACCCGCCAGCTGATCTGCGGCGCCGGAAAGGTGCTGCAGACCCCGCGCGGCGCGGTCTACTGCGTCAGCCAGCGGGCCGAGCACATCTGGGAGGGCGTCAGTTCCGCCACCACCCGCTCCCGCCCGATCATCAACACCCGGGACGAGCCGCACGCGGACGCCGAGCGCTACCGCCGGCTGCACGTGATCGTCGGCGACTCCAACATGTCGGAGACCACCACCCTGCTCAAGGTCGGCTCCACCGACCTGGTGCTGCGGCTGATCGAGGCCGGCGTGGTGATGCGCGACCTCACCCTGGAGAACCCGATCCGGGCGATCCGCGAGGTCAGCCACGACCTCACCGGCACCCACCAGGTGCGCCTCGCCAACGGCCGGGAGGCCAGCGCGCTGGACATCCAGGAGGAGTACTACACCAAGGCCCTGGAGTTCGCCGACCGCAAGGGCATCAACACCGGGACCATCGCCCAGGTGCTCGACCTGTGGGGCCGCACCCTGGAGGCGGTCCGCAGCGAGCGGCTGGACGGGGTGGCCACCGAGATCGACTGGATCATGAAGTACAAGCTCATCGAGCGCTACCGCGAGAAGCACCAGATGAGCATGTCCAACCCGCGGGTGGCCCAGATCGACCTGGCGTACCACGACATCCACCGCCGCCGCGGCCTGTTCTACCTGCTCCAGGGCAAGAACCAGGCGAAGCGGGTGACCACCGACCTCAAGACCTTCGAGGCCAAGTCGATCCCGCCGCAGACCACCCGGGCCCGGCTGCGCGGGGACTTCATCCGCCGGGCGCAGGAGCAGCGCCGGGACTTCACGGTGGACTGGGTGCACCTGAAGCTGAACGACCAGGCGCAGCGCACGGTGCTCTGCAAGGACCCGTTCCGTTCGGTGGACGAGCGGGTGGAGAAGCTGATCGCGGGCATGTGACCGTGCGGCGTGTGCCGTGCCCCACGCGTTGACCGGCCCCGGTGGTGTCTACCGGGGCCGGACGCATGCCGGGCATACGCTGTCGCTCGATTCGGGGGGAGCCGAGTTCGACCGACAGTTAGGACCACCGTGCGCCGCACCGCCGGTTTGCTTCTCACCCTGCCGCTGTTGCTCGCCGTCGCGTGCACCAGTTCGCCCAAGGCGGCCGGACCGGCGACGCCGTCCACGGCGAGTGCCGCGCCGACGGTGCCCGCACCGGTGGGTGAGGCGTCCCCGATGCCCACTCTTTCGGGTGGCGGTTTCGGCAGCAAGGCCACCATCACCATCCCCGAGGGGCAGCAGCCCAGCGGCCAGTTCGTGGTGAACACCGTGGTCGACGGGGAGCGCTCGACGGTCGGCAAGGGCGACTGGGTGACCGTCAACTACACGGCGAAGGACTGGACCACCGGCAAGGACCTGGCCAGCTCGTACGACCCGAGCGGCAAGCCGCAGCTCTACCAGGCCGGCAGCGGGCAGTTGGTGCCGGCGTTCGACCAGACCGTGATCGACAAGAAGGTGGGCACCCGGCTGCTGGTGGTGGCGCCGCCGGCGGCGGCCTTCGGCGAGCAGGGCTCCAGCCAGCTGGGCGTGAACAAGGGCGACACCGTGGTCTTCGTACTGGACATCGTGGAGAGCCTGCCGCAGGACTCCACGCTGACCGGCGCCATGACCCAGGCGGCCGCGACGCTGCCGCAGGTCAAGGACAACGGCAAGGCGCCGGTGGGGATCACCGTCCCGGCCGGGCAGGCCGCGCCCACCGACCTCCAGCAGGCGGTGCTGATCAAGGGCGAGGGCAAGCAGGTCAAGAGCGGACAGACCCTGGTGGTGCAGTACACCGGGGTGCTGTGGAGCAACGGGCAGCAGTTCGACGCCTCCTGGACGCACGGCGGCGCGCAGGCGGTGCAGATCGGCACCGGCAGCGTGATCGAGGGCTGGGACAAGGGGCTGGTCGGGCAGACCGTGGGCAGCCGGGTGCTGCTGGTGGTGCCGCCGGCGCTCGGGTACAAGGACCAGGCCCAGGGGGCGGTTCCGCCGAACTCCACGCTGGTCTTCGTGATCGACATTCTGGAAGCCGTGTAGCAGACGGTCTAGGAAGTCGTCGGGAGGATTCCGTACGCTTGGGCGGACGCTCGTACAACGAAGCGTCCGCCCTCATCCTGAGCTGTCATACTGCCCTCGCACTGTGGCAGGCGCCGCCCGGCGCCGAGGTCCGGGGGCGGACCGTGCGGCGGCAGACCGGCGGGAACCACGCCGGTCGCAGACCTGGAAGACCTCGTGGCGAGATGGATGGGGAGTCATGACTGAGAAGACGCCGAGCCCGGGCGGGGCCGGCACCGCGGCGAACGACAGCCCTGCGGGTGACCCGGCCGCCTCCCGCCCCGGCGGCCAGGTCGCCGCGGACCGCGAGTCGATCGTCGTCCCCCCGGCGATCCTGGCGCAGCAGGCCGGCTGGGCACAGCCCGGCGAGAAGCCGCGGCCGGCCGGCGGGACCAAGACGGACGAGGACGACGCCCCGCAGATCTTCGCCAGCAACGTGCGCAAGGCCGACAGCTCGGAGGCCGGGTACGACGAGAACCCGCCCGGCGTCGGCCGGCTGGGCGTGATCCTCGGCACCGTGATCGCCCTGCTGCTGGTCGGCAGCGGCGTCACCCTGTACATGGTCAACAAGGACGGCTCCAAGGACGACGCGGCGGCGGCCAAGCCGGACGCCACCAAGAGCGCGCCGCCCACCCCGACCGCCGAGCCGGTGCCGCCGATCAAGGACAGCGCCAAGGTGCTGCCGACCGTGGTCGGGGACTTCGGCAAGAAGGCCGACATCCAGGTGCCGGGTGAGGCCTCCGACGGCTCCTTCGTGGTGAAGGTGCTGTCCGAGGGCAACGGCCCCAAGGTGGACAAGAACACCTGGACCTCGGTGGACTACACCGCCAAGGACTGGAACACCGGCAAGGACATCCCGAGCTCGTACGACGACAAGGGCAAGCCGCAGATCTTCCAGGCCGGCACCGACTCGCTGATCCCGGCGCTGGACCAGGCCGTGATGGGGAAGAAGGCCGGCAGCCGGGTGCTGGTGGTGGCCCCGCCGGCCGCCGCCTTCGGCGCCCAGGGCAAGCCGGACATGTCGATCGGCGCCAAGGACGACCTGATCTTCGTGATCGACATCCGCAACGCCAGCGCGCCCGACGCCGTGGTGAGCGGTACCGTCACCCCGCCGCCGGCGGACTTCCCGCAGGTCAAGGACAACGGCAAGAAGCCGGCCGAGATCACCCCGGTGGCCGGCGCCAAGGACCCGACCGAGCTGAAGACCCACGTCCTGATCAAGGGCACCGGGCCGGCGGTGGAGAAGGGCGAGAAGGTCGTCGTCCAGTACACCGGCGCGCTCGCCAAGGACGGCAAGGTCTTCGACTCCTCGCTCAGCAAGGGCCAGGCGTTCTCCTTCCCGGTCGGCGGCGGCCAGGTCATCCAGGGCTGGGACCAGGGGCTGGTCGGCCAGACCGTCGGCAGCCGGGTCGAGCTGGTCATCCCGGCCTCGCTGGGCTACGGGGACAAGGGCCAGGGCGACATCCCGCCCGGCGCGACCCTGGTCTTCGTGGTGGACATCCTCGACGCCGGTCAGGGCTGATCCGCTTTTCGGGTGACAATGGTGGGCGTGTGACCTTCGGGACCGGCCGCGTGGCCGGTCCCGACGGGCGGCGGGCGCCCGTACCGTGGTCCTGACCGGACCTGGTGCGGGCGCCCGCCGCTTGGTCGTGTGTGGAATTGCGAACGTGAGAAGAGGGACCATGGCTGTGAACCTGAACGAGAAGCCCGAGATCGACTTCCCGATCGGCGACGCCCCGACCGAGCTGCAGATCCGCGACATCGTCGTCGGTGACGGCGACGAGGCCAAGTCGGGCCAGATGGTCAGCGTCCGCTACGTGGGCGTGACCTTCGAGACCGGTGAGGAGTTCGACGCGAGCTGGAACCGGAGCCCGAACGAGTTCCGCTTCCCGCTGGGCGGCGGCCGGGTCATCAAGGGCTGGGACCGGGGCGTCGTCGGCATGAAGGTCGGCGGCCGTCGCGAGCTGACCATCCCGTCGCACCTGGCGTACGGCGCCCAGTCGCCGACCTCGGCCATCCCGCCGCACTCGACCCTGATCTTCGTGGTCGACCTGCTGGCCGTCTGAGCCCGCCGGAACGGTGCCCCGAACCCCGCCCGGGGTCCGGGGCACCGGTGTTTCGGGACGCGGCTTTTGCAGTGCGTACCGCTACCGGTACGGTCGGTCCCGCCGGGTGAGGATCTCCCGGTTGGCGCACCCCGCGCGCGGCGCGGCACACCGGAAGGGTCAGCGATGGCGATCGCCAAGGCAGAGCGGCTGATGAATCTCGCCCTGTGCCTGATGAACACCAGACGTCCGCTCTCCAAGAAGGAGCTGCGGGAATCCATCGAGGCGTACCGCGAGGCCTGGCAGAACAGCAGCGAGGACGCCTTCAACCGGATGTTCGAGCGGGACAAGGACGACCTGCGCGAGCTCGGCCTGGTGATCGACGTCGACGAGAGCACGCTGGACGGCGAGCTCGGCTACCTGGCCCGCGCCGACCGCAACCGGCTGCCGGAGATCGCGCTGGACGCCGAGGAGGCCGCCGCGCTGACCCTGGCGGCCCGGGTCTGGCAGCAGGCCAAGATGTCCGGCGCGGCCAGCGGCGCGCTGCAGAAGCTCCGCGCGGCCGGGGTGCCGTTCACCGAGGCCGAGGGCCGAACCGCCCTGGAGCCGCGGATCCCCGCCCGGGAGGCCGCGTTCGAGCCGCTGCTCACCGCCGCCCGGGACCGCCGTCCGGTCACCTTCGAGTACCGCAAGGCCGGTGCCGCCGCCGTCGAGCAGCGCAGCGTCGAGCCGTGGGCGCTGGAGTGCTGGCGCGGGCACTGGTACCTGGCCGGGTACGACCGGGACCGCGGCGACGCCCGGGTGTTCCGGCTCAGCCGGATCACCGGCAGGGTGAAGGCCAGGACCGGGGCCTTCCTCGGCACCGTGCCGGAGCACGTGGACGTCCGCGCCACCGTGGCCAAGTTCGCCGGTGAGGGGGCCACCGCCACCGCGACCGTCCGGGTCCGCCGGGGCGCCGGCTTCCCGCTGCGCACCAAGGCGCTGAGCAGCGCTCGGGTGGACGAGGGCTGGGACGAGCTGGAGATCCCGTACGGCAACGGGCTGGGCGCCGATCTCGCGGAGTTCGGGCCGGACGTGCTGGTGCTCGGGCCGGAGGAGCTGCGGGCGGATGTGGTCGACCGGCTGCGGGCGGTCGCGGGGCTTGAAGGAGCGGACGCGTGAGCGAGCGAACCATCGGAAGGTGCGTACTGTGCGAAGCGCCCGCCGAGCGTAGCGAGGTGGACGCATGAGTAACGCCATCGACCAGACGCGACGGATGCTGTCGCTGGTCACCTACCTGCGCGAGCGGCCGGGGGCCGAGGTCGCCGAGGTGGCCCGGGCGTTCGGGATCAGCGAGCGCGAGCTGATCGGGGACCTCAACGTGCTGCCGATGTGCGGCACCAGCTTCCGCGGCGGCGACCTGCTCGACATCGACACCGACGGCGAGCGGATCTGGTGGCACAACGTCGACGACGTGGCCCAGCCGCTGCGGCTGGCCGCTGACGAGGCCACCGCGCTGCTGGTCGCCGCACGGGCGGTGGCCGGGCTGCCGGGCCTGCGGGCCGGGGACCGGGAGGCGCTCACCCGGGCCGTCGCCAAGATCGAGAACGCGGCGGGGGAGAGCGCCGAGGGCAGCGCCCGGGTCGGCGTGACCTTCGAGGCCGAGAGCCACGTCTTCGCCGACATCGACCGCGCGCTCAGCGAGGGCCGCCGGCTCTGGCTGCGCTACTACTCGCACGGGCGCGGCGGGATGACCGAGCGCGAGGTCGACCCGATCCGGCTGCTCACCGAGGGCCACACCTACCTGGAAGCCTGGTGCCGCACCTCGGAGGACCACCGGATGTTCCGGCTGGACCGGGTCGCCGAGATCCGCGTCCTGGACGTCCCGGCCGACCCGCCCCGGCGTGAGCCGCGCGACCTGAGCGGCGGGCTGGTCAACCCGGCGGCGGACGACCCGGAGGTGGTGGTGGAGGTCTCCTCCGGCGGCCGCTGGGTCGCCGAGTACTACACCCACGACCGGGCCGAGGAACTGCCCGACGGCGGACTGCGGATCACCCTGCGCAGCGCCGACCCCTCCCAGCTGCGCCCGCTGGCGCTGCGGCTGGGCCGGGACGGCCGGATCGTCTCGCCGCCCGAACTGGCCGAGCAGGCGCGCTCGGCCGCGCGGGAGGCGCTGGCCGCCTACGGGGAGGGGCGGGCCTGAGCGGTGGAGCCCGGGACGAGATTCAAGGTGTACTGCTCGCAGTGCCGGGAGAAGATCGAACTCCCGGCCGAGGAGTTCCGGCTGACCCTCGGCCGGACCCCGGCGCAGGCCCACTACAGCTTCGGCTGCCCGCTCTGCGGGGCGGCGGTGCGCAAGCCGGCCGGGGAGAAGATCGTCGAGGCGCTCACCGCGGCGGGCGTGCGCACCATGCGGCTCGTTCCGGCGGAGGGCTAGGTCCTGTCCGGCCGGACAGGACCTGGTGTCCGTGGGGGCCGTTTTCCGGCCCGTATAGGGTGGGCGCATGTCCTGGATGCTCGTCGCCGCCGTCCTGCTCGCCACCGCGGGCCTGCTGGTCCTCGGGGTCCTCGCGATCCGGCTCTGGCTGGACGTGCGGGCGCTCGCCAAGGGCGTGGACGCGGCCGCGCGGGCGCTGACCGAGGCGGCGGGGGAGCTGGCCTCGGCGGTACCGGCGGCGCAGCCGAACCGCTAGGGCCGGTCCGGTGCGGCGTGCTGTCCGGTCCGGCACGGCGGAACCGTTAGCACAGCGAGGACGTCGGCGGTACGGGGGCTGCTGCTCGGAGGTAGGGGCGGGTTACGCTCTCAAGTGGCTCCTGAACTGCGAACCGGGGGCCGCTGTCCTGTTCGGGCGGCCTTCGTCGGGACGTCACCCGCAGCGGTTACCATCCGCGACGGGCGGCCCGCCGGGCCGCGGATGCAGAAGGTGGTCGGCGCATGCGCTTCTCGATGACCGCGATCGTGGTGGTCGTGGTGGTTGCCATCGTGCTGTTCGGAGCCAAGCGGCTGCCCGAGCTGGCACGCTCGTTGGGGCAGTCGATGCGGATCCTGAAGAGCGAGGCCAAGGCGATGCGCTCGGAGAACGAGCCGGACGGCGGCGCGCAGTCCGCGCCGCCCGCCCAGCCGCAGGTCTCGGCGGAGCCCGCGGCCAGGACCGTCCAGTCCGCTCCGGGGGCCTCGGCCACGGCCCGTCCGGTGGCCGAGCCCGGCGCCGGTCCGGGAACGCCCGGCGGCGACCGCCCGCACTGAGCGTGCCGCGGGTGAGGTGCCCGACGTACCCGAAGCACATGGCGCACGCGACGTACGCGACGTACGCGACCACGGAGGCCCGTCGACCGGCGGGCCTCGACGCACGAGTTGAGGACCGGGGTTGAGCAAGCTCTCCAAGGCGCCGCAGAAGGCGCCCAAGGATCCTGAGGGGCGGATGGCCCTCGCCGACCACCTGCGGGAACTGCGCAACCGCGTGGTCAAGTCGGTCCTGGCGATCGTGGTGATCACCATCATCGCGGCGATCTACCACAAGCAGATCGAGGACTTCCTGCTGGAGCCGCTGCCGCGCTGCACCGTCGAGACGGCGAGCCAGTACCACGGCAAGTGCGCCCAGGTCTCCAACATCGGTCTGACCGCCGGTTTCACCTGGATGTTGAAGGTCTCGCTGACGGCCGGCGTGGTGGCGACCGTGCCGATCTGGCTGTACCAGGTGTGGGCCTTCATCGCGCCCGGGCTGCACAAGCACGAGAAGAAGTACGCGATCGTCTTCATGGCCTGCGGGGCGCCGCTGTTCCTGGCCGGTGTGTCCGTGGCGATCCTGGTGCTGCCGACCACGGTCGACGTGCTGATCTCGTTCACCCCGAACAACACCACGCCGATCCTGCCGCCCGAGGACTACCTCGACATCGCGACCCGGATGGTGCTGGTCTTCGGCCTGGCCTTCGAGTTCCCGCTGCTGCTGGTGATGCTGAACCAGGTCGGGATGATCACCGGCAAGCGGCTGCTCGGCTGGTGGCGCGGCATGGTCATGGGCATCACGGTGTTCGCGGCCTTCGCCACCCCGAGCGCCGACCCGGTGAGCATGCTGACGCTGGCCGCGCCGATCTGGGCGCTCTACTTCGTCGCGGTGGGCATCGCGATCATGAACGACCGGCGCAAGCGCCGGAACAACCCGGACGCCGACCTGGACGACGAGGAGGCCTCGCACGTGGACCTCTCGGTGCAGCCGGTGGCCGGTGCGGAGCTGGTCCAGGCCTCCTCGACCCCGGCGGCGGGTGCGGCCCCGGTGCCGACCGCGCGCCGGGAGCAGATGGACGACATCACCTGAGCCGGTTGACCGGTTGACCGGTTGGGTCCGGCGGCCCCGGTCCTTCGCCTCGTGCGGAGGGCCGGGGCCGTTTCCGTATCCCGGCTTCCTGCTCCCGGCTTTCCGTCTCCCGGGCGGGCGGTTCCTTTGGGGTTCATTTCGGGGGATCTGTGCTCTTGGCACGGTGGATGGCATGTGACATATTACTGACGTGCTGAAGACCCACAGACCTCCCCTGGACGTCGTCGTGGTCGGCGCCGGAGTGGTCGGCGCCGCCTGCGCCTACTACGCCGCCCGCGCCGGGCTCGCCGTCGCCGTCGTCGACCGCGGGCCGGTGGCCGGGGGCACCACCGGGGCGGGCGAGGGCAACCTGCTGGTCTCGGACAAGGAACCCGGCCCCGAGCTCGACCTCGCCCTGCTCAGCACCCGGCTCTGGCGCGAACTCGCCGAGGACCTCGGCCCGGCGATGGAGTACGAGGCCAAGGGCGGCGTGGTGGTCGCCTCGACGGCCGCCGGGCAGCAGGCGCTGCGGAGCTTCGCCGCCGGACAGCTGGCGGCCGGGGTCGAGGCCGAGGAGGTCCCGGCCGAGCGGCTGCGCGAGCTGGAGCCGCACCTCGCCCCCGGACTGGCGGGCGGCTTCCGGTACCCGCAGGACGCCCAGGTGCAGCCCGCCCTGGCCGCCGCCCACCTGCTGCGCGAGGCCCGTCGGATGGGCGCCGAACTGTTCACCGGGGAGAGCGTGATCGCCGTCGACCGGGGGCCGGACGGCGCGGTGCGCGGGGTGCGGACCGACCGGCGCCGCCTGGCCGCGCCCGCCGTGGTCAACGCGGCCGGCACCTGGGGCGGTGAGCTGGCCGCGCTCGCCGGGGTGCGGCTGCCGGTGCTGCCCCGGCGCGGCTTCGTCCTGGTCACCGAGCCGCTGCCGCGGCTGGTCCGGCACAAGGTGTACGCCGCCGACTACGTGGCCGACGTGGCCAGCGGCTCGGCCGGGCTGCAGACCTCCGCCGTGGTCGAGGGGACCCCGGGCGGGCCGGTGCTGATCGGTGCCAGCCGGGAGCGGGTCGGCTTCGACCGCACCCTCTCCCAGGAGGTGCTGCGCCGGCTCGCCGTCCAGGCCGCGGAGCTGTTCCCGGTGCTCGCCGAGGTCGTCGTGATGCGCACCTACCGGGGGTTCCGCCCGTACCTGCCGGACCACCTGCCGGCCGTCGGGGAGGATCCCCGGGTGCCCGGGCTCCACCACGCCTGCGGGCACGAGGGCGCCGGGATCGGGCTGGCGCCGGCCACCGGGCTGCTGATCAGCGAGCAGTTGACCGGGAAACGGCCGGAGCTGGACCTAGCGCCGTTCCGGGCGGACCGGTTCCCGGCCGCCTGAGACCCCTCGTACCGTTCCATGGATTGGAGAAGCCGGTGACGCGTCGCCGCACCCCCGCCGGGCTGGTCGAGGCCGCACCCGGCCCCGCCCACCACATCGAGTTCGACGGGAGGCCCGTCCGGGCCCTGCCCGGGCAGTCGATCGCCGCCGCGCTCTGGGCCGACGGCGTGCTCGCCTGGCGCACCACCAGGGTCGGCGGGCGTCCGCGCGGGGTGTTCTGCGGGATCGGGGCCTGCTTCGACTGCCTGGCCACCGTGGACGGTCGGCCCAACCAGCGCACCTGCCTGGTGCCCGCCGAGCCGGGCACCGTCGTCACCACCCAGGAGGGCCACGGCCGTGCCGACCTCGCCGTCTGAGCCGTTCGGGCCGTCTGAGCCGTTCGGGCCGTCGGGGGCCTACGACCTCGCCGTGGTGGGTGCCGGGCCCGCCGGGCTGGCCGCCGCCGTCACCGCCGCCGACCTGGGGCTGCGCTGCGTCCTGCTGGACGGCGGGCAGAGCACCGGCGGGCAGTACTACCGGCACCCGGCGCCGGGCCTGGGCGCGGCCCGGCCGGACCGGCTGCACCACGGCTGGTCGGTCTACGCCGGGCTGGCCGGGCGGCTGGCCGCCCACGACCGGGTGGACTTCCGCGGCGGCCACCAGGTGTGGGCGCTGGAGCGGACCGACGACGGCTTCGCGGTGCACGTCACCCGCGGGCCGGAGAGCGGCGACCGGGCCACCGTCCGGGCCCGGACCGTGCTGCTCGCCACCGGGGCCTACGAGCGGCAGCTGCCGTTCCCCGGCTGGACCCTGCCCGGGGTGGTCACCGCGGGCGGCGCCCAGGCCATGCTCAAGCGCATCGCCGTCGGTGCTGCCGCCGCCGCCCTGCTCGCCCTCGGCAGCGGCCAGGCCTTCGCGGACACCTCCCGGGGCGGCGTG
>NZ_JBEOSV010000064.1:0-50840 GCF_040303245.1 Kitasatospora sp. NPDC096077 | reverse complement strand
CAGCGCCTGGACCTCGGTGTTCTGCAGCACCTTGTCGATCCGGGCCTTCTCGACGTTCAGGATCTTGCCGCGGATCGGCAGGATGGCCTGGAGTCGATCCTGGAGTCCGGCTCGGTGACGCTCTGCACCCAGTGCGCGGTCCGGCGCGGGGGGGGGGGGGACGTGGACAACCACGCCGGCGACCCCCACCCGGTCTTGAGCGGCCGGGGCGCGGCGCGGCGGCCGCCCGGCGGGGGCGGGGGCGGCGCGCGCCGCCGCCGCCCCCCCGCCCCGGATCCGCGCAGGAGGCGCCGTGCTGAGCACCAGATCGCTCTTCAACGAGATCTACCGGAACGACCAGGCCTACCAGCTGTTCTGCAGCATCGCGGCCGGTGGCGAGGACCAGGGCGGCTGGGAGAACGAGCGGATCACCGCCCTCACCCGGGACCCGGTGCTCGCCCCGAAGGTCGCCCGGCACGGCGCGGACGAGCGCAAGCACGGCCGGATCTTCACCCAGCTGCTGCACAAGCGCGGCCTGCCCAGGGTGCCCGTCCCGGACGAGGCCGACTACTGCATGCTGCTGGAGCGCCAGGGCGTCGGCCTCTCCCACGAGCGGCTGACCGGCGACGCCCCGCTGACCGAGCGCGAGATCATCACCTACCTCGCGCACAGCCGGGTCACCGAGCAGCGCGCCGCCGAGCAGATGCGCCAGCTGGTCAGGGTGTACGGGGACGACCCCGAGCTCGGCCGGGCGATGCGGATGATCTCCGCCGACGAGGACAACCACCTCGCGTACTGCCACGAGGAGCTGCTGCGGCTGGCCGCCCAGGGCCACGGCCCGTACATCCGGCACGCCCTGGAGACCACCGCCCGCGGCGAGATCCGCACCCACCGGGACGTCGGGCTCGCCGTCACCGCCCGGATGGCGCGGATCCTGCGCTGGTCCCGCTGGCAGCTGGCTCTGGTGACCCTCGGGGTGCACGCGCTCTACCTGTACGACCGGGCCTACGGCTGGCGGCGGATGGTCACGCTGCGGATGCCGGAGCGCCGGAACGCACTGGGCACCCCGGCTCCGCCGCACGCGGAGCCCGAGGTGCCCTGAGTCGTACCGCCCGGTCGGCCCTTCGGCGCTACCGGCCGATGATGAGGCTCATCGCCTCGGCCCGGGTGGCCGGGTCGCGCAGCTGGCCGCGCACGCAGGACGTGATGGTCTTGGCGCCGGGCTTGCGGATGCCGCGCATCGACATGCACATGTGCTCGCACTCGACCACGACGATCGCCCCGCGCGGCTCCAGGATCCGCATCAGCGCGTCGGCCACCTGGCTGGTCAGCCGTTCCTGCACCTGGGGGCGGCGGGCGTAGACGTCGACCAGCCGGGCGAGCTTGGACAGCCCGGTGATCTTGCCGTTGGGGGACGGGATGTACCCGACGTGCGCGACGCCGCGGAACGGCACCAGGTGGTGCTCGCAGACCGAGGTCAGCTCGATGTCCTTGACCAGCACCATCTCGTCGTGACCGAGGTCGAAGGTGGTGGTCAGGACGTCCTCGGGCTCCTGCCACAGGCCCGCGAATATCTCCTTGTAGGCCCGCGCGACCCGGGCCGGGGTCTCCAGCAGGCCCTCGCGGTCCGGGTCCTCCCCGACGGCGAGCAGCAGCTCGCGGATGGCGTTCTCGGCCCGCTTCTGGTCGAAGGTCCCGACGGCGGGCGGACCGTCGAGCGTCACCGGGTCGATCATGCGGGCCTCGCTTAGTTGTGGGAAGAACTCTGGCTGAACAGCACGGATGCCGCGCCTCCAGGGTACAAACCCTGGTGACGCGGCAACCATTCCCTACCGGGAAGCCCGGTCAGCCCTCGGTCGGCGGCTCGGTGGCCGGCAGCGGCGGGAGCTTCACGATGTCGACCGGCGCGGTGTCCGAGGAGGCCGCGGCGCCGTTGGTGAGCGCCAGCTCCTTCGGCGACTGCACCGGCGGCCGGGTGGACGGCGTGCGGCGGGCGGAGCCCGTCCAGGCCGGCCGGTGCGGGCGCTTGACGATCGGGGCGAAGATCTCGGCGATCTGCTCCTTGTTCAGGGTCTCCTTCTCCAGGAGCTCCAGAACCAGGTTGTCGAGCACGTCGCGGTTCTCGACCAGGATCTCCCAGGCCTCGTTGTGCGCGCTCTCGATGAGCTTCTTGACCTCTTCGTCGACCAGCCCGGCGACCTCTTCCGAGTAGTCGCGCTGGTGGCCCATCTCGCGGCCCAGGAACGGCTCCGAGTTGTCGGAGCCGAACTTGATCGCGCCCAGGCGCTCGGTCATGCCGTACTGGGTGACCATGGCCCGCGCCGTGGCGGTGGCCTTCTCGATGTCGTTCGAGGCACCGGTGGTCGGGTCGTGGAAGACCAGCTCCTCCGCCGCGCGCCCGCCCAGCATGTAGGCCAGCTGGTCGAGCATCTCGTTGCGGGTGGT
Source organism: Kitasatospora sp. NPDC096077 (assembly GCF_040303245.1). Lineage (NCBI taxonomy): Bacteria > Bacillati > Actinomycetota > Actinomycetes > Kitasatosporales > Streptomycetaceae > Kitasatospora > Kitasatospora sp. NPDC096077. The sequence continues at coordinate 48,416 of NZ_JBEOSV010000064.1, read as the reverse complement.
GGAGTACTTGTCCTCGTCCGGCAGCACCATGGTGTAGCCGAGGGCCCGACCGCGGGACAGGATGGTGATCTTGTGCACCGGGTCGCTGTACTGGCAGGCCGCCGCGACCAGGGCGTGACCGCCCTCGTGGTACGCGGTGATCTTCTTCTCCTTGTCGGACATGATCCGCGTGCGCTTCTGCGGACCCGCCACGACGCGGTCGATCGCCTCGTCCAGGATGCCGTTGTCGATCAGCTTCTTATCCGAGCGGGCGGTCAGCAGCGCGGCCTCGTTGAGCACGTTCGAGAGGTCCGCACCGGTGAAGCCCGGGGTGCGCTTGGCGACGGCCGACATGTCGACGTCGGGCGCGATCGGCTTGCCCTTCTGGTGCACCTTGAGGATGTCCAGTCGGCCCTGGAGGTCGGGACGCTCCACCGCGATCTGGCGGTCGAAGCGGCCCGGGCGCAGCAGCGCCGGGTCCAGGATGTCGGGGCGGTTGGTCGCCGCGATCAGGATCACGCCGCCCTTGACGTCGAAGCCGTCCATCTCGACCAGCAGCTGGTTGAGGGTCTGCTCGCGCTCGTCGTGGCCACCGCCGAGGCCCGCACCGCGGTGCCGGCCGACGGCGTCGATCTCGTCGACGAAGACGATCGCCGGGGCGTTCGCCTTGGCCTGCTCGAACAGGTCGCGGACCCGGCTGGCACCGACGCCGACGAACATCTCGACGAAGTCGGAGCCGGAGATGGAGTAGAACGGCACCCCGGCCTCGCCCGCGACGGCACGCGCCAGCAGGGTCTTGCCGGTACCGGGCGGGCCGTAGAGCAGCACGCCCTTGGGGATCTTGGCGCCGACGGCCTGGAACTTGGCCGGCTCCTGGAGGAACTCCTTGATCTCGTGGAGCTCCTCGACCGCCTCGTCCGCGCCGGCGACGTCGGCGAAGGTGGTCTTCGGGGTGTCCTTGGTCAGCAGCTTGGCCTTGGACTTGCCGAACTGCATGACGCGGGAGCCGCCGCCCTGCATCTGGTTCATCAGGAACAGGAAGACCAGGACGATGATCACGATCGGCAGCATCGACAGCAGCAGGCTGACGAAGGTGCTCTGCTTCTCGGGGCTGACCGTGTAGCCCTCGGTGAGGGCGCTGCTCTTGTCGTTCATCTGCGACTGGAGCTTGTCGGCGATCGCGACGCCCTGGTCACCGATGTACGAGGCCTGGAACTTGGTGCCGGACGGGGCCTTGCCCGAACCGGCGGGGGACAGCGTGGCGCCGTCCTTCAGCTGGATCTTGATCGTGTTCGAGTCACCGGTGGTGATCTGCGCCGACTTGACGTTGTGCGCATCGATCGCGGCAACGACCTGACCGGTGTCCACCGTCTTGTAGCCGTTCGAGTCCGAAACGACCTGCATCAAAACGATGACGGCGAGGACGGCCAGCACGATCCACATGATCGGCGCACGGAAGTATCGCTTGACGTCCATCCATGCGGGGCGTTGCCGCCCCGTCCCTCCTGCCACTCAGCGGCGCCGGGAGGCTGGGGGCCGCGGCGCATCCGGAATCGGTGCTCATGTGAAGAGCGGTTTATTGGACCGTACCGCAGTGGGACCCACCCGTGGCGGGAGCACGGCGAGACGGCTTTGGTTCTTTGTCCCCCGGTCCAACGGGCGGGAACAACCTACTGTTCCCGCCCGTAGCCCGAACGGGGCCCTCAACCGCCGTAGACGTGCGGGGCGAGGGTGCCGATGAAGGGGAGGTTACGCAGCTTCTCCGCGTAGTCCAGGCCGTAGCCCACCACGAACTCGTTCGGAATGTCGAAGCCGACGTACTTCACGTCGATCTCGACCTTGGCCGCGTCCGGCTTGCGGAGCAGGGTGCAGACCTCCAGCGAGGCCGGGCCGCGCGAGCCCAGGTTGCCCAGCAGCCAGGACAGCGTCAGACCGGAGTCGATGATGTCCTCGACGATCAGGACGTCCCGGCCGGCGATGTCGGTGTCCAGGTCCTTCAGGATCCGCACCACGCCGGAGGACTTGGTCCCCATGCCGTAGGAGGAGACGGCCATCCAGTCCATGGTGACCTGCGAGTGCAGGGCCCGGGCCAGGTCGGCCATGACCATCACGGCCCCCTTGAGGACGCCGACGATCAGCAGGTCCTTGCCTGCGTAGTCCCGGTCGATGCGCTCGGCCAGCTCCTGGAGCTTGGCGTCGATCTCGTCCTTGCTGATGAGCACCTTCGCGAGGTCAGCGCCCATGTCGTTCTGGTCCACCGGGGATACGTCCTCAAACGTTCGGGGTATGTGTGGCCGACGGCCGGCTCCCCCGGGACATGCCTCGCCCTCAGTCGCCCTGCCGCCGAAAGACCAGCGTGCCACACCTGCGGGTCGCCTCGACGCCCCCGGGTAGGTGCAGCGGCCCCTGGCCCCGCCATCCGGTGACCAGCAGGTCCACCGTCTCCAGGTGACGGGCGAACAGGTCCCCGGCCGGACAGCCCGCGCGCAGCGCGGCCCGGCGCAGCACCCGGCGCCGTACGGCGGGCGGCAGTTCGGCCAGTTTCACGGCGTCCAGGGCGCCCTCGCCCGTACGGAGGTCGCGTTCCGCCAGGGAGGCCCACTGGTCGAGGGCGTCGGCGTCGTCGCGGAACAGCCGGGCGGTGCGGGCCAGCGCCTCCACCACGCCGCCGCCCAGGTGCTTCTCCAGCACCGGCAGCACCTCGTGGCGGACCCGCGAGCGGGTGTAGGCGGGATCACAGTTGTGCGGGTCGTCCCAGACCGGGATCGCCTGGGCGGAGCAGGCCTGCCGGGTGGCAGCCCGGTCCAGCTCCAGCAGCGGGCGGCGGTAGCGGCCCTTCTGGGCCGGCATCCCGGCCAGCGACCGGGAGCCGGAGCCGCGGGCCAGCCCCAGCAGCACGGTCTCGGCCTGGTCGTCCCGGGTGTGGCCGAGCAGCACCGCGATCGCGCCGTGCCGCTCGGCGGCCTCGTCCAGGGCGGCGTAGCGGGCGTCCCGGGCGGCGGCCTCCGGGCCGCCGGCCCGGCCGACCCGCACCGGGACCGCCTCGACCGGGTCCAGGCCCAGCGAGCGCAGCCGCTCGGCCACCTGGGCGGCCCGGTCGGCGGAGCCGTCCTGGAGGCCGTGGTCGACGGTGACGGCGCCGACCCGCAGGCCGATCTTGGGGGCCTCGAAGGCGGCGGCGATGGCCAGCGCCATGGAGTCCGCGCCGCCGCTGACGGCGACCAGGACCAGCGGCGAGCCGGGGGCGGCCGGGGTGCGGGGCAGCCCGGAGGGGTGGCGGGCGGCGTTGCCGATCAGGGTGGTGCCGACGGCGGCACCCACCAGCGGCGTCCCGGCCGGACGCTCGCGGGGCTCGCGCACGGGCGCGGTGAAGGTGGAACCGGCCTCGGCGACGAGGTCGGTGAGCGTACGGCGAACGGCCAGGCGTATCGCGGCGACGGCGGGGTGAGGGCCCACGGCGGACGACTCCTCGACGGAGGGGACAGGACTGCGGCGGGCGGCCGGGGCCGCACAGCTGCATAGCGCCGCGTTACCGGGCGCTCACAGATGGTGGCAGATAGTGGCGACCCGCTACGCCACCCGCGCCACCGGTACGACCACCGTCCCACGTTCGGGTGAATGGAGAAACGTATCTTCACCCACCCCCTGCCTGATTGGACCACTCGTACGAGCGGGTTTGACCGCCGCCGACCGACGACGGTCCCGCCGCGTGCCGGGAATGCCCGATCGGGGTCCGCGACTCAGCGGGCGACCCGGGCGACCCAGGCGGCCGGGTCGTGGATCTCGTCCTTGGTCGGCAGGGTGTTCGGGGACGTCCACACCCGGTTGAACCCCTCCATGCCGACCTGCTCCACCACGGCCCGGACGAACACCGTGCCGTCCTGGTACTGCCGCAGCTTGGCGTCCATCCCGAGCAGCCGGCGCAGCACCAGGTCGAGCCGGTTCGCCCCCCGGTCGCGGCGCTGCTGGAACTTCTCCCGGATCTCCGCCACCGTCGGCACCACGGCCGGGCCGACGCCGTCCATCACCACGTCCGCGTGACCCTCCAGCAGCGACATCACCGCCGTCAGCCGGCCCAGGATCTCCCGCTGCGCGGGCGTCTGGACGACCTCCAGCAGGTTCCCGGCGGAGGCGCCGTCCCGGCTCTCCCGGGCGCCCGTCCCCGGCAAGCCGCCGCCCAGCGCGCCCGCCGCGTCGCGCAGCCGGTCCAGCAGCGCGCCCGGGTCGACGTCCGTCTCGGCCAGGAAGGACTGCACCTCGGACTGGATGTGGTCGCGCAGCCACGGCACCGCGGTGAACTGCGTCCGGTGGGTCTCCTCGTGCAGGCAGACCCAGAGCCGGAAGTCGGACGGGTCCACGTCCAGCTCCCGCTCGACGTGCACGATGTTCGGCGCCACCAGCAGCAGCCGGCCCGGCCCCGGGCCCTCCGGGCCCAGCCGCGGCTTGTCGAACAGCGCCGCCGGGCTGTCCGGCGCCTCCAGCGAGGGCTCGGCCGGGGCGAAGGTCTCGTACTGGCCCAGCACCTTGGTGGACAGGAACGCCAGCAGCGCCCCGACCTCGATCCCGGTGGCCTTCTCCCCCACCGCCCCGAAGACGCCCGCCGCCGCACTGTTCGCCCGCCGCGCCTGGAGCTTCTCCACCAGCGGCTGGACGACCGCGCGGAAGCCCGCCACGTTCGCCCGCACCCAGCCCGGACGGTCCACGACGAGCACCGGCGTCGCGGCGGCCGCGGTCAGACTGCTCGACCGCATCCCGGTGAAGGCCCGCACGTGCTCCTCGGCCTCCAGCGCGTGCCGGCGCAGCTCGGCGACCACCACCGCCGCCTCGGCCCGGCTCACCTCCGGCCCCGGCCGCACCAACCTGGTCGCGGTTGCGACCGCGAGGTTCCAGTCGACCATGTCAGCCCCACCACTCGCGCTCGTCATGCCTTCACCGTACGTGCTCCCCACCACCAGCGGCAGTCACCCGCCGGGAACACCCGGCCGGCCCGACGGGCGGGCCGTCCCACCCGCCCCGCGGCTGTTCTGCCCGCCCCTCGCGCGCCCGCGCCCCCGCCCGGGGACCGCCCCGACGGCCGGGCCCGGGGTCAGTGGCAGCCGCAGGAGGTGAGGCGGGCGGCGATCCGGTCCATGGCGGCGCGGGCGGTGTCGGCGGGAGCCTGGGTGCTGGTCATGACGGCGAAGGTGAGCAGCCGGCCGTCGGCGTCGACGACGGTGCCGGCCAGGGTGTTGACGTTGCTGAGGGTGCCGGTCTTGGCGCGGATCAGGCCGGCCGCGTCGGCGGCGCCGGAACCGGAGCCGTAGCGCTTGGCGAGGGTCCCGGTGAAGCCGGCGACCGGGAGGCCGGTGAGGACCGGGCGCAGGGTCGGGTGCTGGTCGGAGGCGGCCAGCGCGAGGAGTCGGACCAGCGTCACCGGCGGGATGGCGTTGCCCTTGTGCAGGCCGCTGCCGTCGTTGAGGACCACGCCGGTCATCGGCACGCCGAGCCTGGTCAGCTCCTGGGTGACGGCGGTCGCCGCGCCCTCGAAGCTGGCCGGCTGGTGCCCGGCGAGGGCGACCTGACGGGCGATCGCCTCGGCGAGCTGGTTGTCGGAGGTGGTCAGCATCCGTTCGATCAGCCGGGCGACGGTCGGGGAGTCCACCCGGCCGAGCACCGGGGCGTCGGCGGCGGCCGGGGCGGCGGCGGGCCTGGCCTTGCCCTCGACGGTGACGCCCTGGGCGGCGAGCAGCGCGGCGAAGGCGTCGGCGGCCGCCCTGGCCGGGTCGGCGACCCGGTTCGGGGCCTCCTCCCGGCTCTTCGGGTCGGTCTTGGCCTCGTCCACCATCAGCGGGACGACCAGGGCGATGTTCTGGTTGTCGGGGTTCGTCGGGTGCGGCTGGCCACCGCTGTACAGCGAGAGGTCGTAGTCCAGCTTGACGGTGCCGGTGCCGGCCGCCTTGAGGGCGGCCGCGGTCTGCCGGGCGAGCTCCTCCAGCGAGGCGGGCGCGGTGTCGGCGTCGGCGGGCTGGTCGCCGATCTGCACCTGGTCGGCGCGCAGCGCGGTGAGCGTCGGGTCCCCGCCGCCGACCAGGGTGACGGTGCCCGGGTCCGCGCCGCGGACCGCCCGGGTGGTGAGCCGGGTGTCGGCCGGGATCAGCGACAGGGCGGCGACCGAGGTGGCCAGCTTGGTGGTGGAGGCGGGGGTGGCCGGGGTGTTCTCCCCCGAGCCGTACAGGAGTTGCCCGGTGGCCGCGTCCGCGACGGCGAAGGTCACGGTGCCCAGGCTCCGGTCGGCGAGGGCCGGGGCGAGCGCCTGCTGGAGGCCCTGGGCGGTGGGGACGGCGCCCTCCGGAGCGCTGTCGACGCCGGTCAGCACGGCGCCCGTCGCGGGCACCGGGCGGGCGACCGGCGAACCGCCGCCGGGCGCGGTGGTGGCCGCGGTGCCGGGCGGCTCGGCCCGGCGGCCGGGGCCGCCGCTGCTCTGGCCCGGTGCGGGCCTGGTCCGGCCCGGCTCGGTCCGGCCCGGCTCGCCCTTGCGGCCGTCCCGCCCCCCCTGGTCGCCCAGGTCCCCCCGGCCGCCCTGGCTGTTGTCGTCCCCGCCCGGTCCGGCGGTGTGCCCGCCCGGCCCGGGGGACGGCTGGGCGTACGCACCGCCCGCGCCCAGCACCGTCCCGACGACCAGCAGGGCCGCCCCGAACAGTCCGGCGGCCGTCCCCCTGCGACGGCGCGCCGCCCCCACCCCAGCTCCCACCGACCGGCCCCTTTCCCGAGCACTCACTCCCGTAGGAGACACTTGGATTCTGTCAGTCCCTACCTTGGAGGCACCGTTGGAGTTCGACGTCCTTATCGAAATCCCGAAGGGCTCTCGTAACAAGTACGAGGTCGACCACGAGACCGGTCGTCTGCGGCTCGACCGGATGCTCTTCACCTCGACCCGCTACCCGGCCGACTACGGCTACGTCGAGGGCACGCTCGGCGAGGACGGCGACCCGCTGGACGCCCTGGTCATCCTGGACGAGCCGACCTTCCCGGGCTGCCTCATCAAGTGCCGCGCCATCGGCATGTTCCACATGACCGACGAGGCCGGCGGCGACGACAAGCTGCTGTGCGTCCCGGCGACCGACCCGCGCTGGGAGCACCTGCGCGACATCCACCACGTGTCGGAGTTCGACCGCCTGGAGATCCAGCACTTCTTCGAGGTCTACAAGGACCTGGAGCCCGGCAAGTCGGTCGAGGGTGCCAACTGGGTCGGCCGCGTCGAGGCCGAGGCCGAGGTCACCGCTTCGGTCAAGCGCCTGGCGGAGCAGGGCGGCCACTGAGCCGTCGTTCCGATCTGAGTCGGGACGCCTTTGGGGCCGGGCCGCGGATTCGTCCGCGGCCCGGCCCCTGTCGTGTCCGGAGGTCCGGAGGTCCTGAGGTCCGGGCCTCCGGCGCCCGGTCCTCCGGCGCTCAGTCCTCCAGCCGGAAGCCGACCTTGATGCACACCTGGTAGTGCTTGACCCGGCCGTCCTCCAGGTGGCCCCGGACCTGCCCGACCTCGAACCAGTCGAGGTTGCGCAGCGTCCGGGAGGCGCGTTCCACCGCGTTGCGGATCGCGGCGTCGACGCTCTCGGGCGAGGACCCGACGATCTCGGTCACCCGGTACACGTGGTCGGTCATGGCGGACTCCCTCAGCTGTGCGACGGCCCCCGGTCCACCGTGCACCGCCCCGGGTCCGCCCGCACCCCGAGCGCCGCGGTCAGAACGCCGCCCGGACCTCGCCGACCGGGACGCCGCCGCCGAGCAGCGGGGCCGCGCCGATCCGCTCGACGGTGTCGTCGGCCCCGGTCACCCCGAGCCGGCGCAGCGCCGCCGCCAGCACCGGGCCGCGGGCCCGCTCCGAGCCGTCCTCGATCTTGAAGGCGAGCGCCCGGCCGTCCGGCAGCGCGACCACCTGGACGGCCTCGGCGCCCATCTTGGACAGCGCGCCCGGGACGGCCCGCATCAGCCAGGTGTCGGCCCGGCGGGTGCCGGCCACGTACTCGGGGTGGGCGCGCATGGCGTCGGCCACCCGGCGCGGCGCGCTGCCCTCGGCGGCCAGCACCAGGCTGCGGTAGCCGCGGGCCAGGCCGGTCAGCGTGACGGCCAGCAGCGGGGCGCCGCAGCCGTCCACGCCCGTGTGCACGGGGGTCTCGCCGGTGCCCTCCGCGAGGGCCTCGCGGGCCAGGTCCTGGATCGGGTGCGCCGGGTCGAGGTAGCCCTCGGTGTCCCAGCCGTTGGCGACGCAGGCGGCCAGCCAGCCGGCGTGCTTGCCCGAGCAGTCCATCAGGATCGGGGCGCGCCGCCCGCCGGCCGCGAGCAGCAGCTCCGCCTCGGTCTCGTCCAGCGGCAGGTCGGCCGGGGTGCGCAGGGCCGACTCGTCGAGGCCTGCCGAGCCGAGGATGGCCCGGACACCGTCGAGGTGGAACGTTTCTGCAGAGTGGCTGGAGGCCGCCAGCGCCAGCAGCTCGCCCTCGATCGCCAGCCCGGCCCGCAGGGTGGCCACCGCCTGGAACGGCTTGGCCGTCGAGCGGGGGAAGACCGGCGCGTCGGGGTCGCCGAGCGCGAACTCGACCGAGCCGTCGGCGGCGAGCAGGACCAGGGAACCGTGGTGACGGCCCTCGGTGAAGCCCGAGCGTATGACCTCGGCGAGCACGGGCGGGGTGGCGGACTGGGGCATCGAAGAGCCTTCCGGGGGCGAGGGTGGGCCGGGAGGAAGCCGGACCCCACCCGCCCCCGACGACTCACCCGGTCAGAGCGGCCTCTCCGCGAGCAGGTCGTCGACCCGTGCTTCCCCATCACGGTACCTGCGGGTGATCTCGGCGTTGCAACCGTCGGCCGTCCGCAGCAGCAGCTGCCGGCGGCCGGACACCTCGCGCTCGTGGGCGCGCAGCCGCTCCAGGGCGGCCAGCAGTTCCTCGGCCGGGTGGGCGGCCAGGTCGGCGAGCTGGACGTCGCCCATCAACGCGTCCGCCTCCAGCTGCGACTCCTGGGTGCGCGGCGGGCCGAGGGTGACGTGCCGGGCCGAGCGCCGCACCGTGGAGGGGGCGTCGGTCAGGATGGCCGGCAGCCGGTCCAGCAGGTCGCCGCCGGGTTCCTCGCCGGCCGGCCGGACACCGCCGGTCCGGACCGGGCCGCCGGGGCGGCGGTCGAGTTCGGCGCGCAGGATGTCCATCCGCCCGTGCAGCAGCCGCCGCAGGTAGGACAGGTCGGCCTCCTGCTCCAGGGTCTCCCGGCGCAGGGTGCGCAGCTGGTCCAGGCCCAGCCGCTCCAGGTCGGGCTCGCCGTCCGGGCCGACCGGGGCCCCGGGGGCCTGCGCCACCCGCCCGGAGAGGCTCCACGCCGCGCTGCTCGCGTCCATCATCCAACCCACCTGCCGTCGTCCGATCCCGCCCGCTCGCGGCACTCCGTCCCTGCCGCCGGCCCGGCCCGTCCCCCGACGGGCCCGCACGTCCCGTCCGTTGGCACGCCCGGGGGCCCCGAAGGGTTCCGCTCCCCGGCCGGGACCACCCGCCGGGGCGACCCCGACAGAACGCCTGACCTACCGGCTCGACCGCCCGGCCGAACCCAGGCCCGGTGCGGCGGACCTTCAGGCGCGCCGGGCCCCTCGTACGGTTCCCCAGCGTGCCACCCCACCCGGCGCGCGCGCACCGCCCGTGCACCCGAACGGCCCCCTGGCGAACGGGGGTGGCTGATATGACCAGGCCTTTCCGCTGGAAGAGCGGCGCCCGACCCTGCGCAGGCGTGCGCTACACGGCGCGCGCCATGGCTCCACACGCCCCTCGCGTACGCCGTCCGGCCCCGCCCCGGACGCCCGCCGGCACGCGGCGTCCCCGGATCCCCCGGAGCCCCACGGGCCCGTACCGCGCTCCGGCACAATGGCGGCATGCGAGCAGTGGTGCAGCGAGTGACCGAGGCCCGGGTGACCGTGGCCGGAGAGACCGTCGGCGCGATCGAGGGGCCCGGACTGTGCGTCCTGGTCGGCGTGACCCACGGGGACACCCCGGCCCAGGCGGCCCAACTGGCCCGCAAGCTCTGGACGCTGCGGATCCTGCCGCCTTCCCCCGAGCGGGGGAGTAACAACGAGGGCGTGGAGCGGAGTTGCTCGGACATCGGCGGCCCGCTGCTGGTGATCAGCCAGTTCACCCTCTACGGCGACGCCCGCAAGGGCCGCCGCCCCACCTGGAACGCCGCCGCCCCCGGGCCGGTCGCCGAGCCGCTGGTGGACGAGGTGGTGGCCCAGCTGCGGGTGCTCGGCGCCAAGGTGGAGACGGGCCGGTTCGGCGCCGACATGCAGGTGGCGCTGGTGAACGACGGCCCGTTCACCGTCCTCGTGGAGGTCTGAGCGACGCGGTCCGAGCGGCGCGGTCCGAGCGGACCGCGCCGTCCGCGCTACTGCGGGACGATCACGTCCTGGGTGCCCGGCACCGTCCCGGCCAGCAGCACCGCGTCCACCGGGACGTTCCGCTTGACGATCGCCAGCGCGATCGGCCCGAGCTCGTGGTGCCGGGCCGAGGAGGTCACGAAGCCCAGCGACCGCCCGTCCGGGTCGGTGGCCAGCCGCACCTCGGTGCCGTGCGGGGGCAGCGTCTCCTCGGTGCCGTCCAGGTGCAGGAAGACCAGCCGGCGCGGCGGGCGGCCCAGGTTGTGCACCCGGGCGACGGTCTCCTGGCCGCGGTAGCAGCCCTTCTGCAGGTGGACGGCGGTACCCAGCCAGTCCACCTCGTGCGGGATGGTCCGGTGGTCGGTCTCGAAGCCGAGCCGGGGCCGGTGGCCCTCGATCCGCAGCGCCTCGTACGCCCACACCCCGGCCGCCGGGCCGTACCCGGCGGTGCGCTGTTCCAGCTCGGCGCGCGGCACGAACAGGTCGCGCCCGTACGGGAGTTCGCGGACGGCCGGGACGCCCTCGACCGAACCGGTGGAGCCGGCCGGAAGGTGCACCACGGCGTACTCGGCGGTCGCGTCGGCGACCTCCACCCGGTAGAAGAACTTCATGCTCTCCAGGTAGCCGACCAGCGCCTCCTGGGTGCCGGGCTCGACGTGCGCCCAGGTGGTGGTGCCGTCGTCGACCAGGTAGAGCGCGTGCTCGACGTGTCCGTTCGCGGAGAGCACCAGCGCCTCGGTGGCGTGCTGCGGCTCCAGCCCGCTGACGTGCTGGGTGAGCAGCAGGTGCAGCCAGGCGAGGCGGTCCGCACCGGTGACGGTGACCACGCCGCGGTGCGAGAGGTCGACGAAGCCGGTGCCCCGCGACAGGTTCCGTTGCTCGCGGAAGATGTCGCCGTAGTGGGCGGCGACTCCCTCGTCGGCCCCCTCGGCGGGGACGGCTCCGGGCAGGGCAAGCAGCGGGCTCTTCACACCGGTCATACCGGCCAGCTTACGACCGGTCCTCGGCCTGCCCGGCGGCGCAGTCGGCGCAGCGGCCGAAGATGGCGAAATGCTTGAGGTCGGTGTCGAAGCCGTGCTGCTCGCGCAGCCGGTCGATCAGCGGCTGGGCGATCTCGGTGCCGGTCTCGGTGACCTTCTCGCAGTCCCGGCAGACCAGGTGCAGGTGGTGGTGGCGGCCGGCCAGGTGGTAGGTCGGGGCGCCGTGGCCGAGGTGGGCGTGCGAGACCAGGCCCAGCTCCTCCAGCAGCTCCAGGGTGCGGTAGACCGTGGAGATGTTGATGCCGCTGGCGGTCTTGCGGACGTGGCAGAGGATGTCGTCGGGGGTGGCGTGGTCGAGCACGTCCACGGCCTCCAGCACGAGCTGCCGCTGGGGCGTGAGGCGGTAGCCGCGCTCGCGCAGGTCGGCCTTCCAGTCGCCGGAGAGCTGCCAGTCGGTGGTGCCGGTGTCCGCCACGGTTCTGTCCCTGCCAAGGTCGGGGGTCCTGAGGCAAGTGTAGGGACCGGCCGGGGGCCGGTCCCTACCTCGTGCACGGATCGTGCGAACTCGAAGGCCTACTTGAAGAAGGCGATGCCGTCGTCCGGCAGGTCGTTGATGTCCTTGATCAGCTGGGCCGGGCTGAGCACCTTCTTCAGCTGCGCGGACATGTACGGGCGCAGCGGGACGCTCGGGGCGGCCTTCTCGCCGACCCAGAGCAGCTCGTTGTTGACGAAGCCGTACAGCCGCTTGCCGCCGGAGTACTCCGGGGAGCCCTCGATCCGGGCCACCGCGTCGGTGGAGACGTCGACCTGCGGCTTGCCGTCGGCCAGCTCGCCGTACCAGATCTCGACGGTGCCGTCGTCGCGGACGGAGGAGATCTCGATCCCGCGGGCGCCGGTGGTGCCGTCGTGGTTGCTGGTGATGCGCCAGAAGGCGTGCTCGTTCTCCAGCGGACGGACCTTCTCGCCCTGCTCGTCCAGCACCCAGGTGCGGGAGCGGAACTCCAGGAAGGGCCGGCCGTCGTGCCGGATCACGATCTCCTGGCCGAAGTTGCACTTCTCCGTGCCCGGGAAGTCGTACACCCCCGCGCCCTCCCAGGTACCGAGGAGGAAGGCGAGCGGGACGACGTCCTTGTGGAGGTCAGAGGGGATCTCGATCATGTTCCTGGTCACTGTCGTGGTCGGTGCGGTCTGCCTCAACCGTACGGCAGGGTCAGCGCTGGCCCTGGTACAGCTTCATCACGGAGAAGATGGCGAACCAGGTGATCAGCACGGCCATCAGGGCCAGCAGACCGTCGAAGAAGATTTCCAGAGCGGACACGGTTGGCTCCCAGGCAGCGACAGTGTGGTGGATTCTGCTCGCGCCCACTCTATCCAGCGGGGTCCGGGCGGTCGCGGTGAGCCCCACCACGTCGGGTTTCGTGCCGGATCCGGGACGCCGTCCAAGGTTTGCCCAAGGGATTCCACGATGACGGCGGACGGCGGCGGCGGGACCTCTAAGGTGGCGCCATGTCGAAGAAGCTCGTCATCAAGGTCACGGCCGGGGCGGACGCGCCGGAGCGCTGCTCGCAGGCCTTCACGGTGGCGGCCGTGGCCGTCGCCAGCGGGATCGAGGTCTCGCTCTGGCTGACCGGGGAGTCCTCCTGGTTCGCCCTGCCGGGCAGGGCCGCGGAGTTCGAACTGCCGCACGCCGCGCCGCTGCCGGACCTCCTGGAGTCGATCCTGGAGTCCGGCTCGGTGACGCTCTGCACCCAGTGCGCGGTCCGGCGCGGGATCGAGCAGAAGGACACCGTCGAGGGCGTCCGGATCGCGGGCGCCCAGGTCTTCGTCAGCGAGATCATGGCGGACGGCGTCCAGGCGCTCGTCTACTAGGCCCTGTCCGGCCGAGGAACGTCTACGGCTTGTCGTGGCGCTCGTGGTCGGGGTGGTCCCGGTCGTGACCGGGGTCGTCCCACTTCGGGTCGTCCCAGCGGGGGTCGTTCCACCAGTCGTCGTCCGGGTCCCGCTTGTTGGCGAACACCGCGGCGGCCGGCGGGATGACCATCGCGAACACGCACAGGCCCACCGCGGCCCCCACCGAGAAGAACCGCACCACGCCCCAGGCCAGGACGAACAGGCCCAGGCACACGCCCATCATGGCGTAGTAGTAGCGCCGCCGACGCCTCGTCTGCACGTCTTCCACGGTACGACCGAGGGCCCCTGCTCGGCAGGGGCCCTCGGTGTGTTCGTCCGGCCCGGTCAGACCGCGATCGCGACCTCGACGGCGGCGCCCTGGGAGGCCACCACCTGACGGTCCACGGTCTGGCCCGGGACCAGCGCGCGCAGGGTCCACTTGCCCGGGCGGGCGAAGAACCGGAACTGGCCGGTCGCCGAGGTGGGCACCTCGGCCGTGAACTCGCCGCCCTCGTCCAGCAGCCGGACGTAGCCGTTGACCGGCTCTCCGTCGCGGGTCACCGAACCCTGGATGATCGTCTCGTTCGCCACGTCAACTCCTGCCAGGTCCGGGCCGCCGGCCTTCGCACCGCACATGTCTGTCTCCTTCTGACTTACGGGTCGAGCCGGGGGCTCAGTTGCTGCCGAGCTCGATCGGCACGCCGACCAGGCTGCCGTACTCGGTCCACGAGCCGTCGTAGTTCTTCACGTTCTGCTGGTCGAGCAGCTCGTGCAGGACGAACCAGGTGAGCGCGGAGCGCTCGCCGATCCGGCAGTAGGCGATGGTGTCCTTCGCCAGGTCGATGCCCTCGGCCTCGTACAGGGCCTTGAGCTCGTCGTCGCTCTTGAAGGTGCCGTCGTCGTTGGCGTTCTTGGCCCACGGGATGTTGCGGGCGCTCGGCACGTGGCCGGGGCGCTGCGACTGCTCCTGCGGGAGGTGGGCCGGGGCGAGCAGCTTGCCGGAGAACTCGTCGGGCGAGCGGACGTCGACCAGGTTGAGGTTGCCGATGGCGGCGAGCACGTCGTCGCGGAAGGCGCGGATCGAGGCGTCGGCGGCCTGCGCGGCGTACTGGGTGGCCGGGCGGGCCGGGACCTCGGAGACCAGGTCGCGGGAGTCCAGCTCCCACTTCTTGCGGCCGCCGTCCAGCAGGCGGACGTCGCCGTGGCCGTACAGCTTGAAGTACCAGTAGGCGTACGAGGCGAACCAGTTGTTGTTGCCGCCGTACAGCACGACGGTGTCGTCGTTGGCGATGCCCTTGGCGCTGAGCAGCGCCTCGAAGCCGGCCTGGTCGATGAAGTCGCGGCGGACCGGGTCCTGGAGGTCCTTCTTCCAGTCGATCCGGACCGCGTTGCGGATGTGGTTCTTGTCGTACGCGGAGGTGTCCTCGTCGACCTCGACGATGACGACCTTCGGGTCGTCCAGGTGGGCCTGGACCCAGTCGGCGTCGACCAGGACGTCGCTGCGGCTCATGGTGGTTCTCCATCCGAGGGCGGTGTGCGGAGGTGCTGCTCACGGGTGCTGCAGGGGTGCCCGGACGGGTCCGGTCCGAATTCCTGTCCGAATGATGGGACGGAGCGGCGAAGCCGGGACAACCGGGCGGGGAACTGCGGAGTACGGCGGCGACCAGCGGCCAAGGAGGCCGGGCAGGATCACCGGGAAGTTCGGCGGCGGGCTTCAACTGCCCTGCCAAGACGCCGACTTAGCGCATTCGACACAGACAGGCGGCCACGCGGCACAGGTCGACCGCCCGCCGCTTCGTGAGATCCGTCTGTCGCTTCATGGTGACGATGCTAGGGACACCCGGGGGCCGCTGTCATCAGCGTATCGAATGCCGGGATCGAAACGACCGCATGCTGGGATTCACCGTGAAAGCGGCCCGCCGGGCACCGGGCGGGCGCCGGACGAGGGCCCGGCGACGGCGCACAACGGGCGGAAACGACGACGCCCCGCGGGCCGCGCTGGACAGCGCGTCTCGCGGAGCGGAACGGGGAACGGGGAACGGAACGGGGGCCTCCCGGCGGGGGCCGGGATCAGCCCAGCAGCTTGACGCCCTTGCCCTCGAAGGACAGCTGGAGGCCGTCCGGCAGCGGCGTCACGCCGTCCTTCCCGGCCAGCTGCAGCCCGGCCGGCATCGAGTCCAGGGTGAAGCTGGCCGGCTCGACCTTCCGGTTGGTGAGACCGGCGAACATCTCGGCCAGCGAGCTCAGCTTGAGGCCGTCCACGGTGATGGTGTTGCCCTGGTTGTGCACGGTCGCCTCACCGACCGAGACCGGCCCCAGCGAGGCCTTCACCTTGCCCGGACCGCCGTACGACAGGCTCAGCCGGGAGTTGGCGCCGCCCGGCAGCGGGGCGCCGCCCATCAGCTGGGAGGCCGGCGGCAGCAACTGGGCGAGGTCCTGGTAGGTGATCACGCCGCTGCCGCTGCCGCTGTCCACGGTGGCGCTCTTCAGGTTGCCGCCGACCTCGACCCCGGACAGCTTGGCCTGGAAGGAGTGCAGCGCCACCTGCTTGCCGTCGTTCTGCACGGTCAGGCCGTCCGAGGTGATCCGGACGTCGTCCAGCTTCTTCGAGAGCACCTGGGTGAGGAACGGGAAGCCCTCGATCGTGACGTCCGGCCGCTTGCTCATCTGGCCGCTCTTCACCAGCTGGTCGGCGGCCTCGTCCTCGGCCACCCCGACCGCGATCCGGTCCGCGCCCACCAGCAGCCCGGCGAGCACCACCAGGGCGATCGTCGCCTTCAGCCATCCGCGCATCGTGTCCCCCGTCGTCGCCGGTCGCCGTCCACCGCACGACCGTACGACGTCCCGCCCCGGAAGGTGGTTCCGGGACGGGACGCGGTTGTGACGTACCCGGCTCAGCCGGCCAGCAGGTCGGTGGCCAGCCAGATCAGCGGCGAGGCCACCGCCAGCGGCAGCGCCACGCCCGCCGTCATGTGCACGAAGCGGGACGGGAAGTCGTACGCCGCGACCCGGCGGCCGACCAGGGCACCCAGCCCGGCGAGCGCACCCAGCGCCACCGGCGCACCCACCAGGACGCCCAGCAGCACCGCCGCGACCAGGCCCAGCACCGGGCCCAGCTGCTTCGGGCCGGGCAGCGGAGCCGCCGCCAGCAGGGTGGCCAGCGCGACCGCGCCCACCCCGGCCGGCACCCAGTCGGCCAGCAGCAGCGTGGTGCACAGCGCCGTCACCACGGTGGCCGAACCCAGCACGGTCAGCGCGTAGAACCGCTCCTTCGGGTCCGAGGGACGGAACGTCTGCAGGACCAGCACCAGCAGGAAGAACCCGCCCAGGGTGCCGACCACGGCCGCCGCACCGCCGTTCACGTCCGCCAGCAGCACCGCCGCGTCGGCGGTGAGCCCGGCCAGCGCGGCGAGCAGGATGCCCTGCCGGGCCGGCCACATGCCGTTCAGCCGGAACCAGCCGGCCGCCGTCAGCAGCTGCAGCAGCGCGACCACCAGGGCCAGCGCCACCTGGCCCAGCGCGGCGCCGCCGGCCAGCAGCGCGGCCGCGGCGGCGGTGATCAGGGCGGGCTGGAGGCCCGGGTCGATGATCGGCGAACCGGTCCGGGCGGCCGGAGCGGCGGCCTGCGGGGCGACCGGCAGCGGCTGCGGTGGGACGCCGCCGTACGGCGGGACGGCGGGGCCGACGGGCCCGGCGGGGCCGCCGGGGACGTCCGGGCGCTTGAGCGTCATGGTCGGCGGGTCGAAGCCGAGCCCGCCCGGGGGCATCCCGGCGCCCGGCGGCATCCCGGCCGCGGGCGGCCCGGCGGGCGCGGCCTGCTGCTGCGCGACCGGGGCAGGGGCGGCGGCGGGCTGCTGCGCCGCCGGGGCCCGGTGCCGTGCCCGGGACGGCTGCTGCGGCTGCTGCACCGGCGGCTGCGGCGGCTGGTACGCCGGCGGTGCCTGCATCGGGGCCTGCATCGGTGCCTGCATCGGTGCGGGCATCGGGGACTGCTGCACGGGCGGTTGCCCGAAGTGCGGCGGCGGGGCGACCGGCATCGCGCCGGAGACCCGCACCGGCGGCAGCAGCGTGGTGGCCGCCGCGTCGTCCAGCGGCGGGACGGGCGGCAGCAGCGCGGTCGGCGCGTCGTCCATCGGGGGCACCGGCGGCAGCAGGGTGGTCGCGGCCGCGTCGTCCAGCGCGGGCACCGGCGGCAGCAGCGTGGTCGCCGCCTCGTCGTCCACCGGATAGCCGTACGGGTGCTGCTGCGGGTGCGGCGGCTGCCGGTGCGGATGGGGCGGCTGGGGCTGGGGCTGGGGCTGCTGCGGCCAGTTGCCGTAGCCCCCGCCGTGGTTCGGGTTGTTCATGTCCGTCACGCCGCTCAGCCTCCCGCGAACGGCGGGAGGACCTCGACCGTCCCGCCCTCGGTCAGGGCCACGGTCGCGTGGTCCCGGCCGCCCACCTGTGCACCGTCGACCAGGTACGAGCAGTGCCCGAGCAACTGGACGAACTTCGGCCGGTCGGCGTGCCGCTCCCGGGCCGCCGCCAGCGCCTCCGCGAGGGTCGCCGCCCGGTACGGCTCCTCGGCCAGCCCGGCCTCGGACTTCGCCGCCGCCCAGTAGCGGATCGTCCCGCGCGCCCGGGCGCCGCTCGCGGGCTCGGTGGTCGCGCCCATCGGGCCACCCCTTCCGTTCGTCCTCGCCCGGCCCCGGTGCCCCGGTCCGGCTCGCCGTCGCCGCGCCCGCCGAACCACCCGAACGGTGGATCCCGGCAGCGCCGCCGATGTGCGTCCCATGATGGCGTGTCCGCCGGTGCGGACGGCAACCGGCCTGGCCGGACCGACCCGCAGCGGCGCTCGAAGCTGTGTCCAGGCTCACCCGGCGCACGCCCGGATTGGGCGAACCGCCGGATTCGCGCACTCCCGGCGCGGTAGCCGGTCGGCTATCCTCGACCACCAAGAGGGATCCGGGCAGAGTCGCCCCCGGGTCCTTTTGTGCTTTCAGGACGCCAGTACGGACGTTCGTGCGATTCGTCGGCCCACCCCCGGCGCTTCGCGGGAACCGCCCCGCCTCTCGCGGCACAAGGACGTGCCGGCCCGGCGGGGTCGCCACCCGGCGCCGGGCCGCCACCCGGGACCGGACCAGACCGGAGGGTTCGCGGGATGAACAGGGCAGGAACGGTGCACCGGGGGTTGCGGGACCCCCGGCGCGCCCAGCGCTTCCCCGACACCGCCCGGGCGTCCTTCCCCCTCACCCCGGCGTCCTCCGACTGCGGCGGCAGCCGGGACGCGACCGCGACGACCCGGAAAGGGGACCACCGGGTATGAGTTCACTCCTCCTCCTCACCAACGCACTGCAGCCGTCCGCCGAAGTGCTGCCGGCCCTCGGCCTGCTGCTGCACAACGTCCGGGTGGCCCCCGCCGAGGGATCGGCGCTGGTGGACACCCCGAGCGCGGACGTCATCCTGGTCGACGGGCGGCGCGACCTGCCGCAGATCCGCAGCCTCTGCCAGCTGCTGCGCTCCACCGGCATCGGCTGCCCGCTGATCCTGGTGGTCACCGAGGGCGGCCTGGCCGCGGTGACCGCCGAGTGGGGCATCGACGACGTCCTGCTGGACACCTCCGGCCCGGCCGAGGTCGAGGCCCGGCTGCGGCTCGCGCTCGGCCGGCTCCAGGTCGTCGCCGACGACAGCCCGATGGAGATCCGCAACGGCGACCTCTCGGTCGACGAGGCCACCTACTCCGCCAAGCTCAAGGGCCGGGCGCTCGACCTCACCTTCAAGGAGTTCGAGCTGCTCAAGTACCTCGCCCAGCACCCCGGCCGGGTCTTCACCCGGGCCCAGCTGCTGCAGGAGGTCTGGGGCTACGACTACTTCGGCGGCACCCGGACGGTGGACGTGCACGTACGACGGCTGCGCGCCAAGCTCGGCGTCGAGAACGAGCAGCTGATCGGCACCGTGCGCAACGTCGGCTACCGCTTCGTCGTCCCGGAGAAGCCCGAGAAGAGCGAGCGCCCGGAGCTCGCCCAGCGCCCCTCGGCCCCGCTGGAGGCCTGACCCCCGCGCCGCGGAGCCGGGCGGGCCCGTCCCCCGCCCGGCTCGTCCGGATTGCTCCCGGTGCGGCCCCGTCGAGCCCCCGGAGCGGCCCCAGGTCCCACTGCCGCCCCGGGGGCCACACGCGTAGACTCCCCCCGTGGCCAAGGTGACGCGCGACGATGTAGCCCGACTGGCTGGGACCTCGACCGCGGTCGTCAGCTACGTGATCAACAACGGTCCGCGCCCGGTCGCGCCCGCGACCCGGGAGAAGGTCCTCGCCGCGATCGAGCAGCTCGGCTACCGGCCGAACAGCGTCGCCCAGGCGATGGCCTCCCGCCGGACCAACCTGATCGGCATGGTCGTCCCGGACGCCCGCCAGCCCTTCTTCGCCGAGATGGCCCACGCCGTCGAACGGGCCGCCTCCGAGCGCGGCAAGCTCGTGCTGATCGGCAACTCCGACTACGTCGACGACCGCGAGGTCCACTACGTCCGCGCCTTCCTCGGCATGCGGGTCTCCGGTCTGATCCTGGTCAGCCAGGGCCCCTCGCAGCGCGCCGCCGAGGAGTTCGCCGCGATGGAGGGGGCGAAGGTGGTGCTGCTGCACCGCCGCCCGGAGGCGATCGACGACGTCGCGGTGGTCACCGACGACGTGGGCGGCGCCGAGGCCGTCGTCCGCCACCTGCTGGAGGAGCACGGGCACCCGTACGTGGCCTGCTTCGGCGGCCCGGTGGAGTCCCCCGCCCCCGGCGACCCGGTCATCGACCACGTCGAGGGCTGGCAGCGCGCCATGGACGCCCACGGCGTCCCCACCGCGCCGCACCTGATCGACGCGCCCTTCCACCGCTACGGCGCCTACGAGGTCGCGCTCGACCTGCTGCGCTCCCCGGACCGCCCCCGGGCGGTCTTCTGCTCCACCGACGACCAGGCCATCGGCGTGCTGCGGGCCGCCCGCGAGGTCGGCCTGCGGGTCCCCGAGGACCTCGCGGTGGCCGGCTTCGACGACGTGCCCGAGGCCGCGCTCGCCGACCCGCCGCTGACCACCGTCGCCTCCGACCGCGACGCGATGGCCCGGGCCGCCGTCGACCTGGTGCTGGACGACTCCCTGATGGTGCCCGGCTCGGACACCGAGCGGGTCCGGAAGTTCCCGTCCCGCCTGGTCATCCGCCGTTCCTGCGGCTGCGACGGCGCCGCACCCGGCGCAGCCGTAACGGAATAGCAGGTTCCGCTCCGGAGGCGGTCTGACCAGGCTTTATGAGAAGTCAACGGGCTTCTCGCCGCGTTCTGAGCCGCTTCTCATCCGGTCCTCATCCACCAGGCGGAGCTTGGTGGACATGAGCGAACAGCGGCACAACCCCAGCGAGCAGTACGGCCAGTACGAGCCCCGCGTCATCGAGGGCACCGTGCTGGGCTCCGGCACCGACGGCACCGACCCCTACACCGGGTACGGCCACCACCAGGGCGGCGCCGAAAGCGCCACCGAGGGCGGCACCGACCCGTACCGCGGGTACGGCCACCAGGAGGACCACTCCGGCGGCGCCTTCGGCGCCACCCCGCCCCCGCCGCCGATGCCGCCCGAGCCGCCCACCCTGTTCGGCCACCCCAGCGGCCCCGAGGGCCCCGGCAACCACGGCCGGGCCCGGCGCGGCCTGCTGCGCGGACGGCTCGCCCTGGTGACCGCCGTCGCCGCGATCGCCGCCGTCATCGGCGGTGTCACCGGCGGGGTCATCGCCGCCGACCGGCAGTCCGGCGACACCCGGGTCAGCACCATCGCCAGCCCCGTCTCGGCCCGCACCGACGGCACCGCCAACGTGCCCGCCATCGCCGCCACCGTCTCGCCCAGCGTCGTGCAGATCACCGTCAAGGACCGCAACGGCACCGCCACCGGCACCGGCGTCGTCCTGAACGACGGCGGCCAGATCCTCACCAACTTCCACGTGATCTCGACCGCCGCCGACGGCGGACAGATCACCGTCACCTTCAAGGACGGCTCCACCGCCCCCGCGACCGTCACCGGCACCGACAAGAACCTCGACGTCGCCGTGATCACCGCGACCGGCGCCAAGAACCTCACCCCGGCCGTCCTCGGCGACTCCTCCACCGTGGCCATCGGCGACCCGGTCGTCGCCATCGGCAACCCCGACGGCCTCACCGGCACCGTCACCTCCGGCATCATCAGCGCCGAGAACCGCGACGTCACCGTCCAGGTCGACGAGAGCTCCACCAGCGGCAACGGCGGCTTCGGCCTCCCGTTCCTGCCCGGCCTGCCCGGCATGCGCGGCGGCGGCGCCCAGCAGCAGCAACAGCAACAGCAGAACAACGGCAGCACCACCACCTACAAGGCCTTCCAGACCGACGCGGCCCTCAACCCCGGCAACTCCGGCGGCCCGCTGATCAACGCCAACGGCCAGGTCATCGCCATCAACTCGGCGATGTACGCGCCCAGCGGCTCCGGCTCCTCCGGCAGCAGCGGCGCCGGCAGCGTCGGCCTCGGCTTCGCCATCCCGATCAACGACATCAAGCAGGTCCTGCCGAAGCTCGAAGCCGGCCAGAACCTGTGAGGCACGGCCGGTGAGCCGGAATCCGTAGGACCGGCGAGTCCGCGAGGCGGACAATGGCCACCAGCAGAACCAGCACGACCAGCAGACCCAGCAGGCCCTCCACCCGACGAGAAAGGGCACCCGCCCATGACCCCGTCCGCCGACGACCGCACCACCGCCGAGGCCGGCCACCCCTCCGCCCGGCTCCTCGTGGTCGACGACGAACCCGCCCTCCGGGACGCCCTGGAGAGCAGCCTCGCCTTCGAGGGCTACGAGGTCGCCACCGCCACCGACGGCTACGAGGCCCTGGAGTCCGTCGAGCGCGACAAGCCCGACCTCGTCCTGCTGGACATCATGATGCCCCGGATGGACGGCCTCACCGCCGTCCGCCGGATGCGCTCCCGCGGCGACACCGTCCCCGTCCTGATGCTCACCGCCCGCGACGCCGTCGGCGACCGCGTCACCGGCCTCGACGTCGGTGCCGACGACTACCTCGCCAAGCCCTTCGAGCTCGACGAACTCCTCGCCCGCGTCCGCGCCCTGCTGCGCCGCAACGCCCTCGCCACCGAGGCCGCCGCCCGCGCCTCCGTCGAGGACGACAGCGAGGTGCTCGCCTTCGCCGACCTGAGGATGAACACCGCCACCCGGGAGGTCACCCGCGGCGGCAAGGCGGTCGAACTCACCCGCACCGAGTTCATGCTGCTGGAGATGTTCCTCTCCCACCCCCGGCAGGTCCTGACCCGCGAGCAGATCCTCAAGGCGGTCTGGGGCTTCGACTTCGAACCGTCCTCCAACTCCCTGGACGTGTACGTGATGTACCTGCGCCGCAAGACCGAGCAGGGCGGCCTGCCGCGGCTCATCCAGACCGTACGCGGCGTCGGCTACGCCCTGCGCCCGGCCGCCGGCACCAGCGCGTGAGCACTGTTCCGCCCCCGCCCCTGGCTCCCCCGCGGGCGCCCGGCCGCCGCGCGCGCGCCGTCCACTGGTACCGCTCCCGCTCGCTCCGCGGCCGCCTCACCTTCCTGAGCGCGGCGGCGGTGGCGGTGGCCATCGCCATGTCGGCGCTGGCGTGCTGGTTCATCGTGGAGAGGCAGCTGTACGGCCAGGTCCGAACGGAACTGCTCGACGCCCCGACGCCCCGCGCCGTCCCCTCGGTCGTGTACTGCGCCAACTCCCCGCAGGAGGCGCCGACAGCACAGGGAGGCTCGTCGTCCGAGGGCAGCAACCCGCTCAGGGACCTCCAGTTCGTCCTGGCGAACACCGGTCAGGTCTGCTTTCCCATACGAGCCGGCCGAGCCATCGCGATCGAACCGAGTGACGCCCAGGGCTACCACCTCAAGCCCGGCCAGACGATCGTCCGTGACGGCTACTACGCCAACGGCGATCCCGCCATCATCCGCATCTCCGCCGCCCAGGGCCACAACCTCGGGCCGGCCATCGCGATGGTCGCCACCCCCACCAAGTCCGTCGAGGACTCCCTCCAGGGCCTCGCCGTCCTCCTCGGTGCCGTCTCCCTCGGCGGCATCCTGCTCGCCGCCGTCGCCGGCCGCCTGGTGGCCCACTCCTCCCTCAAGCCGGTGGACCAACTCACCGACGCCGTCGAGCACATCGCCCGGACCGAGGAGGTCGGCACCACCATCCCGGTGCACGGCGACGACGAGATCGCCCGGCTCTCCACCTCCTTCAACTCGATGAGCACCGCCCTCGCCAACTCCCGCGAGCGGCAGACCCGGCTGATCGCCGACGCGGGCCACGAGCTGCGCACGCCCCTCACCTCGCTGCGCACCAACGTCGACCTGCTGATCCGCAGCAACGACACCGGCCGCCCGCTGCCGGCCGCCACCAAGACCAAGCTGCTGGGCAACATGAAGGCCCAGATGCAGGAACTCACCGTGCTGATCGGCGACCTGCTCCAGCTCTCCCGTCCCGACACCCCCAAGGCCGGTCCCAACCTCACCGTGGTCGCCCTGCACGAGATCGCCGGCCGGGCGGTCGAGCGCGCGAAGCTCCGCGGTCCCGGCCTGGTCTTCGAGGTGAGCACCGAGCCCTGGTACGCGCACGGCGACGCGGCCGGCCTGGAGCGGGCGGTGATCAACCTGCTGGACAACGCGGTCAAGTACAGCCCGCCCGGCGGCACCATCGACGTCCGGCTCCACCAGGGCGTGCTGACCGTCCGCGACCACGGCCCCGGCATCCCGCCGGACGAACTGCAGTACGTCTTCGACCGGTTCTGGCGCTCCCCCTCCTCCCGCCAACTGCCCGGCTCCGGCCTGGGGTTGTCGATCGTCGCGCAGAGCGTCCGGGAGGCCGGCGGCGAGGTCACGCTCGGCCCGGCCGGGGACGGCGGACCGGGCGCGCTGGCGACCGTGAGACTTCCCGGCGGCCCCGCCCCCGAGTAGCCGCCGGGAACAACGGACGGGCGGGGCGCCCCGACAGCGCCCCGCCCGTCCTCGGATCCGGCCGACGGCCGGTCAGTCGATGTCGCCGCCCGGGCCGAGGACCTTGATCCGGTCCTGGGCCGGCGCCTTCAGCGGCGAGCCCGCCGAGCTGTGGGCCGTCAGGTAGGCCGTGAAGACGTCCAGGTCGGAGACGCCGACGAGCTTGTCGGTGCCGGCCGCGAAGGCCGGGAAGCCGTCGCCGCCGCCGGCCAGGAACTCGTTGGCCGCGACCCGGTACCTGGCGGCCGGGTCGACCGGGGCGCCGTTCAGCCGGATCGAGTCCAGGACCACCCGGTCCGCGCCGGTCTTGCGCATGTCCAGGGTGTAGTGGAGGTTGTTCGACACCTGGAGGACCTTCGGTGCCGCGTCGTTGAGGCCGCTCACCTGCTGCTGCAGCAGCTGGATCAGCTGGGCCCCGGTCAGCGTCTTGACCTGCATCATGTTGGTGAACGGCTGGACGGTGAACGCCTCGCCGTAGGTCACCACCCCGTCGCCCTCACCGCCCGAGGCCTTGTAGACCAGGTCGGAGCGCAGGCCCCCGGGGTTCATGAAGGCGACCTGCGCCCCACCCTTGTCGGCCGGGGCGAGCCCCTCCAGCTGGGCGTCGGCGATCACGTCACCGAGCGGCTTCTCCAGGTCGCCGCTGCCACGGCCGTTGATGTCCGAGGCGATCCAGCCGATCGGCCTATTGGCCTTCGGGGCGGCCAGCTTGGAGTAGCGGTCGATCAGCGCCGTCATGTCCGGGGCCTTCTCGACCGTACGGCGCACCACGTGGTTCTCGGCCTTGACCGACGGGCGGACGATCTCGCCGGTGGTCTTGTCCAGCTTCATGTCGATCTGGGTGAACAGCCGGCCGAAGGAGGCGGCGCTGGTCACCGAGCGCGGCACGCCGTTGGGGTCCGGGATGCTGCAGGAGTACGCGTTGTGGGTGTGGCCGGTGACGATGGCGCCGACCGCCGGGTCGATCTTCTTGGCGATGTCGACGATCGGTCCGGAGATCCCCTGGCCGGCCGGGCCGCAGTCGTAGTTGTAGACACCGCCGGCCGGGTAGCCGCCCTCGTGGATCAGCGCGACGATCGAGTTGACGCCCTTGGCCTTGAGCTCCGCGGCGTACTTGTTGATCGTGCTGACCTCGTTGCCGAACTTCAGGCCCTTGACGCCCTCCGCCGTCACGATGTTCGGCGTGCCCTCCAGGGTGACGCCGATGAAGCCGATCTTCACGCCCTGCGACTTGGTCACCCAGTACGGCGGCAGCAGCGGCTTGCCGGTCTGCTCGTCGGTGACGTTGGCCGACAGGTAGTTGAAGTTGGCGCCCTTGAAGGTGCGACCGGGCTCGTAGCAGCCGTCGGTCGGGTGGCAGCCGCCCTCCTGCTTGCGCAGCAGCTCCGCCGCGCCCTGGTCGAACTCGTGGTTGCCGACCGAGGTGACGTCCAGGCCGAGCTTGTCCATCGCCTCGATGGTCGGCTCGTCGTGGAACAGCGCCGAGGTGAGCGGGCTGGCGCCGACGATGTCACCGGCCGCGACGGTGATCGAGTCGTCGGCCGGGATCCGCGCCTTGCGCAGCTCGGTGGCCAGGTACTCGATGCCGCCGGCCGGGGTCGAGACCACCTGGCCGGTGGCCGGGTCGATCTCCTTGATCGTGCCGGATGAGCCGGCCGGGGGCTCCAGGTTGCCGTGGAAGTCGTTGATCGCCAGCAGCTGGAGGTTGACGGTCTTGTGACGCTTGGCGTTGGCGTCGGCGGCCTGGGCGGCCGTCGGCACGACCACCGTGCCGAACAGACCTGCGGCGGCGACGACGGCGAACGCCGCCCGTCGGGATCTGACGGTGAGCATGAGAGGTTCCCCTGCACTGTGGAGGAGCACGCGGCGGCGAGGGCACCGGTGCGTGGGCGATGTGTTGCGCGAGTGCAGCCTAGGGTCAACGCGCGTAGCTGTCAGGGTGTCTGACGTAACGAGAGGATTACCTGTCGACGAACCACCGCCGTCCCGACGGGACCGGTGGCCTGCGCACGACCCCCCGAAGGCGCCCCGGGCCGCGGCCCAGGGCCCCGCTCAGACCCCCGGCTCGGCCGCCAACTGCCGCTCGGCCCGCGCCCGTTCGGCCACCGCGTCCTCGGTCATCGCCCGGTCGGTGTACACCAGCGGCCGCTCGGTGTCGGTGATGATGTGCTTGACCACCTGGACGTTGCCGTTGACGTCCCAGACCGCGATGCCCGGCGACAGGGTCGGGATGATCTCCACCGCCCAGCGCGGCAGGCCCAGCACCCGGCCGGTGGCCCGCGCCTCCTCGGCCTTCTGCATGTAGATCGTCCGGGTGGAGGCCATCTTCAGGATCGCCGAGGCCTCCTTGGCCGCCGCCCCGTCCACCACGTCCGACAGGTGGTGCACCACCGCCACGAAGGAGAGCCCGAGCCGGCGGCCGAACTTCAGCAACCGCTGGAACAGCTGCGCCACGAACGGGCTGTTGATGATGTGCCAGGCCTCCTCGACCAGGAAGATGCGCTTCTTCCGGTCCGGCCGGATCCAGGTGTGCTCCAGCCACACCCCGACGATCGCCATCAGGATCGGCATCGCGATCGAGTTGCGGTCGATGTGCGAGAGGTCGAAGACGATCAGCGGCGCGTCCAGGTCGATGCCGTCGGTGGTCGGGCCGTCGAACATGCCGCGCAGGTCGCCGTCGACCAGCCGGTCCAGCACCAGCGCCACGTCCAGGCCCCAGGACTGCACCTCGTCCACCGCCACGCCCAGCGACTCCACCGAGGACAGGTCGGGGTTGCGCAGGGTGTCGATGATGTCGTCCAGCACCGGCTGACGATCCCGCACCGAGGCCACCACATGGGCGTGCGCGGCCTTCAGCGCGAAGCCCGCCCGCTCCTCCAGGCCGCGCCCCATCGCCACCTCGACGATGGTGCGCAGCAGCGACAGCTGGCCGGTCTGGGTGATCGCCGGGTCCAGCGGGTTGAGCTTCACCCCGCCGTCCCGGGCCGCCATCGGGTCCAGTCGGATGGACTTTATGCCCAGCGCGTTCGCGATCAGGTTCCACTCGCCGACGCCGTCCTCGCCCTGCGCGTCGAGCACCACGACCTGCCGGTCCCGGAACCTCAACTGCCGCAGCACGTACGTCTTCTCCAGCGCGGACTTGCCGTTGCCGGACTCGCCCAGCACCAGCCAGTGCGGAGCCGGCAGCTGCTGCCCGTACAGCTGGAAGGGGTCGTACACGTAGCCCTTGCCGCTGTACACCTCGCGCCCGATGATCACCCCCGAGTCGCCCAACCCCGGTGCGGCGGTGGGCAGGTAGACCGCCTGGGCCTGGCCGGTGGAGGTGCGCACCGGCAGCCGGGTGGTCTCCACCTTGCCGAACATCAGGCTGGTGAACGCGTCGGTGAGGTTGCCGAGCGCCATGGGCGGCCTCCTGGTGTCAGCGGGCGGGGTGGACGGTCACGGGCGGCGGGTCAGCGCCGGATGCCGGTGGCGAACGGCAGGGTGTTGACGAAGGCCCGGTGGTGCTCGCGGTCGCACCACTCCAGCTTGAGGTAGCTCTTACCGGCCGAGGCCCGGATGGTCCGCTTGTCGCGGGCCAGCGCGTCGGGGTTGCGCGAGGAGACCGTGATGTAGCCGACCAGGTTCACCCCGGCCGCGCCGGAGGCCAGGTCGTCACCGCGCTGGTCCACCCGGCCGGTGTGGGCCAGGTCGCGCGGGTCGACCGTGCGGTTCATCTTGGCCGCGCGGCTGGCCTCCGCCTCGTCGTTGGTCTTCTCGGTCAGCATCCGCTCGATCGCGACGTCGGTGGGCTCCAGGTCCATCGTCACCGCGACCGTCCGGATCACATCCGGGGTGTGCACCAGCAGCGGGGCCAGGAAGTTGACGCCCACCGGGGTGAGCGGCCACTCCTTGACCCACGCCGTCGCGTGGCACCACGGCTCCCGGGTCGCCGACTCCCGGGTCTTCGCGGTCAGGTACTGCGGGTGGGTCGCGTCCAGCTCGGCCGGCCAGGCGTTGCGCCGGGACATCGCCTGGATGTGGTCGATCGGGTGGTCCGGGTCGTACATCGAGTGCAGCAGCGAGGAGAGCCGGGCCTGGCCCAGCGGCTGGCGCACCCTGATGTCCGCCTCCGCCAGCCGGGCGCAGATGTCGGTCAGCTCGCGGGCCATCACGGCCGCCAGCCCGTCGTCGTCCCGGGACGGGGCACCGGCCGCGCGCTTGTCGTGGGCGCTGCGGCCCATCGCGTGCGCCTCCGCCGCCAGGTCACGGGTGTAGTGCATGCAGGCCACCAGGTACGCCCGGTGCTGCTCCGAGGAGGTCGACACCATCGACTGCAGCTGGTCGTACGAGTCCTGCAGCCAGCGCGGCGCGTCGTGGTCCCCGCGCCGCTCGACGTCCTTGGCGTGCGCGTCCGGGTCGGCCGGCAGGGTGCGGGCCAGGATCTGCAGCCGGGTCACGAAGCCGTCCCCGTTGGCGACGTGCTTCAGCAGCGTACCGAAGCGGTCGACCAGCGCCTCCTGGTCCTCCGAGTCGCGCAGCCCGACGCCCGGGCCCTCGATCTCGATCGCGGCCGTCACCGTCCGCCGCTCCAGGTGCATCAGCACCCCGACCTCGTCCGGCCCGAACGGCGCGGTCAGCCAGCGCAGCCGCCCCACCCCGGGCGGCGGGCCGATCTCCACCTCCCGGCCGTCCATCCGGGTACCCGCGTCCATCGCGTCCGAACGCCACAGCCCGCGCCCGCTGCGGGCCGTCCGGCGGTAGGTGCGGTTGATCTCCACCCACTTGTAGAACGTCCGCTTGCGGTACGGCACGTAGACCGCCGCGATGGCCAGCAGCGGCAGGCCGATCAACCCGGCGATCCGCAGCGCCAGGACCGGCATCAGCAGACCCCAGAGCATCCCGAGGAACGCCCCGAAGATGATCAGCAGGATCTCCCCGGACTCCCGGTTCCGGCCGATCGGCGCGTTCGGGCGGGCCTTGCCGATCAGGTAGGTGCGGCGCTGGTGCACGTACGGCTGGGCGTACTGGGCCCCGTACTGGCCGAGCGGTTCGCTGCTCACTTACCCGTCACCCTCCCTTCGCTGGATTGCTGTCGCGGATCGGAACCGGGGCCTGCGGCGGCCCGGCCTGCGGCGGCGGGGCCGGCGTCCGGCCGGCGTGCGCGGCGATGCCGGGCGCGACCGAGCCGCCGCCCGCACCCCCGCCACCCCCGCCGGCCGCCTGCGGACCGCGGTCACCGTGGGTCGTGATGCCCTGCTTCATCAGGTTCGCGGTGCCGTTGATCATCGCCGAACCGGCCTGCACCGCGCTCGCCCGGGCCCGCCGCATGTTCAGCATCTCGTCGCCGAAGGTCGGCACGAAGCGGTACACCGCGGCACTCGCGAAGATCGACAGGAACAGGATCGCCAGCCCGGACAGCACCCGGGCGAAGTCGTCGTTGGCCCCGGCACCGGTCGCCACCGCGCCCGCCAGACCCAGGATGATCACGATGATCGGCTTCGCCAGATCCACCGCCAGCATCATCCCGGCCCACCGGCGCACGTGCTTCCACAACTGCCGGTCCACCAGCCCCGCGTACACCGCCGTCCCCAGCAGCGCCCCCACGTAGAGCATCGCCGCCCGGATCACCAGCTCGATCCAGAGCGCCGCCGCCGCCAGCACCGCCACCAGCGACACGATCACCAGGATCAGCGGACCGCCGCCGACGTTCCCCTTCTCCAGGGTGTCGGCGAACCCGCCCAGGTACGTCCCGGTGTCCGACTTCGTCCCGACCGCGATCGCCTTGGTCAGCCCGTCGGTCACGCTCACCACGGTGTACAGGATCAGCGGCGTGAAGGCGGAGGCCACCACGGTCAGCCACAGGAAGCCGATCGCCTCCGAGATCGCCGTCGTCAACGGCACCCCGCGCGCCGCCCGCTTGGTCACCGCCAGCAGCCAGAGCACCAGCGTGATCACCGTCGACACCGCGAACACCACGGCGTACTGCTGCAGGAACGACTGGTTGGTGAAGTCCACCGACGTCGTCCCGTCGATCGCCCCCGACAGGTTCCGCACCACCCAGGCCGCGGCCTGGGCGCAGCCCTTGGCCAGCGACCCGAGGGGGTCGGTGACGGTCCCTACGGTGCCGCTCCCGGGGAGGGCGCCGCCACCGGGCGGAGCGCAGTAGACGTCGTTTCCGGGGAGTGGAACACCCGGGCACGCCGTGTTGGTGACGCCCGCGCTGGGGGTTGGCGCCGGATCCGCTATCGCGCGGTTGGCCGCCAGCACGGCCGAGACGGCGCCGAACAGCGCTGCGCCGGCCACACGGCCGACGAACCGCCTGGCGAGACCGGAATTGCCGTCAGCGGGCATAGCGGAAGCCTCCGAACTGCTCGACGGCACCAGTGATCTCCTCCGCGGTCGCGGCTTGCTGGTCCGGCGGGACGGGGGCGGGGCCCGCCGCTCGGCTGAAGTCGGTCAGTTTCCAGTCCGTCCCGGTCCACCGCAGGCTGAGGTTGAGCGTGAACCATTCCTCGGACACCGGCTTGGTCGAACGGTCTCCGGCCAGCCCGAACAGCCCGTTGCACCAGACGTCGACCTTGACGCTCTCCGCGGTGTAACCGTTACTCCTGGTCCCGACCGGAATCGTCCGGCTGACGAAGGTCAGTCCCTTGGGTGGCCGGCCTTGGGCGTCCACACCGAACCGGGCCGCCGTCTCCGGGGAGAAGCCCTGGTCCAGCCGGCTCTGCAGTGCCCCCGCCGCGCCCGGGTCGGCGATGGTGGCGACGATGGTGTGGCGGCTGTCGGTGCGGAACATGTCCGCGGAGCCGATCGCCACCGCGTAGTTGGCCGCGGCGGACTGGGCGCCCTGCTCGCTGTGCGGGAAGCCGGAGGCGATGCCGTTGACGGTGGTGCCGACGGGCTGGTCGCCGCTGGGGGCCGGGCCGGCGCCGGAAGTGGCGTTCGCGGCCGCGTGGTCGGCGGAGCTGCCGCTGCTGCCGCCGGAGCCGGGCTTGCCGCGGTTGGCGATGGAGATGGCGACCACGAGCAGGGTGACGACCACCAGGACGGTCAGCAGGGTGCGCAGCGGCCTGGACTGACGGATGGTCGGAAGTTCCGAGGGCTGTTCGTCGACCGGCAGCCGCGTACGGGTGTGCGGCTGGTCGTCGGACAACGGCACGGCGGCCCTCCTGGTGCGGGGAGCCGGGGCGGCTCCGGGGGCCCTCCGCCCGGGGGCGGGCGCGGACGGAGGGTGGGAACGGGGGGTGGACTCCTGGCGGGTCGGACCGTTGGGGAGGTCCGGGCGGAGGACCTGCCCTCAGACGGGCCGGGTCACTGCTGTCCGATCGTCAGACAGCCATGCCGTAGACAATGGTGAACAGAGTGCCGAGTGATCCAATGATGAACACGCCGGTCAGTCCGGCGACGATCAGCCCCTTGCCCTGTTCGGCGCCGAAGCTGTCCCGCATCGCGGTCGCGCCGATCCGCTGTTTGGCCGCCCCCCAGACGGCGAGGCCGAGGCAGATGAGGATGGCGACGGCCATGATGACCTCGAC
Source organism: Kitasatospora sp. NPDC096077 (assembly GCF_040303245.1). Taxonomy (NCBI): domain Bacteria; kingdom Bacillati; phylum Actinomycetota; class Actinomycetes; order Kitasatosporales; family Streptomycetaceae; genus Kitasatospora; species Kitasatospora sp. NPDC096077. Next base: position 16,682 of record NZ_JBEOSV010000064.1, on the reverse strand, counting down.
CATCACCCGGGCCTCCGACCCGAGGCTCGCGAACGGGCCCCAGTCCGGGGCGATCCCGCCGATGATGGTGTCGATATTCGGCTTCTTGGGAGGGTCCTCGGCCAGGTGGCCGACCGCATAGGTGTGCACGCTGCTCAGGTTCATTTCCATCTCACCGCCCGATCAGGCAAATTCAAGGGCCCGGACCCCGCCCGCGCGAAGGGTCGGTGCCTATTCTTGGCCAGATCTGATGTCGACTTGGCTACTTCTCGCGGATTGGTCGTGAGGCATCGGACACGTACGCGAGGATGTCCACCGTACGAAGGATAGCGCTCACTCTTTGTATCTCTGATGATTGCGGTGAGCAACGCCTTCCGGGACACTTCGACTGACGATTCGTCGGGATGGTGCTGATGGTACTCCGGAAGGCCGGTACGGCCGCCGCTGCGGCGGGAGTTGTTGCGTTCGGGTTCCTCGGTCTGGTCACGATCGGGACGTATGCGGCAAGTGGGACGCCGCAGCAGTCGGCGAATCGTTCCGCCCTCTCCCCCGGCACCGTCCCGGCGGCCTACCAGGACGCGATCCAGAAGTGGGGCTCGCTCTGTCCGGAGATCTCCCCGCCGATGCTCGCCGCGCAGCTGTACCAGGAAAGCGGTTTCGACCCCAAGGCCCAATCCCCGGTCGGGGCACAGGGAATGGCGCAGTTCATGCCGGACACCTGGCCGGTGTACGCGACGGACGGTGACGGGGACGGCAGGAAGGACGTCTGGAACCCGTACGACGCGATCGCCACCGCGGCGGTCTACGACTGCGCGCTGGCCAAGGACGTCGCCGGGGTGCCGGGCGATCCGCAGGCCAACATGCTGGCGGCCTACAACGCCGGCCCGTACGCGGTGACGAAGAACCGGGGCGTCCCGCCGTACAAGGAGACCCAGGGCTACGTGCGGAACATCCAGGCGATGGCCCGCAGTTTCGCCGCGCCGCCCACGCCGACCGCGCCGCTGGAGGTCTCCCCGCAGTCGGCCGCCGCGATCTACTTCGCCCAGACCAAGCTCGGCACCCCGTACCTGTGGGGCGGTGACGGGGCGCCCTGGCAGAACGGGCGGTTCGACTGCTCCGGGCTCACCGTGGCCGCGTTCCAGACCGTGGGCATCACCCTCCCCCGGGTGGCGAACGACCAGTGGTACGCCGGTCCGCACCCGTCACGGGATCAGTTGCGGCCGGGCGACCTGGTGTTCTTCGCGACCGACCTGAGCGACCCGCGGAGCATCCACCACGTGGGGATCTACGTCGGCGGCGGCTACATGATCAACGCGCCGCACACCAACGCGGTGATCCGCTACGACAAGATCGACACCAAGGAGTACTTCGGGGCGACCCGGGTCACCACGGACGGCGCCCAGGCACTGCCGAGCCGCAACAACGACAGCGGCGCGATCAACGCCCCGAGTCGCCCGGGCACCACGGCACCGACCACGCCGGCCGCACCCGCGACCCCGGCCGCACCCGCCCGGCCCGCGGTCGCCGCCCCGCCCGCCCCGACCGGGCCGGGCCGACCCGACGGACCGGCCGGAACCACCGGTACCGGCTGAGTCGTCCGTCGATCTGTGTGCGGCCTGTGGACGCTGAGTCAAGTTTCCATAACCGCGCGTTTCCGTGGAACGCTTGGTCCCGGCGATGACGTTGGGTCCGGTGGTCCCTCGTCAGCTTTCCGCGCCGGGCGGGCCCCGGCGGGAACGAACAGGTGCAGCGGACCAGAAGGAGGTGCGGCGTGTCGACGCCGCTTGCCGACACGACCAACCCCGACCTCGGCCTGCTCTACGCCATCAACGGCCTGGCCAAGCGCTCCCCGCAGTGGCTGGACCACCTGGTCTCGTGGATCGGTGAGTACGGCATCCTGATCGGCCTCGGGATGCTCGGGCTGGTGGGCTGGCTGCAGGCCAGACGCCGGACGGACGCCCCGGTGGCGATCGCCGGGCTGCTCTGGGTGCCGCTCTCGGTGGCGATCGCCGAGCTGGCCAACCTGCCGATCGCCGCGATCGTGAACCGGCCGCGGCCCTTCGTCGACCACCCGGGGCTGCTGGTGCTGGTGGACGGCAAGGCGGGCACCCACTCCTTCGTCAGCGACCACTCGACCATGACGATGGCGGTCGCGGTGTCGCTCTTCCTGGTGAACCGGAAGCTGGGCTGGATCGCCGGGGGCCTCGCCCTGCTGCAGGGCTTCTGCCGGATGTTCATGGGCGTCCACTACCCGACCGACGTGATCGGCGGCTTCGCGCTGGCCGTCGCCGTGGTGCTGCTGCTGGCGCCGATCGCGATGGCGGTGCTGGTCCCGTTCTGCCACGCGCTGACCCGGACGGCGGTCGCCCCGCTGATCCGGGCACCGGAACGCGCCGGCAGCGGCGGCAGGAACAAACCGGCAGCGGCGGCAGGAACAAAAAGGGCGGCAAGGGCCGCGGCGCCGCCCCGCGCGGACGGCGGCGCGGGCGCGACGCGGTGCGCTGCGAGGAGCAGCCGCCGGAGTCCGACCTCGCGGCCTGATCGGCCCCGCCGGGAAATGGTCTAGTCCGCCGGATCGCCGCCGGATCCGGCGAGGTGGTCGGCCCCCTCGCGGCGGGCCAGGTCACGGGAGCGGCGGGCGGCGGAGTACCAGCCGCAGCTGCAGGTCGCGAAGGCGAAGGAACCGCGTTCGCTGACCGCGACACGGTGCTCGGGCATCGGGGTGGTGCCGGGGACGACCGGCAGCTCACTGTGCACGTCGTTCACCGTAACGCGCCGGGCGGCCGGTGCGCGAACCCCGTCGGGACCCCGGACCCGTAACTCTTGGCGCTCCAACTCGTTTGCCCGGAAAGAGCTCTGTCCGCTGCGGCGTCCGGCAGGGCAGTCGGGCCCGAGGGGGTTGTCGCGAGGATGAAGATGACCGACCAGCAGCGAACCGGACGGTCGGCGCGCCGACCGGGGCCGCACCTGCGTTCGGCGGCCGGGGCCGCCCTGCTGGCCGCCGCCCTGGCCGCGGGGGCGGCCGGGTGCTCGGGCCACTCCGGCGGCGGCTCCGCCGACCAGCAGTCGAGCGCCCCCGACCAACTGGCCGCCGACCCGCTGACGGCGGTCCGCAACGCGGCCGACATCACCGGCCGCACCGGCTCCGCGCACGCCGGCACCGAGCTGGTGACGGAGTCCGCCGACAAGAAGGCCTCCTTCACCGGGACCGGCGGCTACGACTACGTGAAGCGGATCGGCCGGCTGGAGGTCCAGGTGCCGCCGGGCGCGGCGACCACCGGGAAGATCGTCGAGGTGGTCCTGCCGGGCACCGTCTACCTGCAGAACAGCGGCGCGAAGGTGCCCGAGGGCAAGTGGGTCAAGCTGGACGTGCGCCAGCTGCCGGACGGCAACCTGGTCAGCGGCGGCGCCACCGACCCGGCCTCGGCGGCGGGTGCGCTGCGCGGGGCGCAGAAGGCCGACCTGGTCGGCACCGAGACGGTGGACGGCACCCCGCTGCACCACTACCGGGGCACCCTGGACCTCGCCAAGGCGGCCGACGCCACCGGCGGCCGGGGCGGGGACGGCCTGCGGATGGGCGGGCAGACCTTCACCGTCAAGGAGGTCCCGTACGACGCCTGGCTGGACGACCAGGGCCGGCTGCACAAGGTGGTCGAGGTGTTCACCTTCGCCGGGGTGGCCGGGTCGAAGGAGGCCAAGGACCAGGTGAAGGTCACCTCGACCACCTCGCTGTCGGACTTCGGCAAGCCGGTCGAGGCGGCCGAGCCGGCGGCCTCGGACATCTACCAGATGAAGCCCTCGGAGAGCCCGAAGTAGCACCCGGGGCAGGGCCCGGGGCAGCGCTCCGGCGCCGGGGCGAAGCGGGGCGCCGCCGGAGCGGGTGGCCGTCCGGGGAGCGACGGCCACCCGTTTCGGCGGCGCCGAGATGGCCCGTCCGTGCCATGTGGACGGGCCCCGGAGTGCCTAGGCTGGACGTCGGGTGGCTGCCGCCCGGGCTGGCGAGGCACTGAAGGGGTGGTGCAGGTGGTGTCGTCCACGGGCGGCCGCAGCGGTGGCCACGACGACGCGGCCCTCGACGAGATCGAGCTGGCCGGCGAGCTGATGATCGCCGCGACGGCCAGCGCCGGTGACCGGCTGCCGACCGAGCGGATCGACGAGGTGCTGCTGGACCGGGTGGATCCGGCCCGGGCCGAGCGGGAGGGCGACGGCTGACGAGCGGCGGTCAGTGGTCGGCGGTGCGACCGACCGGGCAGCCGGGGCGCCCCGGGCCGTCCGCCGGCGGGTCAGCTGCGCAGCAGTCGGCCGATCGCGGCCGTGGCCTCCGCCACCTTGGCGTCCAGTTCGGCCCCGCCCTGTTCGGCGGCCGCGGCGACGCAGTGCCGCAGGTGCTCCTCCAGCAGGGAGAGCGCGAAGGACTGCAGGGCCTTGGTGCTGGCCGAGACCTGGGTGAGCACGTCGATGCAGTAGACGTCCTCGTCGACCATCCGCTGGAGGCCGCGGATCTGGCCCTCGATCCGGCGCAGCCGCTTGAGGTGGGCGTCCTTCTGGGCGCTGTAGCCGTGCGGGCCGTGACCACCCGCGTGGCCCGCGGCGGCGGGGGTGTCGGCCTGCGGCTCGGTGCCGGGCGTGTGGTCCGGCTCGGTGCGCGCTTGCGTCGTGGTCATCGGCCCGCCTTCGTCTGAGTGCCTGGTGGCTGCGTCGGCCACCAGTGTCCAACACCGGGGCCCCGTGTGGTGTTCCGACGGCCCACCCGGCATGTGCCGGAGCGCCCGGTGGGGATCGTGCCGGGGTTCACCCGTCTGAGCGGCGCCCCGGTCGTGCGCGCGCAGGACGAGGGCGATCCGGGCGAGGTTCCGTCAGACTGGGGCCTCGCGTCCGCGTTCAACCGTGCGGTCGGGCCATCCGGTGCGACACGAACGGAAGGGGAGGATCCGCCTCCCCGGCCACCACCCCATTTGCGCGATCGTGCTCGGTTGCACCTAGCATCGTTCAGTCCCTACCCCGCACATCGGAGAATTCCGTGCGTTTTAGCCTGACCCCGAAGGAGACGAGTTTCTACGACATGTTCGCCGCCGCCGCGGAGAACCTCGTCGTCGGATCGAAGCTCCTGCTGGAACTGCTGGGATCAGACGTGTCGGCCCGCGCGGAGATCGTCGAGCGCATGCGCGCCGCCGAGCACGCCGGGGACGACACCACCCATGCCGTCTTCCACCAGCTGAACTCCTCCTTCATCACGCCCTTCGACCGCGAGGACATCTACAGCCTGGCCTCGTCGCTGGACGACATCATGGACTTCATGGAGGAGGCCGTCGATCTGGTCGTCCTCTATGACATCCAGACCCTGCCGAAGGGCGTCGAGCAGCAGATCGAGGTGCTGGCCCGGGCCGCGGAACTCACCGCCGCGGCGATGCCGAACCTGCGCAGCATGTCGAACCTCACCGAGTACTGGATCGAGGTCAACCGCCTGGAGAACCAGGCCGACCAGATCCACCGCAAGCTGCTCGCCCACCTGTTCTCCGGCCAGTACGACGCCATCGAGGTGCTCAAGCTCAAGCAGGTCGTGGACGTCCTGGAGGAGGCGGCGGACGCTTTCGAGCACGTCGCCAACACGGTGGAGACCATCGCCGTCAAGGAGTCCTGACCCTCGTGGACATGGCAGCACTCATCGCCGTCATCGGCGTTGCGTTCTTCTTCACGTACACCAACGGCTTCCACGACTCGGCTAACGCGATCGCCACGTCGGTCTCGACCCGGGCGCTGACCCCGAAGGCCGCGCTCGCGATGGCCGCCGTGATGAACCTGGCCGGTGCCTTCCTGGGCAGCGGGGTGGCGCACACCGTCTCCAAGGGGATCATCGAGACCCCCACCGGCAACCAGGGGATGGCGATCCTGTTCGCCGCCCTGGTCGGCGCGATCGCCTGGAACCTGATCACCTGGTACTTCGGTCTGCCGTCCTCCTCCTCGCACGCGCTGTTCGGCGGCATGGTGGGCGCGGCGCTGGCCGGCGGCATCGACGTGATCTGGAGCGGGGTGATCGACAAGATCGTCATCCCGATGATCGTCTCGCCGATCGTGGGTCTGATCGGCGGCTTCGCCGTGATGCTGGCGATCCTCTGGCTGTTCCGCCGGGCCAACCCGCACCGCGCCAAGCGCAACTTCCGGGTCGCCCAGACCGCCTCGGCCGCCGCGATGGCGCTGGCGCACGGTCTGCAGGACGCCCAGAAGACCATGGGCATCGTGGTCATGGCGCTCACCATCTCGGGCCACCAGACCACCGGAGACATCCCGGTCTGGGTGAAGATCTCCTGCGCGACGATGCTCTCGCTGGGCACCTACGCGGGCGGCTGGCGGATCATGCGGACCCTCGGCCGCAAGATCATCGAGCTGGACCCGCCGCAGGGCTTCGCGGCCGAGGCCACCTCGGCGGCGATCATGTACATCACGTCGTTCGTCTTCAAGGCGCCGATCTCCACCACCCACGTGATCACCGCGGCGATCATGGGCGCGGGGGCCACCAAGCGGATCCGCGCGGTGCGCTGGGGCGTCGCCAAGAACATCGTGCTCGGCTGGTTCATCACGATGCCGGCGGCCGCCATCGTCGCAGCGCTGATGTACTGGTTCGTCCACCTCTTCTGGGGCTGACGCCCAAGAGCCGGCGGGCGACCCCCGCCCCGAGGCGCAACCGGAGGCGAGCGGGCGAAGCACCGCCCCGAGCCGAAGGGCCGCGCCGGTGCCGAAAGGGAGAAGCGACAAGCGAGGTACGAGCGCCGGAGCGCCGACCGTCGGCACCGGACCAGAGCGGCCCGGAGGCGAGCGGGCGAATCACAGAGCAGGGCCCGCCCCCCACATCTCGGGGGGCGGGCCCTTCTTCATGCCCCGCGGCGGCACCGCCATGCAGCACCGCGGGACAGCTGGGGTCCGGCTCTAGCCGAAGCGGCCGGAGATGTAGTCCTCGGTCGCCTGCACCGACGGGTTGGAGAAGATCCGCTGGGTGTCGTCCAGCTCGATCAGCTTGCCCGGCTGGCCGACGCCCGCCAGGTTGAAGAAGGCGGTGCGGTCGCTGACGCGGGCCGCCTGCTGCATGTTGTGGGTCACGATGACGATGGTGAACTGCGACTTCAGCTCGCCGATCAGGTCCTCGATGGCGAGGGTGGAGATCGGGTCGAGCGCGGAGCAGGGCTCGTCCATCAGCAGGACCTGCGGCTCGACGGCGATCGCGCGGGCGATGCAGAGGCGCTGCTGCTGGCCGCCGGAGAGGCCGGCGCCCGGCTTGTTCAGCCGGGTGTGGACCTCGTTCCAGAGGTTGGCGCCCTTGAGCGAGCGCTCCACCACCTCGTCCAGGACGGCCTTCTTCTTCACACCGGCGAGCTTGAGCCCGGCGACCACGTTGTCGTAGATCGACATGGTCGGGAACGGGTTCGGGCGCTGGAAGACCATGCCGATCGAGCGGCGCACGGCGACCGGGTCGACGTTGGAGGCGTAGAGGTTCTCGTCGTCCAGGAGGACCTTGCCCTCGACCCGGGCGCCGGGGATCACCTCGTGCATCCGGTTGAGGGTGCGCAGGAAGGTGGACTTGCCGCAGCCGGAGGGGCCGATGAAGGCGGTCACCGAGCGGGGTTCGATGCTCATCGAGATGTCCTCGATGGCCTTGGTGGTGCCGTAGTAGGCCGACAGTCCGCTGACGTCGATGCGCTTGGCCATGATCGTTGCTTCTCTCGTCTGTCTTCGTACGTCAGTCGGTCGCTCAGTGTCCGGCCTTGGGCGAGCGCCAGCGTGCGATGCCCCGGGCGATGAGGTTGAGCCCCATCACGAAGGCGATCAGCACCAGCGCGGCGCCCCAGGCACGGGCGTAGCCGAAGTCGTTGTTGACCACCGAGTACTGCTGCCAGATGTACATCGGCAGGGACTGCTGCGGTCCGTCGAACGGGTTGCTGTTGATGTAGTCGGCGCCGAACACCAGCATCATCACCGGGGCGGTCTCGCCCGTGATGCGGGCGACCGCGAGCATCACACCGGTGGTGATGCCGCCGATCGCGGTGGGGAGGACGATCCGCAGGATGGTCTTCCACTTCGGCACGCCGAGGGCGTACGACGCCTCGCGCAGCTCGTTCGGGACGAGCTTGAGCATCTCCTCGGTGGAGCGGACCACGACCGGGATCATCAGGATCGCCAGCGCGAGGCTGCCCGAGAAGCCGGAGTAGTTGAAGCCCAGGGCGAGGTTCCAGAGCGAGAGGATGAACAGACCCGCGACGATCGACGGGACGCCCGTCATGACGTCGACGAAGAAGGTGACGGTCTTGGCGAGCCGGCCGCGGCCGTACTCGACCAGGTAGACGGCGGTGAGCAGACCCACCGGGGCGGCCATCAGGGTGGCCAGGCCGACCTGCTGGAGGGTGCCGAGCAGCGCGTGGTAGATGCCGCCGCCGGGGCCGGACTGGATGACGCCCTTCATCGAGTGGCTCAGGAAGTTCCCGTTCACCACGCCGATGCCCTGCTGGATCGTGTAGACGGTCAGCGAGGCCAGCGGGACGACCGCCAGGATGAAGGCGACCCAGACCACCGAGGTGGCGAAGCGGTCCTTGGCCTGGCGGCGGCCCTCGACCTGGGCCGAGAGCAGGTAGCTGCCGAGCAGGAAGAGCAGGGCCGAGATCAGGCCCCACTGGAGGTGGCTCTCCAGGCCGGCGGCGGCGCCGATCCCGCAGCCGACCGCGATCGAGGCGACGGCGACGACGGGCGGGGTCCACTTGGGCAGCCGGTTGGCGGTGAGCTTCTGGCCGATCTGCGGCCGGGCGTCCTCGGGGACGGTGGTGACGGTGGTCATGCGTTGGCCCCCGAGTACTCCTTGCGGCGGGCGATGATCAGTCGCGCGGCACCGTTCACCAGGAGGGTGATGACGAACAGGACGAGGCCGGAGGCCATCAGCGCGTCGCGGCCGTTGTTGCCGGCCTCGGCGAACTTCAGTGCGATGTTCTGCGCGAAGGTGCCGCCGCCCGCGTCCAGGATGTGCAGCGACAGGACGCTGTTGGCGGAGAGCACCACCGCGACCGCGATGGTCTCGCCGAGCGCGCGGCCGAGGCCGAGCATGGAGGCCGAGATGATGCCGGGGCGGCCGAACGGCAGCACCGCAGTGCGGATCATCTCCCAGCGGGTCGCGCCGAGCGCGAGCGCCGCCTCCTCGTGCATCCGCGGCACCTGGCGGAACACCTCGCGGGAGACCGCGGTGATGATCGGCAGGATCATGATCGCCAGCAGGATGCCGACGGTGAACAGGTTGCGCGGGGGGCCGCTCGTGGTCTGGTCGAAGAGGTACGTCCAGCCCAGGTACTGGTTGAGCCAGCTGGTCAGCCCGTCCATGTGCGGGACCAGGAACAGCGCGCCCCAGAGGCCGTAGACGATGCTGGGGACGGCGGCGAGCAGGTCGACCAGGTAGGCGAACGGCTGGGCGATCCGGCGCGGCGCGTAGTGCGAGATGAACAGCGCGATCCCGATGGCCACCGGGACGGCGATCGCCATCGCGATGAGGGCACTGACGATGGTGCCGAAGGCCAGGACGGCGATGCCGAAGACCGGCTTCGGGGCGTCCGGCATCCACTCGAAGGTGGTCAGGAAGTTGCCGTCGTTGTTGCTGAGCGCGATGCCCGAGCGCCAGGCCAGGAAGCCGGCGATCGCGGCCATGATGACCAGCAGCAGGATGCCCGCACCGCGGGCGAGGTTCATGAAGATCTTGTCGCCGACGCGGCTGTCGCGCGCTCGGCGTTCCCTGCCTCGCGGGGCGGCAGGGGAGGATGAAGTCATTGGTCTACTCCGGTCTGGTGGTGCCGCCCCGGAAGGGGGACGGCACCCTGGCGGCGGTGCCCCGGACGGTGGTGCTGGATCGGTGCGTTCCGTCGGGACGGCCCCGGCCCCCCTCGCTCACGGGGCCGTCCCTACGGGCGTCCGGTCGGATCAGGCGAGGGCGGAGACCGCGGCCTTGACCTTGTCGCCGATCGCGGCCGGCATCGGGACGTAGCCCTTGTCGCCGATCGACTTCTGGGCGGCGTCGCTGATGGTGTAGGTCAGGAAGGACTTCAGGGTGTCCAGGGTCTCGGCCTTGTTGCCCTTGTCGCAGGCGATCTCGTAGGTCACCAGGACGATCGGGTAGGCGTTGTCGGCCTTGGTGCCGTAGTCCAGCGACAGCGCGAGGTCGCCCTCGGTGCCCGACACGGTGGAGGAGGCGATGGTGAGGGCCGCGTTGGCGGCGGTGGCCTCGACCGGCTGAGCGGCGCCGGTGGCGATCTTGGCGCTCTTCAGGTTGTTGGTCTGGGCGTAGGACAGCTCGGCGTAGCCGATCGAGTTCTTGACCTGCTTGATCTGGGCGGAGACGCCGGCGCTGCCGTTCGCGGACTGGCCCTTGTTGCCCTTCCAGGTCTTGTTCGGCTCGGCCGTCCAGGCGCCACCGGAGGTCTTGGCGAAGTAGGACGTCAGGTTGAACGTGGTGCCGGAGTCGTCCGAACGGTGGAAGGTCTGGATGTCGGCGTCCGGCAGCTTGGCTCCCGGGTTCAGGGCGGCGATGGCCGGGTCGTTCCACTTGGTGATCTGCGAGTCGAAGATCTTGGCGGCGGTCGGGCCGTCCAGGACCAGGTTGTCGACGCCCTCGACGTTGTAGACCAGCGAGACCAGGCCGGCCACCATCGGCAGGTCGATCGCCTTGCCGCCGGTGCAGACGGCCTTGGAGGCGTCCACGTCGGCCGGCTTCAGCGCGAAGTCGGAGCCCGCGAAGGCGACCTTGCCCTGGTTGAACTGCTGGACACCGGCACCGGAGCCGCCGCCGCTGTAGTTGACGGTGGTGCCCGAGCAGGCGGAGCCGAAGGTGGTCTTCCACACGTCGATCGCGGGGGCCTGCGCGGTCGAGCCCGCGCCGAGCAGGGTGCCGGCCTTGCCACAGTTGACCGCGGAGCTGGCCGCGGCGGAGCCGCCGGAGCCACCGGACGCCTTGGTGTTGTTGTTGTCGTCCGAACCGCAGGCGGCGAGCGACAGCGAGCTGACGAGCGCCATGGCACCGATGGCGAGGGCCTTGGAGCGGCCGTTCCGCTGGAGCTTCACAGGGTGTCCCTTTCTGTGGCATTGCCCGTTGCGCGGGGCCGTGCGGACACGGCCGGGCGTGGGTTCTGCTGTGGTCCGGGGCCCGTTCGGCCCTCCGGTAGTCCCGAAGTTAGGCCGGGTAAGTGACACGTCAGCCGGTCGCAAGTGAACGGAGAGTGAACCTCGAACGGATGACAGGAAACTACGTCACGTAGTAACGGTTGCGTCACGGCGCGGGCGCGGGAAGATCACTTCCGCCCTTCCGTGCCCGGGGATTCCTCGCACGCCCGTACGGGCCTCGCCCCCAGGATCACCAGCAGGGCGTCCACCAGCAACCGGTCGCGGTCGTGCGTCAGCCGGGCGCGGGCCTTGCCGGCCGGCAGCCACTCCATCCGGTCGACCTCGCGGTTCGGCCGGAAGGCCCCGCCGGTCGGCACCGCCGCCCAGTACCGGACCTCCTTCGGCCGGCCCTGCGCCAGGTAGTGCTGGGTCGGCAGCTCCGGACCGAGCAGACAGTGGAAACCGGTCTCCTCCCACACCTCGCGCAGCGCCGCCTCGACCGGCCCCTCGCCCGGGTCGAGCTTGCCCTTCGGCAGGCTCCAGTCGTCGTACTTCGGGCGGTGGATCAGCGCGATCCGCGGCCGCCCCAGCCGACCGCTCGGCTTGGGCCGTCCGGGCAACCAGAGCACCCCGCCCGCCGCCAGGACCACCGGGGCGCGGCCCGCGCCGGCCGTGGTCGGGGCCGACAGCTGCCCGCTGCTCAGGCGATCACGCAATTCAGGCCGTCCGTGGTGCGGGGGAATGCCCCCAGCCCTCGGCAGGGGGGATCTCCAGCCAGCCGTCCAGACCCGGCGGGAGTTCGGGCCACCGGCGGCCGAAGGCGTACCGCGCCGCCTCCACCTCCAGTCGCTGATCAGCATGCACCACGCCCAGTACGTAGGCCGTCGCCGGGGTGATCCGCGGGGTGCGCGCCGCGGTCGCGGCGGTGACCGCGGCGTCCGCCGCCTCCTGGTGCCGGCCCAGTACCGCGTCCAGCTCGTCCAGCTCGGCGGACGGACGGCCGCACACCTCCAGCGCGTACCGGGCCCGCTTCACCAGGATCCGCAGCCGGGACCAGGGCGCGTCGTCGGCCGCCAGCGCGGTGTCCGCGTCCGCCGCGCCGCGCGCCACCGGCACCGCGCCCAGCCGGCGCAGCCCGTCCCCGCCGTACGGCGTCGCGGCCCGCTGCAGCGGCAGCTGCTGGGCGCTCGCCGCCAGCGCGGTGAACGCGGCCGCCGCCTGCGGCAGCAGCACCGCCGCCGCCCGGCCGCCCGCCGCCTCCAGCAGCGGGGCCTCGCCGACCAGCAGGGTCATCCGGTCCGCCAGCGCGTGCAGCCGGGCCGAGCGCAGCTCCTGCAGCACGGTGGAGTGCGCCCTGGTCCGGGCCAGGGTCAGCTGGCGGTCCAGCAGCGCCCGCGCCTTGGGGGCGCCCGCGTGCCCGGCCAGCATGCCCGTCCCCTCCGGGTCCGTGCCGCTCAGCGAGTCCACCGCGCCCAGCAGCCGGGCCGAGCGACGGACGTAACCGGGCTCCAGCGCAAGCAGGTTGAGCAGCCAGCGCAGTTCGGTCCGCGACTCCTGCGCCCAGGCCTGCTCGAACACGGCGCCGAAGGTGTGCAGCAGCCCGCCGATCCGCCGGACGGCCCGCAGCAGGTCGACGGTGCCGCTCGCCGGGACGGCCGCGGCCGAACCCGGTCTGGCGCCGACCTCGCCCACCGCGAGCGGCAGGGCGCGCAGGAACGCCCCGGCCTGGGCGGTGAGCTGGCGGGAAAGGATGTCCCCGGCGGTCGCTGTGGAGGCCGCCTGGGCCGTCATCGGCGCTTCGGTCATGGCGTGGTAGATCCCCGTTCCCCCGGGGACCTTCCCCCGGAGCTGGTGGCCGACCGCCGGAAACGGCTCCCCCGGGGCCCCGGGGGCCCCGACCGTTCCGGCGGCTCGCATCAGTGGACGCGTCAGCGCGAGGTGGCGGCCCGGCGGCGCTGGCGCGAATCGATGAGCAGGTCCTGGACGTGCCGCAGCGGGCGGCCCTCGGCGTCCTGGGAGCGGCGGGCCCAGGCACCGTCCGGCGCCAGGTGCCAGGACTCGGTCTCGTCCGACACCCCCAGGTCGATCAGCCCCGACAGCTCGGCGCGGTGCGCCGGGTCGGTGATCCGCAGCAGGGCCTCGATCCGGCGGTCCAGGTTGCGGTGCATCATGTCGGCGCTGCCGATCCACACCTCCGGATCGCCGTTGTTGCCGAACACGAAGACCCGGGAGTGCTCCAGGAAGCGCCCCAGGATGCTGCGCACCCGGATGTTCTCGCTGAGCCCCGGCACCCCCGGCCGGATCGCGCAGATCCCGCGCACCCAGACGTCCACCGGCACCCCGGCCTGCGAGGCCCGGTAGAGCGCGTCGATCACGGCCTCGTCGACGATCGAGTTGACCTTGAGCTTCACGTACGCGGGCCGACCGGCCCGGTGGTGGGCGATCTCGTTGTGGATCCGCGAGACCAGCCCGTCCCGCAGACCGCGCGGGGCGGTCAGCAGGCGGCGGTAGGACTCCCGACGGGAGTAGCCGGACAGCCGGTTGAACAGGTCCGAGAGGTCCGCGCCGACCTGCGGGTCGGAGGTGAGCAGACCGAGGTCCTCGTACACCCGGGCCGTCTTCGGGTGGTAGTTGCCGGTGCCGACGTGCGAGTAGCGGCGCAGGGTGTCGCCCTCCTCGCGGACCACCAGCGACAGCTTGCAGTGGGTCTTCAGCCCGACCAGGCCGTAGACCACGTGGCAGCCGGCCTCCTCCAGCTTGCGGGCCCACTTGATGTTGGCCTGCTCGTCGAAGCGCGCCTTGATCTCGACCAGCACCAGCACCTGCTTGCCGGCCTCGGCCGCGTCGATCAGCGCGTCCACGATCGGCGAGTCGCCCGAGGTGCGGTACAGCGTCTGCTTGATCGCCAGCACGTCCGGGTCCGCGGCGGCCTGCTCCAGGAAGGCCTGCACCGAGGTGGAGAAGCTGTCGTACGGGTGGTGCAGCAGGACGTCGCGCTCGCGCATCGCGGCGAAGATGTCCGGCTGGGAGGCCGACTCGACGTCGGTCAGCCCGCGGGCCGTACCGGCCACGAACTTCGGGTACTTGAGCTCCGGCCGGTCCAGCTCGGCGATCCCGAACAGCCCGGTCAGGTCCAGCGGCCCGGGCAGCGGGAAGACCTCCGCCTCGGTGATGTTCAGTTCCCGCACCAGCAGGTCCAGGATGTAGGGGTCGATCGACTCCTCGACCTCCAGCCGCACCGGCGGGCCGAAGCGCCGCCGCATCAGCTCCTTCTCCAGGGCCTTGAGGATGTTCTCGGTGTCGTCCTCCTCCACCTCCAGGTCCTCGTTGCGGGTGACCCGGAACGCGTGGTGGGCGAGCACCTCCATCCCGGGGAAGAGCTCCTCCAGGTGCGCGCCCATGACGTCCTCCAGCGGGACGTACCGCTGAGGCGAGGCCTCCAGGAAGCGGGCCAGCGACTGCGGCACCTTCACCCGGGCGAAGTGCTTGTGGCCGGAGACCGGGTTGCGGACCACCACGGCCAGGTTGAGGGAGAGCCCCGATATGTACGGGAAGGGGTGCGCCGGGTCGACCGCCAGCGGGGTCAGCACCGGGAAGATCTTCTGCCGGAACAGGGTGTGCAGCCGGGCCTGCTCCTTCTCCGCCAGCTCCGGCCAGCGGACCACCTCGATGCCCTCGGTGGCGAGGTCCGGCAGCACCTCCTGCTGGAACGCGGCGGCGTGTCGGGCCATCAGCTCGCGCGAGCGGGTCCAGATCAGGTCCAGCACCTCGCGCGGCTGGAGGCCGGACGCGCTGCGCTGGGCGACGCCGGTGGCGATCCGGCGCTTGAGGCCGGCCACCCGGACCATGAAGAACTCGTCCAGGTTGCTGGCGAAGATCGCCAGGAACTTCGCCCGCTCCAGCAGCGGTATCTCCGGGTCCTCGGCCAGCTCCAGAACGCGTTCGTTGAACGCGAGCCAGCTGCGCTCACGGTCCAGGAACCGGCCCTGGGGCAACGCTTCGAACTCCTGCTCGTCCGAGGCCGGCAGCTCCGGGGGGACGACCAGGGCGGTGGACATCCGGGCCGTCGGCGACGCCGGGGCAGGGACGGGGCGGGGGGTGCTCATGGGTTCCAGCTCCTCCAGCAGGACGGCGTCCGGACGCGATGGGCTCTGCGGGCCGTCGCCCTCGCCCCGGGTCGCCCCCGGAGACAGCGCCCACCCACCGGGCGCGGTCCGTACAGGACCGGCCGGAGAAGGGCGGTCGACTCTGCACGAGCGAGACACTACGGACTTCATCCTGTGATCTTCGCGGCAGCAATTGAATCCACGGTAAACACCGCATGGCCAGGAGGAAAGCTGAGTCGGTCGGAGCAAGGGGCGGAGCCGGGTCCGGCCCCTCGCCCGCGACCGCTTCGTTACCGCCGCAGGGGTGTCGCAGGGGTGTCGCAGAGGGTCCCGCAGGGGTGCCGAAGCTGCTGCTAGTGGGCGGTCCGGTACCGGGCGCGGTACATGAGGTCCACCTCGTGGACGGTGAAACCCAGTCGCTCGTACACCCGGACGGCCGCCGGATTGTCGGCGTCGACGTAGAGCAGGACCGTCTCCAGTCCACGCTCGCCGGCGCCCGACCCCGTCAGATGACGCAGTCCCGCCGCGGTCAGCGCGCGGCCGAGGCCGCTGCCCTGCTCGGCCGGATCCACGCCGACGACGTACACCTCGCCGAGCTCCGGCTCAGTGGCGGTGGCCGGGTGCACCTTGGTCCAGTGGAAGCCGACCACCTTGCCGTCCCGGGTGGCCAGGAAGAAGCCGGTCGGGTCGAACCAGGGCTCGGCGATCCGCTCCGCCAGGTCCCGCTCCGTCCAGGAACCCTGCTCCGGGTGGTGGGCGAAGGCCAGGGCGTTCAGCCGCAGCCACTCCGCGTCGTCCTCCCCCGGACGGAAGGTCCGGAGCTCGATGCCCGCGGGGACGGCCACCGCCTCGGTCTGCCGACCGGTCCGACGCATCTGCCGCAGCTCGCGCACCAGTTCGGCACCGTATGCCTCGGCCAGGTGCCGGGCCGCCGGGTGGCCGCCGTGCACCCAGAAGTCCACCGCGTCCCGGCCGGCCGCGTGGGCCTCGGCCAGCACGGCGTCGACCAGCGGGCGGGCCAGGCCACGGCCGCGGGCGGCCGGGTCGACCAGCAACTCGGCGGCCGGATTGGCGGTCCCGGCCTCCGGCACCTCGACCTGGCCGTAGCCGACGACGGTCTCCGTTCCGGCCCCGGCCTCGGCCTCGGTCTCGACGACGTGGGTCACGCCCGGGCGAGGAGTCTCGGCGTTCCGAAGCCGGAGCCGGCCCTGCTCGGACACGGCGGCCCGGCCGTCGACCGCCTGCGCCTCCGCCAGCACGCGCAGGGCGCCGTCGCGCTGCTCGGGCCGGAGCACGTTGTTCGCAATGACCGCTGTCTGATCGTCCATGCCCCGACGATACGTCAAGGGAAATGCGAAAAGCCCCTGATCCGAAGGGATCAGGGGCTTTTCTGAATGATTGTTCGGCGGCGTCCTACTCTCCCACAGGGTCCCCCCTGCAGTACCATCGGCGCTGTGAGGCTTAGCTTCCGGGTTC
>NZ_JBEOSV010000063.1:44913-51192 GCF_040303245.1 Kitasatospora sp. NPDC096077 | reverse complement strand
CGGCGTCGGGGTGCGTGCATCGCAAGGCGGAGGAGGGAGTCCATGCGGAGCATCGGCGACCGACGACAACGCGGCGAGGTGCGTGCCCCGACGCCGCGCGCCCGGCGGGAATTGTCAGACACGCCCTAAGCCAGCAGTGCGGCGACCTCGCCCAGCACCCGGGCCGCCGGGGCCGGGTCGACCAGCCACTTCAGGTGGCTGCCGGCGAGCGTGCGGACGTCGTAGCGGTTGTCCGGCGTCAGGGCATCGCCCTCGCGGATCATCCGGTCCTGCATGGCCGGCGGGATGCTGGCGTCCTCGGCCAGCCGCACGTACGTCCGGGGGATCCGGCCCCAACTGTCGCGCTGCGCGCGGTCCTCGGGCGTGCCGGTGTCGAGGTTCTCGTCCGGCTGGAAGGTGTTGAGGAAGGCCAGGAATTCGTCGTCCGTCCCGTCCGCCAGGAACGCCGCCTTGAAGCCGGCCAGGACGGCCGGGTCCGCGGTGCGGAAGTTGCAGCGCAGCAGACCGAGTTCGGCCGGGTTGCCGGCGAGCGCCGCCGCCATCGCCCCGGCGTCGACCGTGGCCATCTCGGGTTCAGCGTAGTAGCCGCCGACCGGGAGGTCGACCGGCGCCCAGGCGGAGACGTAGACGATGCGGTCGATCAGGTCGGGCCGCCGGTTCGCCGCGACGGTGGCCGTCAGGCCGCCACGGCTGTGCGAGACCAGGATGACCGGCCCGTTGCGCTTGGCCCGCTCCAGGATCCCGATCAGGTGCGCGACGTTGTCGGCGAGCGTGACGCCCTTGATCGCGCCGGGCGTGGCGGCGAGTCCGGCGAGGTCCTGCGGCGCCTGGTAGGCCCGCGGGTACGTCGCGGCGAAGCCGTGTCCCGGGAGGTCGACGGCGACCGAGCGGTGCCCGAGCAGTCCCAGCTCGGCCTGGAGCGGCGCGAACGAGAAGGAGTTCGCGAAGGCTCCGTGGACCAGTACGAAGGTCGGCTGCATCTGTTCTGACTCCCTGTCCCCCGGGGGACGGCATGCGAACGACCGGCCCCGACTTGGCGTCCACCCTACTGACGCAAGATCATCCGCACCAGGGCCGACGGCCCCTCACCTGCGCACTCTCCTGGGCGACTCACGGGCGGCTCACGGACCGACGAGCGCCGCCAGTTCGTCGGCCGATTCCGGAGTCAGCCGGTAGAAGCCCTGGAGGCTGACGAGCCGTTCGAGGCGGCCGTCCACCACGTACTTGAGGCCGCGGACCCGGCCCCGCTGATTGCGCCAGGTGAGCTCCCCCAGCCGCTCCCCCGGTATCGGCAGGTCGAAGCGCACGGGGGTCGCGTCCACGTGCACCGCCGTGGCGCCGCACCCGCCGGCGCCGAGGGCCGACCAGTCCAGGTGTCCGGGGAACCCCGGGTCCCCCCAGTTCTCCGGGGCGGCCCCGCAGCACTCCCCGCGCTCCTGGTCGACCACCCGCATCCGGCTCACCACGAACACCTCACGCTGCTGGACGAGCAGCGCGTACACCTCGTCCCCGGCGCGGGCGGTCGACCAGGCGGGCAGCGACTGGTGCGTCCCGCTGAAGGCGACCGGCGGGCGTTCGCCCTCACGGCCCGCCTTGCGCAGCGCGCGGCAGGTGTCCTGGGTCCAGAGAACGGTGAAGGCATCGGGCATGGCGCCGATCGTAGGAGCGGGGTCCGACAGGCCGGGCCCTGCCGGACCCGGATCCTCAGTGGTGCCAGGCCCGGCCCCCCGTGTTGCGGATGAAGCGCTGCAGGACCTTCATCGTGGTCAGGTACTCGTCGTCGGAGATCCCGGCGTGACGCTCTGCCCACAACTCGTCCTGCCGGGCGGCCAGCCGGTCGAAGAACGCCCGCCCCTCGGGCGTCAGGTCGACCTGGCCCCCGGCGGACTCGGTGACCCAGCCGCGCCCGACGGTCGCGTCGATCTCCGCATCCAGCGCCTCCTGCCCGGTGTCGAGGTAGCCGCGCAGAACGGCGGAGACGTCCGCACGGCTCCTCGGCCCCTCGGCCCTGCCCAACTGGGCGAGCACCCACCACTGCGGCTGGGTGGCGCCGAGCTCGGCCAGCGCGCCGCGGGTACGGCTGACGACAGCGTCGTAGGCGGCCCAACTCCAGTATCCGATCGGCTGCTTGATCATTTCGGCGTCGCTGTGCGAGTACTCCATGACCGGGGCCTCCCCTTCTCGTCGATCGCTTCGGCACGAGCGAAACTAGAAGGTGAAGCCGACTTGAGGTCAAGCGCCGTCACCGCGACCACCACCGCCGGCACGCCCGCCACGACCGGACCTCGCTAGGAAGGCGCCCCGGCGAGCCAGTCGTCGATCGGCACCCGGCAGGTGTTGAGGATCCCCGCGACGGTCCGGTACGTGCCGACCAGCGCCAGCAGCTCCAACAGCTGTGCCTCGGAGTGCCGTTCGAGCAGCGCCCGCCAGCTGGCCGAGGAGAGCCGGTGCCCGTCGTGGAGTTCGTCGACGGCCCGGAGCAGTGCCCGGTCGTCCGCGTCCCAGTCCGGATGCCCCGGCCCCTCCGGGACTCGGGCGATCTCCGCCCTGGTCAGCCCGACCCCGCCCGCTATCCGGACGTGGTGCTGCCACTCGTACGGCGAGCCGGACCGGTGCGCGGTTCGCAGGATCGCCAACTCCCGGGTGCGGGGCGGCAGCAGGCCCTGGTTGAGCGGAACGAGCAGGGGCGCCAGGGCGATCAGCAGCTCGGGGTGGTGGCCGATGACGGCCAGCACATTGGGCACCGGGTGCCCGTCCAGCACCTCGGGGTCGCCGCCGCCGAGCAGCCGGGCGGCGGGCCCGGTGGCGCGCTCGGCCAGGGCGGCCAACTCGGCGACGGGGCGCGGGGCCAGGCGCGGGGTGGGGACGGTCCAGTGGTCGAACAGGCCGAAGAGCTCCTCCTCGGTGGGGGTGCCGTCGCCGTTGAGTTCGCGGTAGACGGCACCGACGTTGAGCAGCAGCCGCTCGGGGTCGGCGAGGTCGGTGAATCCGGTCAGGTCCGTCCCCAGGGCGGCCTGGAGGACGGGCGTGCCCGCGCGGTGAGCGGCGGTGGAGTGGTCGCGGACCCGTTCCAGGTAGGCGCGGAAGCGGCGGACTTCGGGCTTGCCGACGACGGGGCCGTGTCCGGGCACGATGGTCTCGACGCCGTCCAGGCCGAGGATCAGCTCGCAGGCGGCGATCCAGTTGCCGATCAGGCCGGTGTGGATCACCGGGTGGCCGCCGATGAACAGCAGGTCCCCGGTGAACAGCACCCCGGCGTCGGGGACGTGGACCAGGACGTCGCCCCGGGTGTGGGCGTACGGGACTTCGATCAGCCGGACGGTGCGCCGGCCCACCGTGAGCTCCAGCTCGCCGCTGAAGGTGCGGGTCGGGAAGGTCGGGGCGATGCCGGTGAAGTCGAAGGCCTTCCGCAGGCCCGCGACGACGCCGGGGAGTTGGAGATCACCGGGGTCGGCGAGCAGTTCGTGCAGGTGGTCGGCGCGCATGTCGGCGGCGGCGGCCTCGGAGGCGATGATCTCGGCGTCCGGGAGCAGTTGGTTGCCCCACCAGTGGTCGCCGTCGCTGTGGGTGTTGACCAGGGTGGTGAGGGCGACGCCGGGGAGGGCGCGGGTCACGGCGGTGAGCAGGTCCCGGGTCTGCGGGACGGTGAACAGGGTGTCGACGAGCAGCGCCTCGTTGCCGGAGACGACCAGCCCGGCGTTGCTGAGGCCCAGGGATCCGTCCGGCTGGAGGTACGCATAGGTATCGGCGGCGACCTCGTGCAGGCCGAGGGCGTAGGGGACGTCCATCTCTCGAACTCCTCGCTCGATGTACTGGAGTACAAGATGTACTCCAGTACATCGATGGATTCAAGTACAGTCATGGAGTGACCCCGATGACACCGCAGAGCGGGATCGACCGCCGCGAACAGCGCCGCACGGCGACCCGGGAACGGCTGCTGGCGGCAGCCCTCGAACTGTTCGCCGCCCAGGGGTACGCGGCGACCACCTACGACCACATCGCCGAACGCGCG
This sequence comes from Kitasatospora sp. NPDC096077, assembly GCF_040303245.1. Lineage (NCBI taxonomy): Bacteria > Bacillati > Actinomycetota > Actinomycetes > Kitasatosporales > Streptomycetaceae > Kitasatospora > Kitasatospora sp. NPDC096077. Next base: position 47,180 of record NZ_JBEOSV010000063.1, on the reverse strand, counting down.
GACGTGGGGCGGCAGACGGCCTTCAACTACTTCCGGCGGAAAGAGGACTTCGTCACCGCCTGGATCGAGCAGCGCCACGAGCTGCTGGACCGGCGGGAGGCGGCGGACACGGCCGCCGGCCGGTCCGCCGTGGAGGCCCTCGCGGACGTGCTGAAGGAGCTCTCCGACCTGATGGTCGAGGAGTACGAACTGGCAAAGGGGCTGTTCGACGGCGGCGTGCTGCAGGTCGTGTTCGGCGCCGGGACGAGGACACCCCGCGCGATCCTGGCCACCGTGGCAAGGGGGCAGGCGGACGGGGAACTCCGCGACGACGTCAGCGCGGAGGCCATCGCCGACCTGATCGCCGACGCCTACGTGACGGCCGTCGTCCGCTGGCTCGCCGCCGACGGTGACTACTCGCTCGCCGAGAACCTGCTCGGCCGGCTGGAGGTCCTCGCGGGCGGGTTCACGGCCTGACGCGGACCTACTGGGAGCAATATTGGCACCAAGCATCGGCTGCCACGCTCAGCCCCGGTGCCGCTTGAACTCCCGCAGCAGAGCGAGGAGGTTGATCACCGTGCTGGCCGGGACGTTGCCGAGGTCGACCAGGACACGACCGTTGAGGACCGTCTCGCCCGGCTTCGCGGACGGCCAGAGGAGCCCGAACTCGCGTCCTTCGGTCCGGAGTTCGACGATGAGCTCGGTGAGCTGCGGGGTGGTCAGGTGGTGGATCGCCGGATCGGCGGGGTGGATCGGGTGGAGGGCGTTCACGCGACGTCGCCGTCCAGCTCGAACCAGACCCGCTTGCCGAGCTTCTGCGGCTCGACGCCCCACCGGTGCGTGAGGCCCTCCACCAGGAGCAACCCCCGGCCGGACTCGGCGAGTTCGGTGGCCTTGCAACGCTGAGGGAGGGCAGAACTGCGGTCGCCGACGATCACGCGGAGGGTGCGGTTCTCGACGGTGATGGCGACGGCGGGCGAGGGGGTCTTGCCGTGCCGCCAGGCGTTGGAGATCAGTTCGACCAGGGCGACTTCGGCATCCGCGATGGAGGAGCGGACGAAGCGGGCGCGCTCCATGACGTCGCGCAACACCTCACGCGAGACGGTAAGGGAGGGGGAGTTGAGGTTGGGGTCACACATGGGGATATCTCCCACTGGTGCAGAGGAATGCCGTGCGGGCAGGCCCTACTGACGACCCGTCCGGTCGGCTGCATGTGCTTTGAACTGTAGATGAATCAGCCTCAACTCTGCAACACTCTCTGCGCATGCCCATACACTTTGCGTAGGCATAGATCGCGGGAAGGGACGTTCCCATGGGATTCAGGACTGGAATCAGCGAGCGCCAGCGCCGCTTCGGCGAGGAGCTTCGCCGCATTCGAGATGCTGCAGGCCTCTCAGCCTTGGAGATCGGCGAGGCCCTGGGCGTGAAGGGTCCGAACATCAGCCACACCGAAGCTGGCAGGCTCGGGCTCAATTCTGAGCGGCTGAACGCCTGGCTGGACATCTGCAAGGTCACGGACCCCGAGTACCGGGCCGGCCTCATCGCCATGAGCGAGAGCACTGGAAAGGGTTGGTGGACCGACTTCAAGCACGATGTCATCGCCACCGCGCTCGACCTGGCCGAGGCGGAAGCAGGCGCGACGTCCCTGGACAGCTACGAGACGCTCCTGATTCCTGGCCTTCTGCAGACCAGGGCGTACAGCGAGGTCATCCACGGCTACAACGACAGGAAGGTCGAGTTCCGCCACCAGCGCCAGACGCTACTGACTGGCGAGGGCGCCCCGCCATTTCGTGCGGTGATCCACGAAGCGGCCCTGCACATGATGTACGGCGGTCCGACCGTCATGCGGGACCAACTGAGTCACCTGGTTGAGATGGGCAAGCTGCCGAACGTGACGATCCAGATCCTTCCGTTCGACTGCACGACCTACGCCTCAACCGACACACCGTTCGTACTGCTCCGGGGAACGCACAGCCGCCTGCACACGGTTCTGCTCGAACACCCCCATGGTGAAACCTTCGTGGGAGATCCCGAGTCCGTGGCAGCGTTTGACCAGAAGTTCGATCGGATCAGGGGCCTCGCTCTCCCTCCACTGTCCGCTTCCTCGCCGATGCCGTCCGCCACCTATCGTGATTCGTTGGGATCGATCCAGCACATCCGATACAAGCTCCAAGGACGGTGACCATGAGCCAGCTCATCTGGCAGAAGTCGAGCTTCAGCGGCGACCAGGCCAACTGCCTCGAAATCGCTTCCGCTGAAAGCCTCGTCTACCTCCGCGAGTCCGAACG
>NZ_JBEOSV010000063.1:0-44822 GCF_040303245.1 Kitasatospora sp. NPDC096077 | reverse complement strand
GTCCGACGACCCCACCACCATCGTCACCACCACCCGCGCCAAGCTCAACGCCCTGCTCACCGCCGCCAAGGCCGGCGAGTTCGACCACCTCACCGCCTAACCACCTGCGCCCAGCCCGCGGGGCAGTCAACGCTGCCCCGCGGGCCTCTCCGTGATCGCGCCCTAACCCTCACAAGCCGGGAGAGTGAACATGGATCAGCTCAACTGGCAGAAGTCGAGCTTCAGCGGCACCAAAACCAACTGCCTTGAAATCGCTTCTGACGGCGCCCGCGTCTACCTCCGCGAGTCCGACGACCCCACCACCATCGTCACCACCACCCGCGCCAAGCTCAACGCCCTGCTCACCGCCGCCAAGGCCGGCGAGTTCGACCACCTCACCGCCTGACCGCGGCACCGCAGCGGACCGCCCACCGGGGAACCCCGGTGGGCGGTCCGGGCGTCGGTTAGGGAAGCGGAACCGATCCCAGCGTCAGCATCGGGCCGATCGCGGGCGCGGCGACGTTCGAGTTCCCGAGTTCGATGTCGGTGTGGTTCCGGTAGATCCGACCGTCGACGGTGACGGGGGCGCCGGTCCGGCCTGCGGCGTTCAGGCGGAGCAGGACGGAGAGGGTACTCCAGTTGTTCTCCAGTTCGGCCCCGAACGGGCCGAGCGTGGTCTGCAGGCCGTTCGTGTCATAGTCCCCGCCATTGCCGATGGTGTTCGCGATCCGGCGCTGGATCCACGGGAACCGGGCTGCCTCCGAGGTCGCGGCGACCAGCTGGGTGAGCGCCTGGGCGACGCTGTTTCCCTGCGCGTTCCCCGACCGGGGGGACGATTGCATGTCGATGAGCGTGTTCACCTGCGAGCGGAGCGCGGTGAACGGGGTGTTCCGGCGCCAGCTGTCGCTGGAGAACGAGTTGTAGTTCTCGTTCCACGGAAGTTCGGGGAAGGTGATCGGGGTGGGGGTGTTCGGGTACCTGCTCAGCAGCGCGGTCGCCAGGGGCGCGGTGTTGGTGCCCCTGAAGACGAAGCGGCCGTAGGCGTTGATGAAGCCGTCCATGTACAGGTTGTCGGCCCGCAGGAGGATCGACAGTCGGTTCGCACCGTGATCCATCAGACGGACCTCGATGTAGCGGCCGTGCTCGGTGGTGGTGACGCTGTCGGACATTCCGTTGCCGATGGGTTGGCCCGAGACGTTCCGGACGGTGCTGATCATGTCGTTGTAGGCCAGACTTGCCGACCAACTGCACGTGTCCGAGGTCAGGTTGCTGATGTCCCAGTCAACCAACGTCCACAGGCCGGTGGGGAGGGCCTGGGCGGGCTGTGCGGAGAGGCCTTGCGACACGCCGACGGCGGCCACGAGGGCCACGGTGCCGGCGACGATTCGGCGGAGGAGTCGACGTACGGGTGAGAGGACTGCCATGTGTCAGTTGTTCCTGTTGAGCTACCAGTCGGCGGTGGTGGCGCAGCAGGATCCCGAGGCCGGGCGGGCGTGACCACCCGTCGAGCGGAATCCGCTGCCGGTGCGACTGTCGTTGACCGGCGGTCGACCGCTGAAGTCCGGCGCGGGCGACCTCCGTGAGCCGATTGGCTCATTCATGCCAACGGGGAGTCGGGAACGACAGGTTCACGGCAGCTGTTCCGGCATCACGGCGAGCGCAGGAAGTCGACGGGGTCGACTTCCTGCGCGTAGGCAGTGAGCGCCCGGTCCGCCCTAGCGAACCGGCGCCCGCATGCCGAGCCACTGCTCGGCGTCCCAGGCCTCGAAGCGCTCGACCTCCACGAACCCCAACTTCTCGGCCAGCCGCATCGATCCGAGATTGGCGCTCTGGGTGGTGAGCACCACCGGCTCCCCCGGCAGGGCGCCCGCCAACCAGTCGAGCGCCGCCGTGCACGCCTCGGTGGCGTACCCGCGCCCCCACGCCTGCGGCAGGAACAGGTAGCCGAGGTCGGCCTTCCCGTCGGCCGCCGGGCGCTGGTGGCCCGTCGCCCTCCTCAGCAGCACCTGTCCGATCATCGTCCCGTCGAGCTCGACGACGAAGTTCCCGGGCCACCCCTCGGGCTCCTCGGGCACCAGCCGCTCCAGCTCGTCCCGCGCCCGGGCGCCACCGAGGTAGGTGTGCACCTCCGGCGAGGCGTGCAGGTCGATGAACGTCGCCCGGTCCCGGGCCTCGGGCACACGGAGCACGAGCCGCTCGGTCCTGATCGGTTCGGGCGGCCAGACCACACCTTCAAGATCGTCCATGCGTCCACGCTAACAGGCGCACGCCGGACAGGAATTGAAGAATCCCCGGCCACCGATCGAACGGTGCCCGGGGATTCGTCGGAGCAGGTCAGTCCTCGGTGGAGCGGCGGCGGGAGGCGACCACCAGCGCCGCACCTGCGGCCAGGGCGGCGGCCGCGCCGCCGGCCTCCCAGCCGAGACCCTCGCTGCCGGTGGCGGCCAGCTGACCGGCATGACCGGCCGACACCACGGCGCCGGAGGTGTCACCGGCACCGGCACCAGCGGTCACTGCGACGGGCTTGACCCCCTGGCCCGGCTGCGGCTGCGGGTCCGCCTGCGTCTGCCCGGCCGGGTCCGGGGTGCGGTCCGTACCGCCCTTGCGGGCGGCCGCGGCCTCGTCCTCGGCGCGGGCCTTGAACTGTCCCTCCTTGAGGAACTTCTCCAGCTCAGCGGCCGTGCCGTGCCGCAGGACCGCCTTGGCGGCCTCCCTCAGCACCGGTCCGGCATTGTTGATCAGCTGGGAGACCCGCACCTGGTTGTCGACGAAGCGCTGCTCGGCCAACTCGACCTCCAGGAAGTGCCGCACCGCGGCGGCATCCCCGGCGAGCGCCTTCTCCCCGGCCTCCCGCACACCCGGCCCGGACTCCTTGTCCGCCAGGATCCGCGCCACCTCAGCCCGATCCCCATCCTCCGCCCGAGCCTTGAACTGTCCCTCCTTGAGGAACTTCTCCAGCTCAGCGGCCGTGCCGTGCCGCAGGACCGCCTTGGCGGCCTCCCTCAGCACCGGCCCGGCATTGTTGATGACCTGGGAAACCCGCACCCGGTTGTCGATGAACCGCTGCTCGGCCAACTCGACCTCCAGGAAGTGCCGCACCGCAGCAGCATCCCCGGCGAGCGCCTTCTCCCCGGCCTCCCGCACACCCGGCCCGGACTCCTTGTCAGCCAGAATCCGCGCCACCTCAGCCCGGTCCTCATCCTCCGCCCGAGCCTTGAACTGTCCCTCCTTGAGGAACTTCTCCAGCTCAGCGGCCGTGCCGTGCCGCAGAACCGCCTTGGCGGCCTCCCTCAGCACCGGCCCGGCATTGTTGATGACCTGGGAAACCCGCACCCGGTTGTCGACGAACCGCTGCTCGGCCAACTCCTTCTCCAGGAAGTGCCGCACTGCGGCGGCATCCCCGGCGAGCGCCTTCTCCCCGGCCTCCCGTACACCCGGCCCGGACTCCTTGTCAGCCAGAATCCGCGCCACCTCAGCCCGGTCGCGCTTCTCCTGCTCGCTCGTACCATGGTCCCCGGCCTCGTCGGGCTGGTCGGAGGCGGTGTCGGGGCTGGAGAGCCCGGTGGGCCGCGGGCCGCCGGCAGCCGCGGCTGCGGACGGGAAGAGGACGGCGGGGGCCAGCACGGCGGCCGCGATGACGGCGGAGGCCTTGGGCAGCTTCATCGAGCGAAACCTGATTCATGCGAAGAAAATGTGTGAGCGCCCACAGCCTAGATTGCTTTTTACGTTTGTCATACCAACTTTTTGCTGAATCCAGGCCCCAACACATTCCCCCCTCCCCGTTACATCACACTCAACCTCAGAAAACCGCCTTGATCAGCCGGTCCAGCGCCGCCGGAAAGGTCTGCGCCGGATCCGAGTCCGCGTCGCCCGTGGTCAGTCCTGCGGTCAGGATCCGCTCTCCCTCCGGGGTCGCGATCATCAGTGCGCCGTAGCCGCCCGGGGCGCCGCCGTTGTGGTGGACGATGGTGGCGTTCCCGCTCTCCGGGCCCAACTCCTGGACGAACAGGCCCAGTCCGTACCCGAGCGGTCCGTGCGGCGTCCGCATCTGCGCCAGCAGTGCGTCCGGCAGGAGCCGGCCGCCGAGCAGGGCGCCGAAGAACACCTGGAGGTCGCGGGTGGTCGAGATCATGTCCCCGGCGCCGCACAGCAGCGAGAGGTTCTGCCGCGACACGTCCACCACCGTCCACTCCCGGCCGTCCTGGTAGCGGTAGTAGCCGTGGGCGTGCGGGCCGGGCAGCTCGCTCAGGTCGCCCGGGACCAGGGTGTCCCGCAGGCCGAGCGGCTGCAGGACGCGCCGCCGCATCTCCTCGGCGTAGGACCGCCCGCTCAGCGCCTCGACCAGCAGCACGGCCAGCGTGTAGTTGGTGTTGGAGTAGCTCTGGTCCGCCCCCGGCTCGAACCGGGCCGGCCTGGCCAGCGCGAACTCGACCAGCTGGTCCGGCCGGTAGCTGTGGAACCGGTTCTCCACCCACGGCTTGCCGATCGAGGGCAGCCCGGGCACGAACTCCCCGTGCTCGTCGAGCTCGCCGGTGCAGTTGTAGACGCCGCTGGTGTGCTGGAGCAGCATCCGTACGGTGATCCGCCCGTCCAACCCGAACCGGGGCAGGTGCTCGGCAACTGTGGAGTCCAGCCCGATCACGCCGTCGGCCACCAGGTGCAGCACCAGGGCGGCGACGAAGGTCTTCGTCGTGCTGCCGATCCAGAACAGCCCTTCGGTGGACGGCGGTTCGCTTGCGCCGAGCTCGCGCATCCCGGCGCTGCCGGCCCACTCACCGGCCTCCCCGCGCACCCGCAGCTGTATACCGGCGAACCCGGCGGCGATGAACTCCTGTGCGGCCTGCTGGAGTTCGGGACCGCCTTGCTCGAATTCGGGACGGCCCTGCTCGATCACGCTCATCGTCGTTCCTTCTTCCGCGAATGCCGGCGTGGGGTGGCGTGCCGGTCAGAGGCTGCGGGCGGTGATGTCGCCGTGGGCGGTGGTGGCGTGGACGGTCAGGCCGGGGGTGCCGTCGGCGTTGCGCAGCGCGTTCTCGATCCGGCCGTAGCCGGTGCCGGCGTCGAGGGCGGCGGAGACCCCACGGGCCGCGCCGAGGTCGATGCTCCCGTACTCGGTGCGCAGGGTGACGGCGCCCTGGACGGCCTCGGCGATCCGCAGGTCGCCCTTCAGGGTGCGGATCTCGGCGGAGCCGCCGAGCCGGCCGACGGTGACGTCCCCGGCCTGGAGGTCGATCCGGGCGCCGACGGTCTCGTCGAGCTTGACGGTGCCCTGGTCGGCCTTGAGGGTGACGTCGCCGAGCCGGCCGACGCCCCGGAACTCGCCCAGTGCGACCGTGGCCTCCACCCGGGAGCCGGCGGGCAGTTGGACGGTGACCTCGACCGAGCCGGAGTTGCCGATCAGCCGGTTCTCCGCCTCCGGGGTCCGGACCCGCAGCACGCCGTCGGCGTACCCGACCTCGACCCGCTCGGCCGCCTTGACGTCGCGGCTCTTCCCGGCGGCTGCCGGCCGGACCTCGACGACGGTGTCCGCCCGGTCCGAGGCGATGAGCCGGATCAGGCCCGCGGGGATGTCCAGGACGACCGAGACCGGGGTGGGGGTGGCGAACTTCTGCATCGTGCGCTCCTTCGTTTCCGCGTCGCGGACCACTCGGCCCGCCGCTTTCCAGCAACAGAAACGCTACGTTGCGTTCGAAGTCTGGGCAACGCTGAAGTTGCAATAACTCCCAATCTCTGCAGCTCAGAGGCGCCAAATCATTGCAACGATTCTGCCGGGAATGCAACGCGGCCCGCCCCATTCATTGCAATGGAATGAGAGTGAACGCTACTCCCCCCGCAGATCCCGCAGGGTGTCCTCGGCCTTGGGGGTCAGCACGAGCGGCCCCTGCCCGGTCGTCCACACCGCCCGCACGTCCAGACTGCGCAGCCGCCAGCCCTCGGGGGTGCGCACCGCCTCGCCGGTGAAGGTGCCGCCGACGTCGAAGTGGCCGCCGGGCTGCCCGCCCCGAGCCTCCTGCGTCGAGGCGAGGTGCACGTGCGTCATGATCGCGTTCCAGCGCACCCCGGCCCGGTCGCCGTCGAGGTCGATCATGTAGTTGGCGCCGACGTGCTGGGTCCGCTCGAACTTCCCCATGGTGGCCTGCTCCGACGCGGCCAGCCCGTCGATGCCCTGGTGCTGCCCCACCGGCGAGGTGATCCGCACGTCGGGGGTGAAGTAGCGCCGGGCCCACGCGTCGTCGAACCGGCCGCCGCCGAAGGGCTCGGTGTCGAGGCTCATCAGGTACCCGTCGATGAGACCGGTGATGTCGGCCCGGTCGACGAGGATCCGGACCCGCTCCTCCAGAACGGCGAACTCCGCGGTGGTGATGCCCATGACTCTGCTCCCCGGGATCGTTGCACGTGATGCGCGCCTGCTGCGCGTGTGGTGCGCGGCCTGACCGGCCGCGCACCACGGACACTAGAACTTGAAGTCAACTTGAACTCAAGACCCGGGCCACCGACGCCCCGCAACAGCTCACCAGCGCCTCAGCAGCACCGAGACGGTGTCGTCCTGCGCGTTGGTGACCGCCAGGTCCAGCGCCCAGCCGCCGGTGAACCGCCCGGCCACCACCCGGTCCGGCGTGGAGTAGTGGCCGGACCCGGTGGGGTAGAACTCCGGCGCCCGGAAGCCGCCGTCCCCGCGCCCGCGCAGCAGCGCCACCGAGTTGTCACCGGTCGCCAGCGCCAGGTCGTCCCGACCGCGCCCGGTGAAGTCCCCCACCGTCACCGAGACCGGCCCGCTGCCCGCCGGGTAGGCGTGGACCGGGCCGAAGGTGCCGTCCCCGTTGCCCAGCAGCACCTTGGCGGACTGCTCCGCGTCGGCGAGCACCAGGTCCAACCGGCCGTCCCGGCGCAGGTCGCCGACCGCCACCGAGACCGGGACGCCGCCGACCCAGTAGTCCGTCGGGGTGCCCAGCGTGCCGTCCCCGTTGCCGGGGAAGACGGCCACCTCACTGACCCCGTCCAGGGCCACCGCGAGGTCCAGGTGGCCGCTGCCGCCGAAGTCGGCCAACACGATCGAGGCCGGGTTGGAGTTGGCGCCGGTCGGGAAGGTGCGGGCCGGCTGGAAGCTGCCGTCCCCGTTGCCCAGCAGCAGCGAGACGCTGCCGTCCCCGAAGTCGCCGAGGTTCGCCACCGCCAGATCCAGCGTGCCGGTGCCCCGGAAGTCGCCGAGGGCGACCGCGTCCGGATGCGAGCCGGTCGGGAAGGTGCGGGCGACTGGAAGGTGCCGTCCCCGTTGCCGAGCAGCACCGAGACCACGCTGTCGTCCTGGTCAGCGACCACCAGGTCCCGCACCCCGATCCCGCGCAGGTCGCCCACCGCGACCGAGGTCGGGCCCGCCCCGGCCGGGAAGGTCCGCTGCGGGGCGAAGCCGCCGGCGCCGTCGTTCAGCAGGACCGACACCGTCCCGTCCCCGGCGTTCGCCACCACCAGGTCCGTCCGGCCGCCGCCGGTGAAGTCACCGGTCGCCACCCCGCGCGGATTGTGTCCCACCGGGTAGTCGGTCTTCGGCGCGAACACCCCGGGCCGGGCCGCCGCCGCACCGCTCGGCAGAGCCGCAACCGTGCCCATCGCCAACAGTCCGGCCACCACCAGTGCTTGACTGATCATCAGTTTCCGCATGCCGCACCGCTCCCGTCCGGGCGCCGCTCGGCGCCCACTCGGCGCGATGGTCGCCCGACGGGCGGCGCGACGGGGGCAACGACACCCCGGAGTCGCCGGTTCAGCCGGGAGCGCGCCAGGGCTCAGCGCTTGCCGCTCCGGGGATCAGCCCTTGCCGCGCAGGAGATTAGCCCCGGCCGCGCCGGGGATCAGCCCCGGCCGCGCAGGAACCCGTCCGCGAGGTCGACGGCCTCCCGGACCGGCACCAACCGGCACTCCGCCCCCCCGATCCGCCCGACCCCGACCCCCGCGGCCGCGCCCAGCACCCGCTCGCCCAGCCCGGCGAAGTGCAGGTCGTCCAGGTCCGGGGCCCGGAAGCCGACCCAGCCCTCCGGCCCCACGCAGCGGTAGTCCCGCAGCCGCACGTCCGGCTGCCGCAGGTCCGCGAGGTGGAACGGCGTGAACCGGGCCATCTCCACGCCGAGCATCAGCGTCCGGGCGTCCAGCTCGTACAGCTTCCCGAGCGGCGAGTCCGGCCCCAGGTGGGAGGTGAGCGGGTGCCGGGCGGTGATCTCGCCCGCCAGCGGGCCGACCGCCGCCCAGGAGGTCTGCGGGTGCCCGCTGCGCAGGGCGCCCAGCCGGGTGCGGACGGCCTCCGAGAGTGCGCCCATGGTGGGCGAGGCCGGGGTGGTGGCCGGGTCGAACCTCGGCATCCTCGCCCGGTACTCCGCCACCTCCTCGGCCGACATCCCGGCCACCGCGGCCTGGTAGATCCGCGAGGTGGAGGAGTTCTCGGGCGTGGCCGTGTAAGCCGCCAACGTCCCTTCCGGGCCCAGGAGTTCGAGCAGCACGTCGACCACCCCGGCCGCCCCGCCCTCGACCGGCCCGAGCGCCCGCAGCGACGCCTGGACGTGCAACACCATGCCCGCCCGGACACCCAACCGACGGAACCGGTCCGCGAGTACGGCCGCAGAGACCATCTCGAACCCTCCTGTTCAGGCCGTGGCCAGGCGCTCCTGCCGCGCCCGCCCGGCGTCCCGCTCCGCCGCCGCCGGCAGTGGAACGGCCAGCCAGGGGGCGACGCTCTCCCCCATACCCTCCACGAACCGTGCGCCAAGCCCGGTCAGCGCCCCCGACTCCGCCAGCCGCTCGACCGCCTCCGCCGTGTACTGCCGCCAGAGCGCGAACTGCGCCCGCGCCCGGTCCGCCGCCTCCCCCGCCAGACCGTCGTACGCGGCCGTCCGGGTGCCCCAGTACTCGGTCACCGCCAGGTGCGCGTACGTGCCCTGGAGCAGGCCCTCCAGCGGGCGCGGATCGGGCCGCCAGGGCGCGAAGTACAGCCGGTCGTCGGCCCGGTCGTACAGGTCGAACAGGTCCAGCACCGCGCCGAGCTTCACGTGCTGGAACTCGTGCGCCAGCAGCAGCGCCAGCGTCGGCGCCGTCGCGGGCCGGGCGATGGCCACCGCCCCGTACGCCTGCCGCGCGGCCGAACTGACGTCCCGCCCGGTAGGCCCGGGCCGCAACGGCGTGACCGTCCCCAGCCCGGCCCGCAGGCCCTCCGCGTACCGCGGCAGATCCCGTCCGAGCAGCTCCCAGGCCTCCCGCAACGCGCCCGTCCAGGCCAGCAGTTCGGCCTCCGGCAGCCGCCCGGCCACCGGGTGGTCGTGGCTGTCCCGCAGCGGGTCGAGGTCCTCCAGCGCGACCGTCCACCCCCCGGCCAGCCGGACCCGCCGCAACGGCCGGTCCAGCGCCGTGCGCACCGACCCGTCGGAGGCCCGCACCTCGAACCCGTCCGCCCGGCCGGTCACCACCGCCTCGCCGTCCGGGACCTCGACCCACCCCAGCGTCGGCAGGTGCAGCCCGCCGCCCCGGGCCGGCACCTGGACGGCGTCCCCCCGCCCGGCCCGCACCGCCGCCGCGGCCGCCAGCGCCGCCAGCGGGCCCAGCCCCACCGACAGGTCCCCGGCCAGCCGCCGCGCCGCCCACGCCCGCGCGTACGGATGGCCCAGCACCGCGTCCACCTCCGCGGGGGCGGCCACGTCCAGCTCCGACAGCAACTCCCACGCCTCGGCCCGCCCCTGCCCTGAGGCATCCCAGGCGGCGGCCAACATGGCCCGGGTGAGCGCAAGTTGGGCGCGGGACAGCGCGGCGACGGTGTCCGCGCCGCCGTATCCCCGGGCCAGCTCGTCGAGTTGGGCCGACGAGAGCCGCGTCGGGGCGACCGCGGCGACCGGGGCGGACAGCGGTGACCCGCCACCCTGGGCCGGCACCGGGCCCGACCCGGAAGCCGAGGCCGAAGGCGAAGCGGCGGCCGAAGCCGCGCCGCGAGCCGCGCCGGGAGCCGAACCGCCGCTGCCCGCAATGCCGTTGATGAGCGTCATGAGGTCCCCGCAGTAGACGGAGGGATTGTCGAAGGCGTTGTCCGCCCGGTAGCGGTGGGCGTACAGCCCACCCCCGCAGGCCCGGACCACCGGGCAGGCCCGGCAGGTCGCGCTCAGCCCGGCGAGTCCGGACTGCCGGGCGGCGATGCCCGGGTGCCGGGCGAGGTCGTCGATGCTGTGCGCGAAAACGTTCATGCCGGTGACGGGCGCACCGTCGTACGCGGTCTTCAGGCTGTCCGCCTGCTCGAAGGTCCCGTCCGTCTCCAGCACCGCGAGGTCCGAGGGCTCCAGTCCGAGCGACTCGGTGAGGCTGGAGAGCCCGCGCACGGTCCGGTGCACGGACTCGAAGGTGCGCACCGCGAACGGCCGCCGGTCCGTTTCCCACAGCCTGTGGACGGTGAGCAGCCAGTCCGCGTACGGCGTCTGCGCGGCATCACCCGGCAGCCGCTTCGGCGGCTCCTCCCAGGTGGCGTGCGGCAGCAGGAAGTCCACGGCAGGGGGCCTGAGTTCGACCAGCGCACGGTAGACGGCCACCGGGTCGTTCTCGATGTCGATGGTGCACAGCAGCCCGGCGAACAGGTGCCGGTACTCGGGGCGGTTCAGCAGCCCGACGGCCCGCAGCACCTGGGGGTGGCTGCTGCGCCCGTCGGCGAAGCGCCGGTGGCGGTCGTTGGCGGCCTTGTCGCCGTCCAGCGAGATGCCGACCTTGACGCCGACCTCCGCGAACAGCTCGCAGAAGGCCTCGCTGAGCAGGACGCCGTTGGTGTGGATGCGCAGGTCGAGGGCGCAGCCGGGCGGGAGGGCGGCCCGGAGCGCTTCGGCTGCGCGGCGCAACCGGTCCGGGCCGGCGAGCAGGGGTTCTCCCCCGTGCAGGACGACCCGGACGGCGGACAGCCGGTGGGCGATCGCATGCTCGCCGATCCGCTCGGCGGCCTTGGCCAGGATCCCGTCCCCGATGACCTTGGGGCGGGAGCGCCAGCTGCTGTCCGCGTGCTCGTAGACGTAGCAGTGGTCGCAGGCGAGATCGCACCGACTGTGCATCTTGACGACGAATTGCGTCAGGGGCACCGGAATTCGCGTCATCATGGGTGTGGCAGGTTCAGCTCGGCCTGGGTTCCGTTTCGGTCGTCCGGAGCTGTCAGATCGAGGAGTTGAAGGCCGCGACCGGCACGAGGCCGGATTCCGCACCGGGGAGGGCGCGCTGCAGCCGGGCGGCGAGTTCCTCCGCACCCAGGGCGGCGAGCTCGGCGAGGGAGGGGCGTTCCGGCGTCTCCTGAGTGTCAGTGAGGTTGCCGGCCGGCCTGATGCTGGTTACCGGAGTCATATTCGTTTCCTTAGGCGCGGTTAGGACCTGCCGAGTGCGGGTAGGCCACCCGGTTGCGACCAATGTAGTGCCCGCGAGGACTCCGCGCGGCACCTTGCCCCCTCAAGTTGGTCTGCCCAGCCACTCGACGCTGTACCACGGCGCGCGAAAGCCTGAGAATTCACCCGTTCAGCGGTCGCGCACTGAGCCGTTGCGCGCGCCGAAACGCGTTGACCGGAGCGAGCGTTCGACCCGGCCGTCCCCTCCCGCACGGATGCGCGCCGGCCGCGCTCCGACCACGCGCCGGGCGCCCGGGCCCACCGCCCGAACGCCGCCCCGAACCGCGGGCCCGGGCCGTCCGGCCTCCTCGCCTCAACCGCCCAGTGCCCGCCCGGCCCGAACCAGCTCCTCGGTGAACTCCCGTCCGTCGTCGGTGAGTTCGCCGCACTCCAGCAGGGTCTTGGCGGCCGCCAGGGTGTGCGCCCGCCAGCGGGCGAACTCCCGTTCCGCACGCGCCCGTTCACCCACCCCGGCGGCCGCCTCGGCACACCAGAAGGACGCCACGCCCAGGTGCGCGTACGTCCCCTGGAGCAGCGCCCCGGCCGGGCGCGGATCGGGGCGCCAGGGGGCGTGGTAGACCGCCGGGCCGTTGGGCCGGTGCAGCGGCACCAGGTCCAGCAGGGCGCCGAGTTGAACGTGCAGGAACTCGTGCACCAGGGCCAGCGCAAGCAGCACCGGATCGGCGGGCAGCGAGGTCGCCACCGCCCCGTAGGCCCGTCGGGCGGCGGCGCTGACCGCCTCCCCGCCGGGGGCCGGGCGCAGCGGCACCAGCACGGCGACGCAGGCCGCCACCGCCTCCGCGTGCTGCCGGTGACGGCGCACCAGGATCTCCCAAGCTTCCGCCAACCTCCGTTCCCACGCGCACAGTTCACCATCGGAAAGCGGTCCGACCGGGGGACGTCCGTAGTCCACCCGGCGCGGGCCGAGGTGGTCGACCAGCGGCGTCCAGCGCAGCCCGCCGCACTCCAGCTCCAGGACGGGCGAGGGCTCCGCCCGCAGGAACGCGCCCAGCCCGTCCGGCGGCACCTCCTCACCGAGCGACAGCGCCCGCAGCCGGTCCGCCGCCCAGGCGTCCAACTCCGGTCGCAGCAGCACCTCTTCCCAGCGTGACCGGTCGGTCCGTTGGAGCGCGCACACCTGGCCGTACGCCGCCCGGTAGTCCTCGTCCCGCGGCGCCGCCCGGCGCAACGCCAGCAGCAGCAGCGCCCGCTTGCTCAGCTGCCCCGCGCGCAGCAGTCGCACGGCCTCCGGACCGCCGCGCGCACCCGCGATCGCCCGGAAGGTCGCCCGGTCCAACGCGTGCCGCGGCAGCCCGTCGGCGGCCCGCCCGGCCGCCGCGGACCCGCGCGCGCCCGGTACCCCGGCCGCCACCGCCTCGCCCGTACCCGTCACCGATCCGTCCTCTCCTGGATTCTCCTGGATTCCCGTGGCTGGCCGTGGCTGGCCGTGGCTGGCCGTGGCTGGCCGTGGCTGGCCGTGGCTGGCCGAACACCCGATCGCCGACCCGCCGACCGCCTCGCCCGTACCCGTCACCGATCCGTCCGGTCCGCCCGCAGTGTCTCCCCACCCGGCGCCCGCTCAGCCGGTCCGGACCCGTGGATGCCCCGAACGGGTGAGTCCCGACCCGCACGCCCCCCACGGCCCCCTGCCTACCGCCGCCGTCCGGCCCCGGCCAGCTCCGCCACCCCGGCCCGCAGCCGCGCCGCGATGTGCCGGATCAGCCGGTCGATGTCCGCGCAGTACACCGACGGGTGGCCGAACCCCCCGCCGGGCCCGTCCCCCGCCCAGCGGTGGGCGTACAGCCCGCCCCCGCAGACCCGCACCAGCGGACAGGCCGCGCACACCGGCCCGAGCCCGGCCAGGCCGCGCTGGCGCGCCCGGAACGCCGGGTGCGCGGCCGCCTCCGCGAAGCCGTGCCGCCACACGTCCAGCCCCGTCCCGGCGGCCCCCTGGTAGGCCACCTTGAGGCTGTCGGCCTGCTCGATCGTGCCGTCCGCCTCGACCACCACCAGGTCCACCGGCGCCAGCCCGACCGCCTCGCTGGCCGCCCGCCCGCCGAGCAGCAGCACGGACAGCTCCTCGAACAGCCGCACCCCGGTCTCCCGGTACGGCGCGTCGTACCAGCGGTCGAAGGCGGCGATCAGCCACTCCCCGTACGGCGCCGCCTCCCGGTGGGACGGCGGTCCGACCGGCAGTGCGCGCCGCACCCCGGCCGGCTGCTCCCGCCAGGTGGCGTGCGGCAGCAGCAGGTCGAGCCGGGGCGGGGCGAAGTCCAGCAGCGCCTCATAAGTGGCGACCGGGTCGGCCGCCAGGTCGACCACGCACAGCAGTCCCGCGAACAGCTCCCGGTGCGGATCCGAGCCGAGCAGCCGCACCGCCGCCGCGGTCCGCTCCCAGCTGCCCGCGCCGGTGGGCAGCCGCCGGTGCCGGTCGTGGTCGGCCGGGGTGCCGTCCAGCGAGACCGCCACCCCGACCCGGTGCCGGTGCAGCACGTCGAGCAGCGCGGGTTCGTCCAGCAGCCGCAGCCCGTTGGTCTGCAGGCTGAACCGCACCCGCGGCGCGGACCCCGCCAACTCGGCCAGCAGGAAGTCCAGATGGTCCGCTCCGACGAGCAGCGGCTCCCCGCCGTGCAGCACCACCGAGACCTCGTCGAGCCCCTGCGCGGCCACGTGCTCGGCGATCCGCCGGGCGGTGCGACGGACGGTCGCCGGTTCCATCCGCCGCGGCCGGTCGCGCCAACTCTGGTCGGCGCCCTCGTACATGTAGCAGTAGTCGCAGGCCAGGTTGCAGCGGCTGTGGATCTTCAGCAGGAACTGCCGGAACGGCACCATGCGCGAGAACCTAACACCGCCGGACCCGATCGCCGACCGCCCGTCACACGTGCGGAGGCTCCACGTCCGAGTCCAACCGGGTGCCCGCCTTCACCGCCACCGTGGTCGGGTGCTCCTCCCCCAGGGTGATCCGGGCCCGCCGGATGCAGTCGGCCCGCAGCGCGGCGCCCCGTTCGGTCTCGCCGAGCGCCGACAGCGACAGCGACAGGTTGGAGTTGATGCCGATCGAGTCGTAGTGGTCCGGGCCGAGCGCCTCGGTCATCAGCGGCGCCGCCTCCTGTTCCAGGGCGAGCGCGGACCGGAGCTCACCGGCCAGCGCCAGGTCGTTCGCGTGGTTCATCATCGCGATCGGGATGTAGAGGTGGTGCGCGCCGAGGACCGTCCGGAACTGCGCCAGCGTGCGCGCGGACAGCTCCCGCGCCTCGGCGAGCCGGCCGGCCAGCCGCAGGTAGACCGAGAGGTTGTTGGCACCGGCGAGGGTGACCGGGTGGTTCTCGCCGAGGTACTCGCGGTAGCGGGCGAGCGCCCGCTCGGCCAGCGGGATGGCCCGGTCGGTGTCGCCGAGCGCGGTGTAGTCGCTGGCCAGGTTGGTGGCGGCGGCCAGGGTGTCCGGGTGCTCGGGGCCGTTGATGTCCAGGTAGCGCTGGTAGATGTCCTCGTCGATCTCCAGCGCCTCGTGGTAGCGCCCGGCCCGGCGCAGCGCCACGGCGAGGTTCTTGCGCGCGCGAAGGGTGTCGGTGTGGTTGTCGCCGATGGTCTGCTGGTAGATCCGGACGGTCTCCTCCAGCAGGTCCAGCGCCTCCCGCAGCCGGCCGGTCTCGCGCAGGTCGCGGGCGTAGTTGGAGGCGGAGGACAGCGCGTACAGGCTGTGCGCGCCGAGGGCCTCGCGCTGCTGGAGGTAGTTGCTGCGGTGGCGTTCCAGCGCGGCGTAGCGGTCGCCGGCCAGGTAGTCGGAGACGGCCAGGTTGTTGGTGATCATCAGGGTGCGCGGGTGGTCCGGCCCGAGGGTGCGCCGGGCCGCGTCCAGGGTCCTGCGGTCGAGCGCCCGGGCCTCGTCGTAGCGGCCGAGGAAACGCAGGTCGGCGCCGAGGCTGTTGGCGACGGCGAGGGTGTGCGAATGCTCCGGGCCCAGGGTGGCGGTGAACCGGTCCAGGATGTCCCGGTCCATCTCGTACGCCTCCTGGAGGGCGCCCTGGGAGCGGCGGATGTTGCTCAGCTGGGTGCGCAGCATCAGCGTCTGGGCGTCGTTGTCGACGTCGAAGTCGGGTCCGCCGAAGCCGTCCTCGCGCCAGTGCTCCAGGGTCCGCTCGGCCAGTTCCCGGCCGGACTCGTGCAGGCTGCGCTTCCACTGGTAGCGCACCGAGTCGATGATCCACTGCCGGACGTCCTCGTCGGCGCTGTCGACCGCGCCGGACGGCCAGAGGTGGGGCAGGAGTTCGGCGTACTCGGACCAGTTGGCCGGGATGTCGGGGTCGCCGGGGTTGGCGGTGGCCAGCGCCGCGTGCACGACGCCGCGCAGTTCGTCCTGCCGCTCCTCCTCGACCTGGTCCCGGAGCACGGCCTGGACCAGCCGGTGCACGGTGATGGTCTCGCTGCCCTGGTCGGTGCGGGCCAGCCCGAACCGGTTGATGGCGCGCAGGAACTCGCCGATCGCCAGCTTGTCGCGCGGCGCGCGCGGGGGCAGCCGCAGGGCCCGGGTGACGGCCCGGCTGTAGAGCAGCTTCATCGGGATGGCGTCCGGGCCGAAGAAGGCGCAGATCTCCAGGATCTGGGCGGCCGGGGCGTTCATCCGGCGCAGTTCCTCGACCGAGATGCGCCAGGTGGCGGCGGCGGAGTGCGGGTACTCGGCGGGGCGCAGCCGGGTGCGCTCCAGCATCTCGGTGAGCTCCCCGTCGAGCAGTTCGAGGTAGGTGGCGATCGGCATCGACGTCTCCTGCAGCCAGACGGCGGCCTGGCCGACGGCGAGCGGGAGGTCGCCGAGCCGGTAGGCGACCTGGTCGGCGTCCTCCGCGGAGAGGCCGCCGTTGAAGCGGCGCAGCAGTCGCACGGACTCCTCCCGCAGGAAGACGTCGACCTCGACCAGGCCGGCGTGCCGGGCCCAGCCCTGGTTGCGGGAGGTGATCAGCACGTGCCCGCCGGAGGAGCCGCCGGGCTGCCAGGGGGCGAGCTCCTCGGGGGTGCCGGCGTTGTCGAAGACCAGCAGCCAGCGGCGGTACGGGTGGCCGCGGCGCAGCGCGTCCAGCACGGCCGCGGCGGTGTGGGCGACGTCGTCGCTGGTCGGCACGCCGAGCCGGGGGGCGAGTTCGGCGAGCTTCTGCGGGATGTTGGCGGGCTCCTCGGCGGGCACCCACCAGATCACGTCGTAGGCGGACTTGAAGCGGTGCGCGTACTCGGCGGCGATCTGGGACTTGCCGGCTCCGCCGAAGCCGTACAGGACCTGGCTGAGCACGGCGGTGGGGCCGCCGGTGAAGCGGTTGCGGAGCAGTTCCAGCAGCTTGCCGCGGCCGATGAAGGCGGCGTTGCGCGAGGGCGCGTCCTGGACCTGCGGGGCGGTGCCGGGGAACCGCGCCGGGGCGATGAACTCGCCGCTGTCGGTGTCGAACTGGCGGTTGCTGCCGGGCGGCGGGCCGAGTTCGCCGTAGAGCTGGGCCTCGGCTCCGGTGGCGGAGGCGCGGATCAGGTCGGGCACCGCCTGGCCGATGAACGGCCGGGGCACCGGCTCGTCCGAGTCCTGCAGCCGCAGGGCGACCAACGCCGAGGAGCCGGAGGGGAGTTCGCGGCCCTGGAGGAGCTGCCAGACCTCGCCGGCCCGGGGCAGCGCGGTGTACTCGGGCGAGAGCAGCGCGAGCACCCGGCCCTGGCCTTCGAGCGGTCCGGCCACCTCCGGCGGCCGCTGGCCGCCGTGCGGCTCGGCGGCGTTGTGCAGCGAGGACTGGTAGCCGAAGCGGGTGAGGGTGGCGGCCGCCCACTCGGCCCACATCCGGTCCTCGGGCGCGTAGCTGACGAAGACCTGGCGGGGCACCGCCCGGGCCGAGCGCAGGTAGGCGCCGTACAGCCGGCGGCGGGCCTCGGAGCCGAGCGGGCGCAGCGAGCGGACCCGCCCGTCGGTGATCCACTCGGCCAGCCGCTCGAAGGCGTTGAGCAGGCTGCGGGCCTCCTGCGGGCGGTCGGCGACGGTGGCGGGCACCTCCTCGTAGGCGTAGAAGGGCTTGTACGGCACCTCGACGTCGGCCCAGTAGGCGGCCCGGCGGTCGCCGGGCAGCCAGCGGCCGAGGTAGGGGGCGAAGGCGTCGCGGGCGAAGTCCCGTCCGGCCTCCAGGCGTTCCTGTTCGGCGTCCTCGACCCGCATCGGCACCGGCAGGACCCGGATGGCCCGTTCCTCGGCCTCGGCGATGGCCTTGGCGGCGTCGACGCCGCCGCGGATGTTCTGGGCGCTGAAGGTGAAGCAGTCGACCACGGTGTCCGGCATCAGCACGGTGCAGATGCCGGAGGTGTCGCTGACGCCGGTACGGCTGTCGATGAGCACGTAGTCGTAGCTGCGGGCCCAGCGTTCGCGCAGCTCGCGCAGGAACTCGCCGCCGCGGATGTCCCGGCCGTGGTAGAAGCTGCGCCAGTTGAAGCTGGTGACGGCGGCCGCGTAGGCGGCGTTCTGCCGCCCGGCGGGCAGGAAGTCGAGCCGTCCGCCGGCCGGCAGGTCGAGGGCGAGGCCGCAGATGTAGCCGTCCAGCCGCCCGGGTTCGTCCAGCCAGGCGGCCGGGGGCCGTCCGGTGGGCCCGGCGGCGGAGGGCAGTGCCTGTTTGACGTAGGAGCGCAGCATGTCGATCAGGCCGTCGGTGGAGTGCAGTTCGGGGTCGACCAGCAGCGGGTGGTAGTAGCGGTGCAGGCCCGGCGCCTCCAGGTCCCAGTCGACCACCAGGACGCGCAGGCCCCGACTGGCCAGGATCCAGCCGACGTTGGCGAGCGCCATGGTGCGGCCGGTGCCGCCCTTGAACGAGTAGAACGTGACGACCGAACCCGGTCCGCCGCGCCCCGGCTCCGTCACGGGCTCAGTGCTCATCGTCCGTCTCCCCTCAGCGGGACAGAGCCGTCGTGGCTGCCCGGGCGCTGGCCGGGCAGGTCCTTCGCCGTCGGTTCCGGATCGCGGTGCGCGGACGGGCTCCGCGGCGGACCGGAGGGGCTGGGCGGGCCGGCCGGGATGGCCAGACCGGGCATGTCCCGGCCGCCTCCCGGGCCGAAGCCGAAGGCGTCGCCGCCATCGTCCCCCCAATCCAAGTTGTCGTCCATGAGCTTGTTCTGAGCAACCGTCACCATGATGGCGAGATCACTGTCGAAGCTCTCCTGGCTCACTTTCACCCGGAACAAGTGCTCCGGGTCGCGCCGACGCAACCAGTTGCGGCGGAACACGCCCCGCACGCCGACCCACGGCGCTTCGCGCTCCCCGTCCGGGTCGCCGCCGCCGATCGGCACCATCACACCGGTGACCGGGTGGTTCTGGTCGTCGTACTCGCGCAGCGCGTCCCGGTAGCGCTCATGCCCGGCCGCCCACGGGTCCACCAGCAGGACGCTGACCTGGCTGTCCTCCCGGGCCTGGTCGAGCTTCTCGCCGAGCCCGGCGCCGATCTCCTCCAGCGTGGTGGTGTGCCCGGCGTTGGTGATCACCCGCTGGGCGCGGGAGGCCAGCGAGGGCTGGGCCGGCGGGTAGAACGGCGCCCAGTGCCAGGGCTTGGCGCCGTACCAGCCGCCCGCGTACGAGCCGCCCTCGGCGGCCGCCTCGGCGGCCCGGCCGGCCGCGATGAACAGCCGCACCATGCCGGGCTCGGCGGCGGGTGCCGGCGCGGCCGGCCCGGGGAAGTAGCCGCGGACGGCGTCGAGGTCGAACTCGGGCAGTTCGGCGAGCCGGCGCACCGCCGCGTCCCGGATCCGTCCGGCGACCACCCGGACGACCTGCCGGTAGGCGTCCTGCTGGGCGGTGCGCAGCAGGGCGCGCAGGCCGTGCCGGGCGTAGGCGTCGCCCATGTCCGGCTGGGCCCACTGGATCCTGGTGACCTCGGGGACGAGCTCCGCGGGCGCGACCGGCTCCCAGAGCACCGGGATCAGCGCGGCGACCTGTTCCGCGGTCTCCTCGTGGTGGCGCCGGACCCGGCCGCGGAAGGCCGTCCACTCCTTGCCGCAGTACACGCTGGCGAAGTAGGCCGGCGAGTAGAGCGCGACCATGGTCCGGCTGCGGCCGAGCATCTGGGCCAGCTTGTCGGCCCATTCGTCGCCCAGGCGCAGCCGTTCGGTGTCCCGGAAGGCGAGTTCGTCCGCGTGGACGGCCGGCCCGAGGATGCGCCCGAGCTCGTCCCGCAGGTCGTTGAAGAACTGGTCGACGAAGGCGTCCTCCGCCTCGAAGTCCCGACGCGCGTAGCTGAAGAAGAAGTACGGCCGCTGCTGATCCCGCTCACTCACCTGTTTCCCCCGACCCTGACGATGCCGCGACGGCGCTGTTCTCATACCCAGCATGTCGTGAACTGCACCAGGGGGGCGGCGAGTTGGGTAATCCGGCCGGGCCGGATGGTTTAGCCGACGGTCAGCGGGGTCAGCGGAGTTCGAGTGCCGACTGGAAGGCCGCGAGCGGCTCGGCTCCGGGCGTCAGGGCGTCCGCCACGACCCGGCGCAGCAGGTCGCCGAGCACGGTGTCCGGCAGGGCGTCGAGTTCGTCGAGCGGCAGGGCGGTGACGTCGACCAGGTCAGAGCCGAGTCCAGCAGCGGTTTCCGCACCGGTGACGCTCATCAGTCCCTCACTCGATCGTGCCGGCACAGCCGGAAGCCGCCCGGAGAAACATCGACCCAGGCGCGGCGCGCACATTCTACACAAAACGTGACGGTCCGTCAGGTGTGCCGTGGCGTCGCGCCCCGCCCGCCCGTCACGGGCAGAGCCGCTCCACCCGCCACCCCGTCGGGCTCGCCGGGTCGGCGAGGTAGCGGAGCCGGTCGTGCAGCCGGTTCTCGCGCCCCTGCCAGAACTCGACGCGCTCCGGGATCACCCGGTAGCCGCCCCAGAACGGCGGGACGGGCACACCCTCGCCCTCCGGGTAGCGGCGCTCCAGATCGGCGTAGCGCTGTTCGAGGACGGCCCGGCTGTCGACCGGGCTGGACTGCTCGCTGGCCCAGGCGCCGAGTTGGGAGCCGTGCGGGCGGGTGCGGAAGTAGGCGGCGGTCTCGTCCCGGCCGACCTTCTCGACCCGGCCCTCGACGATCACCTGGCGGGCCAGCGCGACCCACGGGAAGAGCAGCCCGGCGTACGGGTTGACGGCGAGCTCGGAGCCCTTGCGGGAGCCGTAGTTGGTGAAGAAGACGAAGCCGCGGAGGTCGTACCCCTTGAGCAGGACTGTGCGCGAGCTGGGCCGGCCCCGGTCGTCGGCGGTGGAGAGCACCATGGCGTTGGGCTCCACCACCCCGGCGTCGTCCGCCTCGTGGAACCAGCGGGCGAACTGGCCGATCGGCTCGGGCGCGAGCCGCTCCTCGGCCAGGCCCTCGTGACGGTACTGCTTGCGCATCACGGCGAGGTCCGGACCGGGTCGGGCCGCGTCGGCCGGGGACCGGGTGGCGGGGCTCAGGGGCGTCGAGTGGGCGCGTTCCGGGGTCTGCACGCCAACATCATCCCGTACGACAAGCAACCGGCACCGCTACCTCCGGACAAACCCCGGCCGGAGATATGGTGACTCGCCACCGCTTGGCCGCCCGCCGTACGGGGAATTGTCCGGAACCGGGCGTTTGGTTCCGGGAGTGCCCGGGGCACGACCGACCCCCGGCGGGAAGTCAACCGGCCCCACCGGAAACATCACCGCGGTGGTGTATGGCGCAATGCACCCCGTGCCTGTCACTCTGGCACCGAGTGCCAACCACGATTCGGTCACTGGAGCGCCGCCCCACCACGGCGGAGCACCGATCGCAGAACTGAAGGAGCCGTCGCATGTCCGATTTCGTACCCGGGCTTGAGGGAGTCGTCGCGTTCGAGAGCGAGATCGCCGAGCCCGACCGGGAAGGCGGCGCCCTGCGGTACCGCGGTGTCGACATCGACGACCTGGTCGGCAACGTCTCCTTCGGCCACGTGTGGGGCCTGCTCGTGGACGGCAAGTTCAACCCCGGCCTGCCGGCCGCCGAGCCCTTCCCGATCCCGGTGCACTCCGGCGACATCCGGGTCGACGTCCAGTCCGCGCTCGCCATGCTCGCCCCGGTCTGGGGCCTCAAGCCGCTGCTCGACATCTCCGCCGAGCAGGCCCGCGACGACCTGGCCCGGGCCGCCGTCATGGCGCTGTCCTACGTCGCCCAGTCCGCCCGCGGCCAGGGCCTGCCGATGGTCCCGCAGAGCGAGATCGACAAGGCCGAGACGGTCGTCGAGCGGTTCATGATCCGCTGGCGCGGCGAGCCGGACCCGAAGCACGTCAAGGCCGTCGACGCCTACTGGACCTCGGCCGCCGAG
The DNA here is from genome assembly GCF_040303245.1 of Kitasatospora sp. NPDC096077. NCBI lineage: Bacteria > Bacillati > Actinomycetota > Actinomycetes > Kitasatosporales > Streptomycetaceae > Kitasatospora > Kitasatospora sp. NPDC096077. The sequence continues at coordinate 23,165 of NZ_JBEOSV010000063.1, read as the reverse complement.
CACGGCATGAACGCCTCCACCTTCACCGCCCGGGTCATCGCCTCCACCGGCGCCGACGTCGCGGCCGCGCTCTCCGGCGCGGTCGGCGCGATGTCCGGCCCGCTGCACGGCGGCGCCCCCTCGCGCGTGCTCGGCATGATCGAGGAGATCGAGCGCACCGGCGACGCCACCGCCTGGGTCAAGAACGCGCTGGACAAGGGCGAGCGCCTGATGGGCTTCGGCCACCGCGTCTACCGCGCCGAGGACCCGCGCGCCCGGGTGCTGCGCCGCACCGCCAAGGAGCTCGGCGCCCCGCGCTTCGAGGTCGCCGAGGCGCTGGAGAAGGCCGCGCTGGAGGAGCTGCACAACCGCCGCCCCGACCGGGTGCTCGCCACCAACGTCGAGTTCTGGGCCGCGATCATGCTGGACTTCGCCGAGGTCCCCGCGCACATGTTCACCTCGATGTTCACCTGCGCGCGCACGGCGGGCTGGTCGGCGCACATCCTGGAGCAGAAGCGCACCGGTCGCCTCGTGCGCCCCTCCGCGCGCTACACGGGCCCCGGCCCGCGCCGCCCCGAGGAGATCGAGGGCTGGGACGCCATCGCGCACTGAGCGCACCGAGGCCGACGGCCGGAGCCCCCGACACCGCCTCTGACCAGCGGGTCCGGCTCCGGCCGGGCCCGCCGGCCCGCACCGATGAGCAGTCGAGATCACAATCTCAGCGGGCGGACGACCGTACCCCGGACGGCCCCCCAGCCAGTAGGCTGCGCGCGTGGCTCAGATCCAGATCCCCGCTGACATCAAGCCCGCAGACGGCCGTTTCGGCTGCGGACCGTCCAAGGTGCGCCCCGAGGCCCTGAGTGCCCTCGCCGCCACCCAGACCTCCCTGCTCGGCACCTCGCACCGCCAGGCCCCGGTCAAGAACCTGGTCAAGCGCGTGCGCGAGGGCGTGAGCAGCCTGTTCTCGCTGCCGGAGGGCTACGAAGTCGTCCTCGGCAACGGCGGCTCCACCGCCTTCTGGGACATCGCCGCCTTCGGCCTGGTGCGGGAGAAGTCCCAGCACCTGGACTTCGGCGAGTTCTCCTCGAAGTTCGCCTCCTCGGTCAAGGCCGCCCCGTGGCTGGCCGAGCCGACGGTGATCAAGGCCGCCCCGGGCACCCACCCGCTGCCGGTCGCCGAGGCCGGCGTGGACGTCTACGGCCTCACCCACAACGAGACCTCGACCGGCGTCGCGATGCCGATCGCCCGCCCGGCCGGCGCGGACCAGGGCTCGCTGGTGCTGGTGGACGCCACCTCGGGCGCCGGCGGTCTGCCGGTCGACATCACCGAGACCGACGTCTACTACTTCGCCCCGCAGAAGTCCTTCGCCTCCGAGGGCGGCCTGTGGCTGGCCACCTTCTCCCCGGCCGCCCTGGAGCGCGCCGCCGAGATCGCCGCCTCCGGCCGCTACATCCCGCCGTTCTTCTCTCTGCCGACGGCCATCGACAACTCGTCGAAGGACCAGACGTACAACACCCCGTCGCTCGCCACCCTGTTCCTGCTGGCCGACCAGCTGGAGTGGATCAACGGCAACGGCGGGCTGGACTGGGCCGTCGCCCGTACGGCCGACTCCTCGTCCCGGCTGTACACCTGGGCCGAGAAGTCCTCCTTCGCCAACCCGTTCGTGGCGAACCCGGCCGAGCGCTCCCAGGTGGTCGGCACCATCGACTTCGACGAGTCGGTGGACGCCGCCGCGGTCGCCAAGGCACTGCGTGCCAACGGCATCGTGGACACCGAGCCGTACCGCAAGCTGGGCCGCAACCAGCTGCGCGTCGCGATGTTCCCGGCGATCGACCCGGCGGACGTCGAGGCGCTCACCCACTGCATCGACTACGTGGTCGAGCAGCTCTGACGGGTCCCGAGCACGGCTGAGGGCCACCGCCTGCGGGCGGTGGCCCTCTCGCCGTTCCGGGGGGCTGGGGGCCGCGGGCCGGCGGGCCCGGGCCGGGGCTACTTGCCGACCAGGGAGCTGATCAGCACGACGACCAGCAGCAGCACCAGGGTGCCGGAGACGATGCGCATTCGAGTCTTGGGATCCACGGTCATCGAGCGTACCCCCGGCTCACCCCGACACGAATCCCAGGCCCTCGGCTCCAGGCCCACGGCTCCAGGCCCACGGCTCCAGGCTCTCGGATCCAGGCCCTCAGCCCCGGTCGGCCAGCGCCCAGGAGCGCAGCGACTCGTAGTGGGCGAAGCCCCCGCTCAGGTCGCTGCGCACCAGGTGCAGCCCGGCGGCCGTCCACTCCGGCCCCCGGTACGGCGCCAGCGCCGCCGCCAGCCCGTCCAGCTCGGCCGCCGCGACCCGCTGGGCGGCCCGCCGGTGCCCGCGCGAGGAGCCGGCCCGGGCCAGCGTGAGGTGCGGGTGGAAGGCGAAGGCGTCGCCCTTCCCGGCGGACCCCCCGATCGACTCCCCGGTGAACCCGGCGGTGGCCTCGGCCACCGCCTCCGCGAGCCGGCGGATCGCCCGGGTCTGCCCCTCGACCCCGGCCCAGAGCACCCGGTCCCCGAACCGGCCGGAGCCCGCGATCCGCAACCGGTGCACCGGGTGGACGGCCGCGACGGCGGCCAGGGCGGCCTCCAGTTCCGGCAGCCGTTCGGCCGGCACCTCGCCGAGGAAGGCCAGGGTCAGGTGCCAGCCCTCGACGGCGGTCCAGCGCAGCCGGTCCGCCCCGGGCAGCCCGCGCACCGGGGCGACGGCGTCGGAGAGCCCCTGGAGCGCCTCGACCGGCGGCAGCACCGCGACGAACAGTCTCATGATCAGATCTTCCCTCGCCGGACGGCACGGTGTAGAACGGTTTTCCATGAAGATCCGCAACGGGGGCCCTTCGGACGCTTCCGACATCCTGTCCCTGCTCGACGGCGCCATCTCCTGGCTGGCCGGCCAGGAGCGCACCGGGCAGTGGGGCGACGAGCCGTTCAGCACCAACCAGGCCCGGGTCGACCAGGTCACCTCGTACACCGAGGACCCCTTCCTGGTCCGCCTGGCCGTGGACGAGGAAGGCCGTACGATCGGCTGCTGCGTCCTGGCCGAGAACCGCGGCAGGTTCGTCCCGCCGTCGAAGGAACCCGAGCTCTACGTCCGCCTCCTGGTCACCGACCGCACCCGCAAGGGTTCCGGCATCGGCGCCGCGCTGATCGCCGACGCGATCGAGGAGACCCGCCACCGCGGCCTCGACCTGCTGCGGGTGGACTGCTACGCCGGCAACGACCGCAAGCTGGTCGGCCAGTACCGGGCGCTCGGCTTCACCGAGACCGAGACCTTCGAGGCCGAGCAGCCCTCCGGCATGTGGCCCGGCCAGGTGCTGGAGATCCGCCTCTGACAGCACGCCGCAACGCCCCGGGGAAGGCCTCCGGGGCGTTCTGACGTTCCGTCAGCAGGCGGCGGCCAGCTCGGACTTGCGCGGCACGGCGACGCGCGGCACGACGGCCACCACCCGCCCGCCGCGGCCCGGGTGCAGGTCGAAGCGCACCCGCAGGTCCGCGCTGCGGGCCAGCACCAGGCCGACCGCGGCGGCCGCCAGCGCGGACACCAGCCCGCAGGCCAGCAGGCCCAGCCGGGGCCCGTACGAGGCGGTCACCCAGCCCACGATCGGGGCGCCGATCGGCGTGCCGCCGGTGAAGACCAGCACCAGCAGGCCCATCACCCGACCGCGCATCTCGGGGTCGGTGGACAGCTGCAGCATCGAGTTGACCGAGGTGTTGAAGCTCAGCCCGAACACCCCGATCAGCATCAGCAGCAGCGCGAAGGTCCAGTAGTCGGGCGCGAAGGCCGCGACCACCTCCAGCGTGCCGAAGGCCAGTGCCGCGCCGACCAGTCGGCGCAGCCGGGGCGCGCCCCGGCGGGCGGCGAGCAGCGCGCCGGCCAGCGAGCCGACCGCCATCGCGGTGTTCAGCAGGCCGTACTGCCCGGCGCCCACCTTGAAGGTGTCGTACGCGAAACCCGACAGCAGGGTCGGGAAGTTGAACCCGAAGGTGCCGATGAAACCGGCCAGCACCATCGGCCAGAGCAGCTCGGGCCGCTCCTTCACGTACCGCAGGCCCTCGCGCAGCTGGCCCTTCTCCCGGGCGATCGGCTCGGTCGGGCGCAGTTCGGACTCGCGCATCGCGAGCAGTCCGCCGATCACGGCGGCGAAGGACAGCGCGTTGACGGCGAACGCCCAGCCGCTGCCGACCGCGGCGATCAGCAGGCCCGCGACGGCGGGGCCGACCAGCCGGGCGGTCTGGAAGTTGGCGGCGTTCAGGCTGACCGCGTTGGCGAGGTCCTTCGGGCCGACCATCTCGGAGACGAAGGCCTGCCGGGTCGGGTTGTCCACCACGGTGACCAGGCCGAGCAGCAGGGCGAAGGCGTACACGTAGTACGGCGTCACCACGTCGCCGATGGTCAGCACGGCCAGTCCGGCCGCGAGCAGGCCCATCGCGCCCTGGGTGTAGACCAGCAGCCGGCGCTTGGGCATCCGGTCGGCGAGCACGCCGCCGAACAGGCCGAGCAGCAGCATCGGCAGGAACTGCATGGCGGTGGTGATGCCGACCGCGAGCGGGCTGCCGGTGAGGCTGAGCACCAGCCAGTCCTGGGCGATCCGCTGCATCCAGGTACCGGTGTTGGACACCACCTGGCCGGCGAAGTAGTAGCGGTAGTTGCGAACGCGCAGGGAGGAGAACATCCCCCGGGGCCTGGTGAATTCGGCTCCGGTCGGCGATGCGGCCGAACCGGTGGGGGACGCGGCCGAAGGGGTTCGGCGCTGAGCGGCGGGGTCCGCCGCGGTGCGTTCGTCGGGGTCGTCGTCGCCGTTGCCCGGCAGTCCGCTGGGGGCGGGGGCCTGGGCGTCGGCGGCCGCGGTGTCCGCGGCGGGGTCGGTGGTCTGGTCGTCGGTACGGGCGGCGGCGCTGGCTGCGGCCGGCGGTGTCACGGTGGTCTCCCCTCGCGGCGCGACGGCCCTGGCGGTGGCCGTCGCGCTCCTGGTTTCGGTAATCGGTCCTGCGGTGATGCGGTGCTCCTTCTTCTTCCGGCGGCTCGCCGGAGTGGGTGTGCCTAGAGGTGTGCGAGCTTGTAGAGCACGGGTGCGGCCTCCCGGAGGGCGGCCCACTCGTCGTCGTCGAGCCCTTGGGCGAGCTCGGCGAGCCAGGCGTTTCGGCGCCGACGACTCTCCGCGAGGATCGTCTCGGCCTGCTCGGTGCTGCTGACGACCACCTGGCGGCGGTCCTCGGGGTGCGGCTCCCGCCGCACCAGCCCCTTCTCCTCCAGCATCGCGACGATCCTGGTCATCGAGGGGGGCTGCACGTGCTCCTTCCGGGCGAGCTCACCCGGTGTCGCCTTTCCGCACCGGGCGAGGGTGCCCAGCACTCCCATCTCGGTGGGACTCAACGACTCCTCCACCCGCTGGTGTTTGAGTCGTCGGGAGAGGCGCATGGTGGACGACCGCAGCTGTGAGATCGCTGCGAGGTCCTGCTCGGACATCTCGGGCATCTCTTTAGCTTACGTCATTACCCTCGCTAAAGAAAAACGGGTTCCCGCCGTGCCGGAGGATCGGCCCGGTGCCATATTGGTGAGGGGTGATCGTTCCCACCTCCCGGAACCGCTCCCACCTCCCGGAAGGGCCGACCAGACATGTCCGACCTCGCTTCCGAAGCTCCCGCGCCGGCCGCACCGTCCGTGCCGTCCGCACCGGCCGCGCCGTCCGCGCCGTCGCCGCAGACCGCCGGGTCCGCGCCGGACCCGCAGGACGACTCCGGCTTCGCCCGGCTCGCCATGGTCACCATCGACTGCGCCGACCCGGTGGCACTGGCCGCCTTCTACGGCGAGCTGCTGGGCTGGGAGACCCGGCACGTGGACGAGCGCTTCGCGATCCTGGACAACCCGGAGGGCGGCAGCCCGCTGGGCTTCGGACGGGTCAGCGGCTACCGGCCGGAGCCGTGGACCGAGCCGGACGGCAGCAAGCACTTCCACCTCGACTTCTACGTGGACGACCTGGAGGAGTCCACCGCGAAGGCGCTGGCGCTCGGCGCGACCGAGCCCGGCTACCAGCACGGCCGCACACTCCGGGTGCTGATCGACCCGGCCGGCCACCCCTTCGGGCTCGCCCCGCTGGAGCAGGCCATCGGCCAGTGAGACCCCCGGGGGTCCTGCGCAGGCGGTGTCAGGGCTTGGTGCCAAGATCTTGCAGGCGACGTAAAGGTCCACGCTGACCTGGGAGTTCACGAAAAACACGAACCTTGTGCGACTGCCCGGCAGTCGTTACTGTCCCCGTTGTCAGGGGCACCACACGCCAGGTCTCCTCTCGATGGCACCCGTTCCGTGCCCCTCCCCCACCTTCTCCCCGGCGACCCGGCCTGCCGCGTCCGCCCGAGCCCTGGCGCCCTCAACCCCTCGTCCAGGGAGCTCAATTGGGTGAGATCCATCATGCCGACCACGGCTGGGTGACACCGGCGGTCTCGTACTTCGTCGCCTGCCTCGGCGCCTTCGTCGCCCTCCGCAGCGCCCGCTGGGCACTCGTCTCCCGGGGCCGCAGCCGAGCCGTCTGGCTGCTGTTCGCCTCCACCTCGCTCGGCGCCGGCATCTGGTCCATGCACTTCATCGCGATGCTCGGCTTCTCCGTCACCGGCGTCGAGATCAGCTATCAGCCGCTGCTGACCGTGCTCAGCCTGCTGGTCGCCGTCGCCGTGGTCGGCGTCGGACTGTTCACCGTCGGGTACTGGCGCAGTCGGCCCGTGCTGGCGCTGCTGGTCGGCGGACTGACCACCGGCCTCGGCGTCGCCGCGATGCACTACCTGGGCATGGCCGCGATGGTGCTGCCCGGCCACCTCGACTACGACCGCACCACGGTGGGGCTGTCGGTCGCCATCGCGGTGTTCGCGGCCACCGCCGCGCTCTGGGCCGCACTGAACATCCGGGGCACCCTCGCCGTCCTGGCGGCCGCGCCGGTGATGGGCGTGGCGGTCTGCGCGATGCACTACACCGGCATGGCCGCGCTGTCGGTCCGGCTGGACTTCTCGCACTCCACCCAGGGCGGCGTGATGGCGCTGCAGTTCATCTTCCCGCTCGGGGTCGGACTGGGCTGCTACGTGTTCTTCGGCTCGCTGGCCTTCGCCGTCTCGCCCAGCAAGCCCAGCAGCCAACCGTTGCTGGTCGGCCCGGCGGCCCCGCTGGCACCCCGGCCGCCGCGCGTCCCCCCGCAGCGGCGGCGCCCGACGATCGGCGCGGCCACCCGGCGCTGAGTCCGGGCCGCGGAGAAAGACCGACGTGCGGGCGGGGGCCCCCCCCCCCCCCGGGCGCCCCCCCCCCCCCCCGGCCGCCCCCCGGGCGGCCGGGGCGCCCGGGGGGGGGGGGGGGCGGCGGCCGCGGGCGCAGCCCGCGCGCCGCGGCGCCCCGCGCGGGGCGCGCCCCGCCGCCGCGGCGCCCGGGCCGCGGTCCCACCGCCCCCCGGGGCCGGGTCCCCCACCCCGGCCGGACGTCCGCACGCACTCCCTGAAAGCCTCAGGGCCGGCCGAGCAGCCCGGTCAGGTGGGCCGGCGTCGCCACCGGGCAGACCTTGCGCACGAAGTCCCGCCGCAGCCCGTGGTACGGCTCGCCGGCCCGGTAGAAGTTGGCGTGCATCCGGCGCAGTTCCTCCGCCCGGTACGCGGCCAGCGGCTTGGCCTCCTCGTCCACGGCCCGGCGGCGCTTCTTGTCCACCAGCCGCCCGGTGAGCTCCGGCGAGGCGGCCAGCCCGGCGGCCTCCCGGACCACCCAGCGGCGGAACTCCGCCGCGTCCCCGCCGAACGCGCGGTCCACCAGACCGATCCGGCGGGCGTGTTCGGCCCCGACCGGCAGCGCCTCGGTGGTGAGCCGCTCGGCCTGCTCGGCGCCGACCCGGGCCGGCAGGGTGTACGTCCAGTACTCGGAGCCGTACAGGCCCATCAGCCGGTAGTGCGGGTTGAGCACCGCCGAGTCCCGGCACCACACCTCGTCGGCGGCCAGCGCCAGCATCAGGCCGCCGGCCGCCGCGTTCCCGGCCAGCGCGGCGACGGTCAGCTTGTCGCCGGTGGTCAGGACCGCCTCGACCAGGTCGTCCATCGCATTGATGTTCTCCCAGGACTCCAGCGCCGGGAAGGCCGCGCCCTCGATGACGTTGAGGTGGATCCCGTTGGAGTAGAAGTCCCGGGGCGCGCCCAGCACCAGCACCGAGGTGGGCCGTTGGACCGCCGCCCGGTAGGCGGCCAGCAGCCGACGGCACTGCTCGGTGCCCATCGCCCCGCCGGCGTAGCCGAATTCGAGGTAGCCGACCTCGCCCTCCTCGCGGTAGCGCAGCTCCGACCAGGTGTTCCGACCGGCCGCCGCCGCGGGCGTCACCGGCACCTCGCGCACCCGGTGCAGCTCGTCGGCGAGCGCCGTCGCGGCCGGCAGCTTGAAGGTGACCGGCCCGCCGGGGGTCCGGCGCGGGCGCAGCTGGGGTATCCAGACCGCGCCGTCCACGGTGGCCCGGCAGATCGCGCCGTCCCGGGTGGCCAGCACGGCGCCGGGCTCCGGGCCGCGCAGCTCGTCCTCGGGGTGACCGCCGTGCAGGAAGAAGTCGCGGCCGAACAGCTCGTCCAGCACGCCGGGTTGGGAGTCGGCGGCGCGCAACTTCCGCAGCACGGTGGCGGTGTCGTCCCGCTGCCAGTCGATCCGGCGGGCCTCCTGGCGGAGGAAGGGCCGCAGTTCGCCGTACACGTCCGGGCGGGCGTGGTCCAGCGGCTCGGGGACGAACAGCCCGCCCTCGTACCGCTGGACGGCCAGCAGGACGGCCTCGACGGCGGCGTCCGCGACCTCGCCCCGGTACAGCTCGCTCTTGCCGCACTCGGGGACGGCGAACTCGACCGACGCCCAGATGTCGCCCGCGTCCATCTCCTCGACGGCCTGCAGCACGGTGACGCCCCAGCGCCGGGCGCCCCCGGTGATCGCCCAGTCGAGCGAGGAGGGGCCGCGGTCGCCCTTCGGGCCGGGGTGGACGATCAGCACCGTCCGGGTGGACCAGATGTCCGCCGGGACGGCCTTGGTGAGCATCGGGCAGATGATCAGCTCCGGGTCGACCCGGGCCACCGCCTCCCTCATCTGCTCGTCGCCGAGGGCGAGTTGGACGGCGACCTGGTGGCCGCGCTCGCGCAGCTCGGTGTGGACGCGCTGGGTCAGGCTGTTGAACGCGGTGGCGATCAGGAGAATGCGCACAGGTGGGCCTCCGGGCAGGGACTGCGGGTCGCGCGGTGGCGATGAAACCAGGGCATGGACACGTAATGGTCACGTTCTGTCGCTCGGCGCTCTACTCTCACGCACCCCGCACACCTGTGCCCCCCGCGTGGTCCCGCTTCGCCGGATCTCCCCAGCCCCTCCCCGGAGTTGGCCTGGCGCCGGACACCCGGTGCCGGGCCTCCCGGCGGGGCGGACCTACCGCGGGAACGCCCGGCGGGCCCGCCAGGTGGTGTGCTCCCGGGAGACCGCGTCCTCCGCCTCGGCGGCCAGCCGGGCCCACCGCTCCTCGGCGTCCGGTGCCTTGGCGTCGAGGTCGGAGAGCTGGTTGCCGACGTTCTCCAGCTCGCGCGCGGCCATCTGGTACGCGGCGGCCAGCGGGCGCAGCTGCTTGAGCTGGGTCCAGGCGATGATCGAGGCGGCCGCGGCCGAGCTGGCCCCGAAGACGTGCACCTCCAGGGCGCCGGTGGCCTGGGCGATCGCCGCCGCCGCGCCGATGATGATCAGCGTCGCGATGCCCAGCCCCCAGGAGACCGACTGGGAGTCGCAGGACTCGGCCCGGGAGCGGTACCAGGTGCGCTGGCCCTCGACCCGGGTGCGCAGGTAGAGGGTGCGCCGGGCGGTCAGGCTGTCGGCCCGGGCGCGGCGCATCTCCTCGGTGATCTCCGGGACGCTCCCGGCCGGCACGATCTCCGGGTCCTCGAAGGCCCGCAGCACGTCCTCGACCTGGAGCAGGTAGCCGCGGTCGGCGTCCGCCGAGACGGCCTCGCCGCCGAACGGCCGGGCCCGGACGCTGTACTTCCAGGCCAGCGTCTTGACCGACTCGGCCGCCGCCCGCGCCTCGTACCACCGCCCCTGCGGATTGCTGCGGCGCAGCCGGGACCAGAAGTAGCCGGCGATCAGGAAGGCGGCCACCGAGAAGAGTGGCTTGATGTCGGCGTCGCCCTCGTGGGCCGGCCCCGGCAGTGCTCCGATCAGTGCGGCGACCACCAGCATGGCGATCAGTCCGCGGTGCCAGCGGAGCGTCTCGCGCTGTCCGTCCAGCGAGGCCTTGTCCGCCCGCCAGAACAGCTCCGGCAGCAGTCGCGCCTCGACTCCCCCGGGCGGATCCTGTTGCACCATCGGTCGAGTCCCCTCCCCTTATCCGTCCAGGCAGTATTCCCGCCGCCAACTGCCCTACACCGCCGCCTTTTTGACAGCCGCCGACCGCCGGTGATTGCCCGGCCCGACCGCTAACCGATATAACCGGTTACATGCCGCTGCACTGGAAGCTCGTCATCGACTGCGCCGATCCGCACCGCCAGGCCGCCTTCTGGGGCGCCGCCCTCGACTACACCGTCGAGGACCACAGCACCCTGATCGCCCGCCTGCTGGCGGCCGGCGCGATCACCCCGGACGCCCTCACCGAGACCGACGGCCACCCCGCCTGGCGCACCCTCGCCGCGGTCCGCCACCCCGAGGACCCGTACGACCCGGCCTCGGACACCGGGCTCGGCCGCCGCCTGCTGTTCCAGGCCGTCCCCGAGGCCGAGCAGCCCAAGCCCGGCAAGAACCGCCTCCACCTGGACGTCCACCCCGGCCCGGGCGGGCGCGCGGCCACCGTCGCCCGCCTCGAAGCCCTCGGCGCCACCGTCCGCCACGAGGTCGCCGAACCCGGCGGCTCCTGGACCGTCATGGCCGACCCCGAAGGCAACGAGTTCTGCGTCCACTGACCCCGGAACGCCGCACGACCCCGGAACGCCGACGGCCCTGCCCTCCGATTCCGGAGGGCAGGGCCGTCGAGCGCCGTGCGGCGGTCAGAGCAGACCGAAGGCCGGCATCAGGTAGTAGAAGGCGAACACCGCCGCCACCACGTACATCGGCACCGGCACCGAGCGCCCGCGCCCGGCCGCCAGCCGCAGCACGCAGAAGGCGACGAAGCCGAAGCCGATGCCGTTGGTGATGGAGTACGTGAACGGCATCATCACGATCGTCAGGAAGGCCGGGATCGCGATGGTGTAGTCCGACCAGTCGATCTCCTTGATGGAGCCCGCCAGGATCAGGAAGCCGACCGTGACCAGGGCCGGGGTAGCGGCCTGGGCGGGGACCATGGTGGCGAGCGGGGTGAGGAAGAGCGCCACCACGAAGAGCAGGCCGGTGACGATCGAGGCGAAGCCGGTGCGGGCGCCCTCGCCGACGCCGGCGGTGGACTCGACGAAGCAGGTGTTGGCGGAGGCGGAGGTGGCGCCGCCGGCCGCGGTGGCGATGCCGTCGACCATCAGGATCCTGTTGATGCCCGGCAGGTCGCCCTTCTCGTCCAGCAGGTGGGCCTCGTCGGCCACGCCGAGGATGGTGCCCATCGCGTCGAAGAAGCAGGACATCAGCACGGTGAAGACGAACAGCGCGCCGGTCAGCACGCCGACCTTCTCGAAGCCGCCGAACAGGCTGACCTTGCCGACCAGCCCGAAGTCCGGGACGGCCACCGGGTTGCCGGGCCAGGCCGGGACGGTGAGGCCCCACTTGAGCGCCGGGACGTCGGCGAACTTGTCGATCACGACGGCGAGCACGGTGGAGGCCGCGATGCTGATCAGGATCGCGCCGGGCACCTTGCGGATCACCAGGATCAGGGTGAGCAGCAGGCCGAACACGAAGACCAGCACCGGGAAGCCGAGCAGGTGCCCGTTGCCGCCGAGCTGCAGCGGGACGGTGGTGTGGGCGGCGTCCGGCATCCGGCTGACGAAGCCGGAGTCGACCAGGCCGACCAGGCTGATGAACAGGCCGATGCCGATCGCGATGGCCTTGCGCAGGCCGAGCGGCACGGCGTTCATCACCCGCTCGCGCAGGCCGGTGGCGACCAGCAGCATGATCGCGAAACCGGCCAGCACCACCATGCCCATGGCGTCCGGCCAGGTCATCTTGGGCGCGAGCTGCAGCGCCACGATGGTGTTGACGCCGAGGCCGGCCGCCAGACCGATCGGGACGTTGCCGATCACGCCCATCAGCAGGGTGGTGAGACCCGCGGTGAGGGCGGTGGCGGTGACCAGCTGGGCGCTGTCCAGGTGGGCCCCGGTCATGTCCGTGGCGCTGGCCAGGATGATCGGGTTCAGCACCAGGATGTACGCCATGGTGAAGAAGGTGGCGACACCGCCGCGGATCTCGCGCGACAGGGTGGAGCCGCGCTCGCTGATCTTGAAGTAGCGGTCCAGTGCGCCGGAGGGGGGCGTCGGGGCGCTGGAGGCGGGTTCGGGCGACTCGGTGGTCGACTGGACCACAGGCATGCGGGCGTCCTCTGTGGGGGAGCTGAGGAGGGGGGTGGCACCCGGGACGACGGTGGCCGGGCGCAGGGATTTAAGTATGGTTTCCCGATCGCACACGCGCTATCTTCGCGCGTAGAGCACGCACCGCCCACGGGCGCCCCACCTGCTCCCCGCCGGACCCCCACGCACCGTACGCTAGGCCCCATGCCCAAGACGCCGCTGCACCCCTCGCCCCCTCCGCTGGAGGCCAATGACGTCGCCATCGTCGGCGGCGGCACGGTGCTGTGGTTCGTCGCCTTCCTGGCACTGCTCCCCTTCCAGGGCAGCCTCTCCGACCACGGCCACGGCAGCTGGCCGTGGATCTGCCTCTCCGGCGGCCTGCTCGGCCTGATCGGCCTCTGGTACTGCCGCGCCCGACGGGACGCGATCGCCCGCAGCCGCGCCGCCGAGGCCGCGCGGGACGCCGCCGGGGGGAACGGCCAGAACCCGGCCACCCGGTCGGACTGAATAGTCCTTTAGTAGCACGCACCGGACATAAGGCACCCGTAGAGTCGGTGCCATGACGCAGCCTGCCCAGCCCGCGGAAGAGCAGCCGAGCGACGGAGACCGCCCGGAGGGAGCGCACCCGCTCGGGCTGCTGCCCGGACGGCGCGGCGGCCTGACCGCCGCCGAGGTGGCCGAGCGGGTGGCGAGCGGACGGGTCAACGACGTCCCGGTCCGGTCCAGCCGGTCCACCCGGGAGATCGTCCGGGCCAACGTCTTCACCCGCTTCAACGCCATCATCGGCATCATGTTCGCGATCATCCTGGTCGTCGGCCCCCTCCAGGACGGCCTGTTCGGCCTGGTCATCGTGGCCAACACGGCGATCGGCATCATCCAGGAGCTGCGCGCCAAGAAGACCCTGGACAGCCTGGCCCTGATCGGCGAGGCCCGGCCGCAGGTCCGCCGGGACGGCGCCGTCCAGCAGATCGCCGTCTCCGAGATCGTCCTGGACGACACCGTGCTGCTCGGCATCGGCGACAAGGTGATCGTGGACGGCGAGGTCACCGAGGCGGACGGCCTGGAGATCGACGAGTCGCTGCTCACCGGTGAGCCCGACCCCGTCCTCAAGCAGCCCGGCGACCAGGTGATGTCCGGCAGCTTCGTGGTGGCCGGCGCGGGCGCGTTCACCGCCACCAGGGTCGGCCGGGAGGCCTACGCGGCCCAGCTGGCCGAGGAGGCCAGCAAGTTCACCCTGGTGAAGTCGGAGCTGCGCAGCGGCATCGACAGCATCCTGCGGTTCATCACCTATCTGCTGATCCCCACCGCGATCGGTCTGATCATCAGCCAGCTGGCGGTCGAGGGCCGGGACTGGCGCGAGGCCGTCCGGCGGATGGTGGCCGGCATCGTGCCGATGGTCCCCGAGGGCCTGGTGCTGCTGACCTCGGTGGCCTTCGCCATCGGGGTGATCCGGCTGGGCCGCCAGCAGTGCCTGGTCCAGGAGCTGCCCGCGATCGAGGGCCTGGCCCGGGTGGACACCGTCTGCCTGGACAAGACCGGCACCCTCACCGAGGGCGGCATGGACGTGATCGACCTGCGGGTGCTCTCGAACGGCGAGCCCGCCCAGGTCGACAAGGAGACCGTCCAGCAGGCGCTCGCCGTGATGGCCGGGGCCGACGCCCGCCCCAACCCGTCCATGCAGGCGGTGATCGACGCCTACGGGCGCGGTGACGGCCGGCGCGGCGACGGCCCGCCCGGTGACGGCCAGAACGGCGACGGCCCGCGCGGCGACGGCCCGCGCGGCGGCAGCGGCTGGCGGGTGATCGAGGCGATGCCCTTCTCCTCCGCCCGCAAGTGGAGCGGCGTCCAGCTGCTGGAACCCCAGGGCGGCGAGGCCAGCTGGCTGCTCGGCGCCCCCGACGTGCTGCTGCCCGCCGGGCACCCGGCGCTCGCCGAGGTGGACGAACTGGGCGCCCGGGGCCTGCGGGTGCTGCTGCTCGGCCGCACGCCCGTCCCGCTGGACTCCCCCGACCCGGCCGCCGGCCTCACCCCGCTCGCCCTGGTGGTGCTCCAGCAGCGGCTGCGCGCGGACGCCGCCGACACCCTGCGCTACTTCGAGGGGCAGGACGTCCGGGCCAAGGTGATCTCCGGCGACGCGGCCGTCTCGGTCGGCGCGGTGGCCGGCCACCTCGGGCTGCCCGGCGCGGACCACCCGCTGGACGCCCGCACCCTGCCGCAGGACCCGGAGCAGCTCGCCGACACCGCCGAGCGGACCAGCGTCTTCGGCCGGGTCACCCCGCAGCAGAAGCGCCAGCTGGTCGGGGCGCTGCAGTCCCGCGGCCACACCGTGGCGATGACCGGCGACGGCGTCAACGACGTGCTCGCACTCAAGGACGCCGACATCGGCGTGGCGATGGGCACCGGCTCGGACGCCACCAAGGCGGTGGCCCAGATCGTGCTGCTGAACGACTCCTTCGCCACCCTGCCCTCGGTGGTCGCCGAGGGCCGCCGGGTGATCGGCAACATCGAGCGGGTGGCCGGGCTGTTCCTGGTGAAGACGGTCTACTCGGTGCTGCTGGCACTGCTGGTGATCTTCACCCACTCGCCGTACCCGTTCCTGCCCCGGCACTCCACCGTGCTCTCCACCCTCACCATCGGCGTGCCGGCCTTCTTCCTCGCGCTGGCCCCCAACAACGAGCGGGCCCGCACCGGCTTCGTGAAGCGCGTGCTGCGGCTGGCCGTCCCCGGCGGCGTCATCGCCGGCACCGGCACCTTCGTCGCCTACTCGCTCGCCCGGGCCGACCACGCCACCGACCTCAAGGCCGACACCAGCGTGGCCACCCTGACGCTGTTCCTGATCGCGATCTGGGTGCTCGCCATCGTCGCCCGCCCGTACAACTGGTGGCGGCTGCTGCTGATCGGCACCATGGGCGCCGCGTTCGCCCTCGTGCTGGTGGTCCCGCCGCTGTCCGACTTCTTCCAGCTCCGCCTGGTGGGCCTGCGCGACCCCTGGATCGGCGTCGCCGTCGCAGTGCTCTGCGGCATCGTGCTGGAGGTCGTCTGGGGCTGGATGAAGCGCCGCGGCATGGAGTGACGCCGACTTAGGATGGCCCCCGAAAGGGGGTGCCGGATGGCACGCAGGGGTGGAGAGCTGGAGGCGTTCACCGCCTTCCTGGGCGGACTGCTGGCGGCCGGGCTGACGGCGCTGACGATGGCGGGCGTCGGCCTGGCGGTCAGGCCGACGCCCACCCTGAAGACGGCGGCGCTGGTGACGCTCGGCGCGGTCTGGCTGACCGTCACCACCACCGTCTACCTGCGGCTCAAGCCGCGCGACTGAGCCCGGCTCAGCCCTCGAAGTCCCGGGCCGCGGACAGCTCGTAGGCCCGGTCCGGCTCGGTGAGCGCGGCCAGCACCTCGAAGCGCCGGTGCCACTGCCCGACCGACCAGGCGAGCCCGGCCGCCAGGCCCTCCGGGGTGGCCGCGTGCAGCAGTCCGGGCACCGGCGGGACGTCGAACTCGTCCTCCTCGTCGGCGGCTTCGGCCAGCTCCGGGTCGTACGGCGGCTCCGGGGCGTCCGCCTCGCGGTCCCACCGCCAGTCGACCGCGGCCTCGCCGCCGTCCGGGCCGACCACCAGCAGCTCCTCGTGCTCCTCGTAGGCGACCGGGCAGCCGGGCAGCAGCTCCCGCACCACCGCCGGGACCCGGTGCAGCACGCCCTCGGAGAGCACCCGCCCACCGGCCACCTCGCTGGCCAGCGACACGTGCAGCCGCTCCGCGAGGTCCGCGGCGAGCGCCGGGGCAACCGGCAACAGCGGGTACGGGTGCAGCAGTTGGACCAGGTCCGGGGCGTCGGCGACGACCGCCTCGGTGGCGTCCACCACCACCGTGTGGTCCGGGCGGCGGCCGGTCTCCGGGTCCAGCGGCGGCAACGCCCGTACCACGTCCAGCGGTTCGATCCGCTCCCGGTCGATCCGGGCCAACGCGGTGTGGATGCCGTGCAGTTGACGGTGCCCGACCTCGGCGGCCGGATCGGTCAGCCGGTCCAGCACCTCGTCCGGGCCGTGCACCTCGGCGAGCAGCGCGGTCAGCGTGGTGCGCACCCCGAGCGCGTGCAGGAACTGCTCGTCCAGGGTGGTGCGGGCCTCGTCGTACAGGCCGCGCAGCAGCGGGTCGGCCCCGGCGGCGCGCAGCCCGGCGGGCTCCCGGCCGGCCAGCACCGGGTGGTCGCGCAGCCACCAGGCGGTGTACGGCGGCAGGTCGGCGTAGGTGCCGTCCGGCAGCAGGGTGCGCACCGGGCCGACCACGGCGTCCCGGTACGGCGGGCGGGCCAGCGCGGCCAGCGCCTCCGGCCAGGCGTCGTCGTCCACCAGGTCGAGGTCCCGGACGGCCAGCAGCTCGGCGGCCACCGGCGGCACCCCGACCGCCTCGTCGGCGTTCAGCGCCTCCAGGACGTCCTCGGCCCACTCGGCGAGGCCGTCCGGCGCCTCGTCCAGCAGCCCGGTGGGGTGGCCGCCGGCCGCCCGGTCGGCCGGCACGGTCGGGTCCAGCCGCTCCAGGTCGTCCGGGTCCAGCACCACGTCCTCGGCCCGCACCAGCACGAAGTCGGCCAGCACGCCGACCGCCGCGAGCACCTCTGGGCCCCAGCGCTCCAGCAGCTCGTCGTCCACCCAGCCGGCGTCCTCCTCGCGCGCCAGCGCGGCGAACGGGCTGCCGGGCAGCACCAGTTCACCGGCCCGGGCGGGCTCGCCCTCGTCGTCCAGCAGCGCCAGCCGGGCCAGCCAGGGGTGCTCGCCCACGGCCGGGGCGGCCGCCTTCACCAGGGCCAGCACGGCGTCGGCCAGCTCCAGCGCGGCGTCCAGGTCCTCGTCGGCCAGCTCGTACGAACGGGCCACCGCGGCCCGCACCTCGGGGGTGTCCAGCACGCCCGCCGGGGTGGCGGTGCCGGCGCCCAGCTTGGCCAGCAGCGGGTGGGCGGCCTCCGGGTGGGCCAGCCGCAGGTCGAGCGCGGCCAGCGCCCCGGCCAGCGACTCGGGGTAGCCGGGGAAGGCCGCCCAGTCGGCGTCCTCGGAGGGCAGCAGGACCCGCCGCGGCCCGGTGACCGTCCGCCCGTCGGCGAGCGGCACCGGCAGCGCGCCGAGCGCCTCCGGGTCGGCCGCGCCGAGCGCCGCGTACAGGTTGCGCCACCAGGCCGGGTCCCGGTCCAGCCCGCCGAGCTGGTCCACCACCTCGGCCAGCGGCACCCGGCGCACGTTCAGCACCCGCAGCTCGGTGCGCCGCTCCAGCCCGGCCGGCAGCAGCCCGGGGAAGATCGGCGCGAGCGCCTCCACCACCGAGCCGTCCGCGCCCTCCAGCAGCGTCGCGTCCCGCGGCCGCAGCGCGGGCGTGCCCTCCTCGACCCCGCCGGGGTGCGGCAGGAACGGCGTACCGGGCAGCCGGGACAACACCGCCGCGCGCAGCGCGTTGTCCAGCGCGCCCTGCCCGAGCGGGCCGGGGACCAGCCCGAGCGAGCCGAGGTCCGCGCCGCGGGCGCGCAGCAGCTCGGTGTAGCTGTCGGCGGCCCGCTCGGTGAGGAAGTCGGCCAGCGCACCGGGGGCGAGGTGCCGGCGGGTGGAGTCCAGCGGGTAGGAGGCGATCAGCAGCGCGGGCAGGCCGATCGGCTCGTCGCTGGGGGTGGGCGCGTGCAGCACCGGCGCGATGGCCGGCCGCTGCGGGGTGCCGTCCGCCGCCACCGGGACGGCCCAGGTCACCGTCCAGTACGGGCGGGCGCGCTCCTCGGTGGGCCGGTCGGCGAGCAGCTCGGCGTCCAGCCGGCCGGAGGCGCCGGTGGTCTGCCAGACGGTGCGCCGCAGCCGGCCGTCGCCGTCGTCGGTGACGGTGACCTCGGTGACGCCGTCCGGGCGCGGTTCGGCGGCGCCGCGGGTGAGCATCCGGGTGCCCTCCGGGGTCTCCACCACGACCTCGGCCAGCCCGGGCAGGGTGAGCAGCAGGGCGTCGTCGATGCCGGCCAGCAGTCGCCGGGTCAGATCCTCCGCGGCGGCGTCCCGCAGCGGCAGCACCACCACGGTGTCGTAGCCCTCGGGCGCCGGGCCCTCGGCGGCGAACGGCAGCCGCAGCAGCGGCACGTGGCCGTCCCGGCGACGCAGCTCGTCGGTCAGCGCGGGCTGCGCCTCGGCGAGCGAGCGGGCCTCGCCCAGCGACCAGCGCACCCCGCCCGCGGCGCCGAGCACGGCGGGCTCGTCGGTGACCGCGAGGACGGCGGCGAAGCCGACGCCGAACCGGCCCACCGCGGGCTGCTCACCGCGCTTGGAGGAGGCCCGCAGGGTGGACAGCGACTCGACGGCCGCCGCGTCCAGCGGGGCACCGGTGTTGGCCGCGGCCAGCACGCCGTCCGCCAGGGTCAGCCGCAGCCGCCCGGGGCCGTGCCCGGCCCGCATCGCCGCGTCGGCCGCGTTCTGCGCCAACTCGACCACCAGGCGGTCGCGGTAGCCGCCGAGCGCCAACTCCTCCTCGGCGTTGGCGTCCTCCCGGAACCGGGCCGGCGAGGCGGCCCAGGCGTCCAGCACCCGCCGGCGCAACGCGGCGCTCCCGAACGGGTCCGCGAGGTGCTCGTCCGTGCCGCTGCCGATGATCCGAGGTTCCACGGGACCTGCCGCCTTCCGCCGCCCTGTACGTCGTAGGGCATTCTTCCCTGCCCCACCGACTGCTCCCGACCACCGCCCGGCCCGGCGCCGCCTCCGCACCGGATCCGACGACCGGACGCCCGGCGGCGAGGGCCCGTCAGGGCAGGCCCGCCGACCTCGGACGACGCGGGGTGAGGGCCCGTCGGTGCACACCCCGACCGCGGCGGCGGGCGGGTCCCGTCGGCCGGCGCCCCACCGGGCCGGCCGACGGTCCGTCCCGGCTCCGACGCTCCGTGGGCGATCGCCCGTCAGCGATCGTCCTGCCGGTCCGGTGCTCCCGCCCCTCGGGCGTTCGCCGGGCGGAGGTGGGGTGCCGTCGGCCGGCACCCCACTGCCTGGACCGACGGCACCCCGGCTGCCGCCCACGGGCTGGGGGTCCGCACGGACGACAGGAAGGCCGGGGCCCCGCAGCTGAGCGGAACCCCCCTACCCGGTTGAACGCCGCGGCCCGCCCCACCGGTTCAGTGGGACGGGCCGCGGAAGCGGGGCGGGCTCAGGAGTGGCCGAGCTCCTCGGCCGGGGCGTCCGGCTCGACCGAGCCGGAGGCGCGGTCCGGGTGCAGCTGCAGCGGCTCCACCACCAGCTCGTCCAGGATCAGCTCGGACGGCGCCGGCGGGGCCGGGATGACGGCCGCCTCGGAGTGCCCGCCGCAGCCGTACGCGAAGGAGACGATCTGGCCGTCGGCCGGGCCGAACTCGTTGCCGCACACGCCGAAGGCCTGTCCGAGCGAGCCGCCGATCGGGATCAGGAAGCCGCAGCTGCCGCACGCGGCCGGAGCGGCCTGCGCCATCGGGGTCTGCGGGCCGTGCGCCTTCTCCCAGCGGTCGGCGGCCAGGTGCAGCCCGAGCCGGGACAGCACCCGGCTGCGGCCCAGGCCGAGCTCCTCGGCCACCGCGTTGATCTGCGCGCGGGCCGGGGCGGGCTGGACGTGCGGGTCGCTGACCACCACGTCCTCCTCGGCCACCAGGGCGACCGCGGAGTTCGGCGCGGGCTCGTCGTCGCCGGTCCAGCCCGGCTCCAGCCGCAGGTCGTCGGCCCCGGTGGGCAGCAGGTCGCCGGGGCCCATGTCGCCCGGGCGCAGCCGCTCGCTCCACGGCACCCACTCGGGCGCCAGCACCGCGTCGGGGCCGGGCAGCAGCACGACCTCGTCCAGGGTGACGTTCTTCGCGCGCGGCGCGCGGGCGACGGTGACCGCCCAGTGCCAGCCGCGGTAGGCCGCGTCCAGGCACTCGAAGCTGTGGGTGACGACGCGGTCGGCGTCCGCCTGCACGCCCAGGTGCGGCCCAACGGCCTCCGGCCCGACCGCCTCCTCGGCAGCCTGACGGGCGAGTTCGACGGCCTCGGCACAGAGCCGGTCGGGGGTACGGCTTCGCATCGCAGCACTCACGGCGTCGATTCTCTCCCAGTTCTTCTGTCGCCCACGGCGTGTTGCCTTCTCCGTCGCGGCTCGGTAGTCCCTCGTCCATTCTGCGCGACCCGGGGCCGCCTCGGGTACCGACCGCGCCGCTCGTCCGGCCTGCCGGCGACCCGGCGCCCCGGTGGGCGGGCCCTGGGGCAGGCTACCCGCCGGTCGGCGCCCCGGCACAGTCCGGGGCGGAGCCGAACCTTCCGGGGCCGCGCCGAGTGGCGCCGATTCCCGCGTCACTCCGGCGAATCTGGGGCAGGATGGGGCTTGTGGCGGACCACGACCCGTCGCAGCACGCACCGCGTGCCTCGCAGGCCGGAGGCCCCGACGAGGCGGACGCGGCGCCGCGACAGCAGCCTCCCGTCCCCGCTGCGGGCGAACCGCAGCCGGTGGGCGGCGACGGGGCGTCCGCCCCCGTGGACCTGCTCAAGGCCCCGGCCGAGGAATCCGCCGACCCCGCGGGCCGCACGGATCTCCCGGAGCCGGAACCGGAGGCGGAACCGGAAACGGAACCGGACGACGAGGACGCCCCCGAACCCCGCCGCAACCTCCTGGTCCGCGCCGCCTCCGCCGCCGGCCTGCGCACCGGAAAGCTGGTGCACGGCACCGGCCGCCGGATCCGCCGCGCCACCTCGGCCGAGGGCGCCGGCGAGTCGGGCCTGGCGAAGCTGATCGAACTGCACGCGCTGAACTCCTTCGGCGACATGCTGATCACCATCGCGCTGGCCTCGACCATCTTCTTCTCCGTCCCCACCGGCGAGGCCCGCGGCCGGGTCGCCCTCTACCTGCTGATCACGATGGCCCCGTTCGCCCTGCTGGCCCCGGTGATCGGCCCGCTGCTGGACCGGCTGCCGCACGGCCGCCGGGCGGCCATGGCGATGTCGATGCTGGCCCGGGCCGTCCTGGCCTGGACGATGGCCGGGGTGATCTCCGGCGGCGGCATCGCGCTCTACCCGGAGGCGCTGGGCGTGCTGGTGGCGTCCAAGGCGTACGGCGTGGTGCGCAGCGTCGTGGTCCCCCGGCTGCTGCCGAGCCGGCTGTCGCTGGTGAAGGCGAACTCCCGGGTCACCCTGGCCGGGCTGCTGGCCACCGGGGTGGCGGCCGGGGTCGGCGGGCTGCTGCACCTGATCGGGCCCGGCTGGCCGCTGCGCGGCGCCTTCCTGGTGTTCGTGATCGGCACCCTGATGGCCTTCCACCTGCCGCACACGGTCGACTCGGCGAAGGGCGAGCAGCGGGCCGTGCTGCACGCCGAGGTGCCCGGCGAGGTGCCCGGCGAGGTGCCCGGCGACGGCGGGGGCTCGCACCTGATCCACCACCGGCCGCCGAAGGTGAAGGCCTCGCTGCGCACCGTCGGCCCCTCGGTGGTGCTGGCGCTGCGGGCGATGGCGGGGATGCGCTGGCTGGTCGGCTTCCTGGTGTTCTTCCTGGCCTTCCTGCTGCGCACCGACCCGATCGGCGGCCTGCGGCCGACCCTGGCGCTGGGCCTGGTGGCACTGGCGGCCGGGACGGGCAACGCGCTGGGCTCGGTGCTCGGCTCCTGGCTGCGCACCCGCGGCCCGGAGGCGACGGTCACCGCGATGCTGCTGCTGGCGACCTGTGTGACGGGGGCGGCCGCGCTCTGGTACGGCGTGGTGACGGTGGTCCTGGTCGCCGGGGTGTCCGGGATGGCGGCCTCGCTGGGCAAGCTGGCGCTGGACGCGCTGATCCAGCGGGACGTTCCGGAGGCGGTCCGGACCTCGGCGTTCGCCCGCTCGGAGACCCTGATGCAGATGTCCTGGGTGGCCGGCGGCGGGGTCGGCATCCTGCTCCCGCTGAACGGGGTGCTGGGTCTGTCGATCGCCGCCGGGGTGGTCGGCCTGGTGCTGCTGTGGACGGCCCGATCGCTGCTGCGGCTGGGTCTGCGGCGGCACCCGGCCGCGCCCCGGGTGGCCTGAACCGGCCGCCCGCAACACGCGGTGGCCGACCCCCGCGTAGCGTGATCGGCCGGGCCCGGTAGATTCTGATCCATGAGCCTCAATACCCGTGTCATCGCCGCCCTCGGCGCCGTCGTCGTGGTCGGCGCGGCCACGGTCGGCACCTCCGTCGCGATCGCCGCCGGACAGACCGAGCACAGCTCCCACCGGGCCACCCTCCAGGTCGGCACCACGTCGGTCGCCGCGGACCCGCTGTGCTGGAACGACGGCAGCCCGCTGACCGACGACCAGCAGGACCAGTGCCGGACCAAGGCCAACGACGCGCTGGCGAACGGCAGCCTGCCGCAGTCCGACGTGCGGGCGAGCGACCGGATCGGCGTCGGCGTCAGCCCGAACGTCGCCAAGACCGGCTGGTGGGCCTCCACCAACGGCGGCTCCTCCAGCCAGGGCGGGCAGACCAGCCTGTTCTCGTACGCCCAGGGCCCGACCTTCTCCGGCTCCCAGCCGGCCGGCAAGCTGCTGAACTCCAGCGGCAAGACCGTGATCACCGTGGTCGAGATCGACAAGAAGTCGGAGAGCCCGATCGCCGTCTGGTACTTCCAGACGAACACCAAGGACAGCTGACGCTCCCGCGATGAGCGCGCACGTCGACGACGAGCAGCCGGGCCCGTTCGGGGGGCCGGGGGGCCTGGGACGGGCGGGGGCCCCCCCGCCCCAGGCGGGGCGGGGGGGGCG
>NZ_JBEOSV010000062.1:0-51952 GCF_040303245.1 Kitasatospora sp. NPDC096077 | reverse complement strand
CCACACCCCCACCAACCCCCCAACCAACCCCCCAACCAACCCCTAACCCCCACGGCCCGCCGCCCGACCCCCACACGGGCGGCACCCACCACCCCACGGCCAGCCCCCCGGCAGGCCGCACGCATACCACCACCCCGAACCACCAGCCCCACCCGACCGACTCACCACCCGCAACCAACCCAAAGGAACCGACCCCGAATGAACCGCCCACCTCTCGCCCGACGCACCCTCCTCACCGGCCTGGCCGCCACCGTCATCGGCTTCAACACCGCCACCCGCGCCTGGGCCACCACCAACGCCCCCACCACCGGGTGCATCACTCCCGTCCCCCCGCTCGACGGCACCCTCACCACCAACCCCGCCACCATCACCGCCCACGCCCACGACTTCGGGCGCCTCACCACCAACACCCCGCACGCCGTCCTCAACCCGGCCTCCGACCAGGACATCGTCAAGATCATCAACTACGCCCGCGCCAACGGCCTCAAGGTCGCCATGAACGGCCAGGCCGGCACCGACAACGACCTCGAATCACACTCCAACTACGGCCAGGCCGGCGCCGCCGGCGGCATCAGCATCAACGCCCGCGCCCTCAACCGCATCCACACCATCACGCCGACCAGCGCCACCGTCGACGCCGGCGTCACCTGGGCCGAACTCACCGTCGCCGCCCTCGCCCAGGGCCTCACCCCGCCCTGCCTCACCGACTACCTCCACCTCACCGTCGGCGGCACCATCTCCATCGGCGGTATCGGCAACACCGTCCAGAAGTACGGCCTTCAGACCGACACCGTCGAATCCCTCGACATCATCACCGGCACCGGACGCCTCGTCACCGCCACGCCCACCAAGAACGCCCGGCTCTTCCACGCCGCCCTCGCCGGCGCCGGGCAGGTCGGCCTCATCGTCCGCGCCACGCTCAAGCTCATTCCCGCGCCCGAACGCGCCCTGGTCTTCAACCTCTTCTACACCGACCTCAGCGCCTACATGAGGGACCAGGAAGCCATCCTCGAAGACGGGCGCTTCCACGGCCAGGTCGGAGAAATCCAGCCCCAGCCCGCCGGACAGCCCACCCGCTTCAAGATCGAAACCGCCATCTACTACAGCGGCAGCACACCCGCCAACCCCCAAGCCCTACTTGCCGACCTCACCCCCCTCCCCCAAGAAACCACCATCACCGACACCACCTACCAGGAATACATCTACCGCGCCAACGCCTTCGCCCAGAACCTCAAGAACATCGGTTACTGGGACCAGCCCAAACCCTGGCTCTCCCTCTTCCTCCCCGCCACCACCACCCACCAGTTCATCACGCAGGCCCTCTCCGTCCTCACCCCCGACGACCTCGGCCAGGGCCTCCTCCTCTTCTACCCCTTCCACACCAACAAGGTGACCACCCCGCTCGCCATCACCCCCGACGAACCCGTCGCCTACCTCTTCGACTTCCTCACCTTCCCCCACCCCGGAACCGACCCCCAACCCGCACTCGCCCGCAACCGTGCCCTCTACGACAGCGCCACCCGACTAGGCGGCAAGCGCTACCTGGTCGGTGCCGTTCCCAACATGACCACCACCGACTGGCAGCGCCACTACGGCCCCCACTGGCGCACCCTCACCGCCAACAAGAACACCTACGACCCCACCCACACCCTCACCCCCGGACAGCGCATCTTCCAGTAACCACACCTCCGACCCACCCCCGACCAAGCCAGAGGAAAGATCATGCACACCATCAACCACACCCACGAAACCGTCTACCCCCACCCCACCCACACCATCTGGCACCACCTGATCAACCAACTCAACAACACCGGCACCTGGCAACACCCCAAGAACACCTTCCAACCGGGCCCCACCCCGCCCCAGGAAGTCACCGGAACCACCCTCACCACCGTTCACACCAACGGCCCCGGAAAGCCCGGCCCCAAAATCCACTTCACCAGCACCACCACCCACACCACCCCCACCTCACCCACCTCACCCACCGACGACCGGTACCACTACACCGCCACCCACAGCGGCCACTTCACCGGCACCACCACCATCACCCTCACCCCTCTCGACAACAACACCCGGACCCGCCTCAGCTACACCTTCACCGCCACCCCCCAGGGATGGACGAAGCTCCTCCCCACCGCCAAGATCCACGCCAACCACACCACCGCCACCATCGCCAACCACGACATCCTCCAGCGGATACTCAGCAAGCTGGACCAGTAATCCGCTTGGCGGACAGGCGTGTCGGCACTCCCGCAATGCGACGGCGCAGGACCGGATCGAACGGCCAATGACGGTCGATCCGGTCCGCAACCCGCAAGAAATCCGAAACCCACCGGAACCCGTCCCACCTCCTTTCGCCTGAAGTTGAGTCAGACCAACGGGTCCTGACGACCCTCAGCGGACGTTGCCCGATGAGATCTCGGACGCGGTCTGAGGAACCGATGAGAAACGCACCCCTCCCGCAGCGACTCCGTTAGCGTGGCCGGATGGATCAGGATGAACAGCGCCTCCACGCCTCCTCGTTCGGCGCGGCAGCGGTCGCCTACGCAGAGCACCGTCCGGACTACGCGCATGCCGCGGTGCATTGGGCACTCGAGGGCGCGCCCGGTCGGCGGGTGCTCGATCTCGGGGCGGGCACCGGCAAGTTGACGGCCACCCTGGCCGAGCTCGGGATCGACGCCATCGCGGTCGAGCCGGACCCCGCGATGCTGAGCGAGTTGCGACGCTCGTTGCCGACCGTACGGGCGCTGTCGGGCAGTGCCGAGGCGATTCCGCTGCCGGATGCCTCGGTCGATGCCGTGCTGGCGGGCAATGCGATGCACTGGTTCGACATGGCGGTCGCGGGGCCCGAGATCGCCCGGGTGCTGAGGCCCGGTGGGGTGCTGGCCGGGCTGTGGAACGTCATGGACGACCGGGTCGCGTGGGTTGCCGGGCTGGCCCGGGTGAGTGGGGCCGCGGCGATCGGTCCGCGGGACACGCCGGCGAGTTGGCGTGTGGAGACGGCCGCCGCACACCTCCCGAAGGAGTCCGGGCAGGCCAGGTTCGGTTCACCGGAGCAGGAGCTCTTCCCGCACGGGCAGCTCCGCACGGCCGATTCCCTGGTCGCGACGCTGGCGACGCGCGCGGGGATGCTGGTCATGCCGGACGGGGAGCGGGAGGCGGCGCTGCGCAGGATCCGCGACTTCCTCGCCACCGAGCCCGAGACCGCCGAAGGCGAGTTCGCCCTGCCGATGCTGACCGGCGTACTGCGCACTCGGCGGCTGTGAGCGCCCCACCCCGAGCCACCCGGCCGGCCAGGCCCCTGCGGCACGCCGGTGTCGACATCGAAGCCGCTGGTCGCGCCCGGTCCGGCCGCCGCGGGCCATACTCGACGGCATGAAGCGCGTTCCCCGCCTCCTCACTCTCACCCTGCTCACCGCCACCGCGGTCGCGGGGCTCGCCCTCGCGGTGGTCGCGGACTGGGGCGGCGGGGGCGGGGAGGCGGCGCGCCCGTGGAGGGACGGTTCGGTCCACGGGCCGTGGCGGTCGGTCTTCGACGGCCACGGGGAGAACCTCGGCCTCCCCAACGGGCTGTCCCTCTCCCCGATGCCCGCGCGGACGCCGGAGGTGACCCATGCCGGGTTGATCGTCTCCACCCGGCAGTACCGGGACATGGACCTCCGGGCGCGGATGCGTACCGTCGCCCAGCTGCGGACGCCCACCCCCAACCCGTGGGAGGTGCCGTGGCTGGTGTGGGCGTACTCCGACCCGGAGCACTTCTACTACCTCGTCCTCAAGCCCAACGGGTGGGAGCTGGGCAAGCGGGACCCCGCCTACCCCGGCGGCCAGCGCTTCCTGGCGACGGGCCCCGAGCCGTTCCCGGTCGGGCAGTGGTCCGCGGTGAAGGTGACCCAGCGCGGCGCGCTCATGGAGGTGGGCGTCGACGGCCGGGCCCTGGTGTCGTACCAGGACCCGGAACGCCCGTACCTGGCCGGCAGCATCGGGGCGTACACGGAGGACGCCCATGTGCTGTTCGAGGACATCGCGGTGGTCCCCGCGCAGTGACCGCGGGGCCGGAACCGCGCAGCCCCGGACCCGCGGTTCCGGGCCCGGTTCCGGTCGCGCGGTTCCGGCCCGCTCTCAGGCCCCGTCGGCCACCAGGCCGTCGACCTGGTCGGGGCCGACGTCGAGCGTGACTCCCCCGTAGGTCTCGGCCTCGGCGCCGCGGTACTGGTGGATGCGGTGGTTGGTCCACAGGTCGTCGGGCAGGCCGGCCTGCCCGGTGAGGCTGGGGTGCCCGTCCCAGCGGGCGTACCAGATCGCGTCGGGCATCGGGGTGCGGCCCGCGCGGGTGGCGGCGACGATGTCCGCGATGCCGGAGTCCATGCTGGAGTAGAAGCCGGAGCGGTAGCCGGACCGGTGCAGGGCGCGGGTCCAGCCGACGGTGAAGTCGACGACCGCCCGGGTGCACACCTGGTCGCCCGTCGGGTAGGCCTCCATGTCAAGGTAGACCGGGCTGCCCGGGCCGAGCCCCAGCGCCCGCAGCGCGGCCGCCGCCTCGTCCGCCTCCTGTCCGCCCTGCTCCTCGGCCCGGGCGGGGTCGATCCGCACCGGCTTGTCCGGACGGGCGGCGCAGGGTGCCTGGAGTCCGACATGGGTGGGCACCAGTCGCCACCCCGTCGCCCGGGCTTCGGCGACCCACTGCGGTGTCAACTCCGGCTGCTCGCAGGCACGCTGACCGCCGCTGCTGTAGATGTTCACGGCGCCGTACGGCGAGGCGGTGCGCCACGCGGCCAGGGCCTCCAGCGGCGGCGCCGAGCAGGAGTCGAACCCGGCCCCGGTGAACCGGTACTCGGGCAGGGGGTCCGTGGACTCTTCGGTCGGCGCGGCGGTGGGTGGTGCGGCAGCGGAACCGGCCGGTTCCCAGCCGCCGGGACCGGGTTCGCGGAGGGCGCCGGGAAGCAGGGCGAGCAGGACCGCCAGGGCCAGGAGCACGGTCGGAGAGGGCGGCGGGGACGGAGTCGGAGTCGGAAGTCGCATCTCCCCGTCCTAACCGTCGGCCGCCGGTCTCCCCCACCGTCGGACCCTCGCGTCGCGCCCCGTCAGCCGAACCCACCACGCACCCGCAGCCGACTCCCCGCAGCCGACGTCACCCGGCGTCGCGCCGCTCGGCCGCCTCGGCGGACACGGCCGCACCGACGCAGTCGAGGACGCGCTCCAGCCCCTGGCGGAACTGCTCGTCGCGGCCGAGTCGCGGCCGGCGCGCCTCCACCGCGATCCTGCCGAAGATCGGGTACTCCCCGCTCTCCAGCAGCTGTCGCACGTACGGGTAGCTCCGCGCCAGCCATTCCTCCTCGCTGACACCGCTGCGGCGGACCTCCTCGGTCCAGCTGACCTCGTCGCGGGCGGCGCCTTCGACGTAGCCGTTGAGGACGGCCATCAGGCTGAGGTTCTCGTCGATCGGGAGGTGGGGGTCGAGGACGCCCATCACCGCTTCGATCAGGCGCAGTTGGTTGGGGCCGAAGCCCGGCAGCGCCCGGTGGGCGGTGGCGATCCACGGGTGGCGCAGCCACATGGCGCGCAGTTCCCCGGCGTAGCGGGCGAGGTCGGCCCGCCAGTCGCCGGTGGGCATGCCCTCGATGTCGATCTCGCCCATCAGCCGGTCGGCCATCAGTTGGATCAGGTCGTCGCGGCTCGGAACGTACCGGTAGAGCGACATCGCGCCCGCGCCGATGTCGGCGGCGATCCGGCGCATGGTGGCGGCCTCCAGGCCCTCCGCGTCGGCGATCCGGATCGCGGCTTCGGTGATCCGGGCACGGCTGTAGGCGGGTTTCGGCCCGCGGGCGGGGCGTTCGGGCCGCATCCAGATGTTCACGTGCTCGGTGTCGGTCACCGTCGCCCTCCTTCTTGCGTACGCGGTACCCAGTAATTTACCGTGGCCGCCATGACCGCGTACAACGTACTCAGTCCAGGGGTGGAGTGATGGGCGACGGAGGCGGCGGCCCCGCGCCCATCGCCGCCGGGGACCGCGACACCGCCGTACGGCGACTGCAGGAGGCCTACGGCGAAGGACTGCTGCCCGACGGGGAGTTGGACGGGCGCCTGCAGCGGGCCCTCACCGCCGGCAGCCGGCGCGAACTCGCCGAGGCGCTCGCCGGACTCCCCGAGCCGCCCCCGCCCAGCACGGCCACCATCACCGGCGCCGCCCTCGGCGGGCGGATCCGTCGGCGTGGCGCCTGGGAGGTCCCCCGGACCCTCACCGTCGCCTCGGCGCTCGGGCGGGTCCGCCTGGACCTGTCCCGGGCGGTGATCGAGCATCCGGTGGTCGACATCGACCTGCGGCTCGGCACCGGCGGGGCCCGCATCACGGTGCCCCGGGACGCCGTCGTCGACCTCACCGGCCTGCTCCCCGGCCTGCGGGAGCCGCGGTACCGCCCTCGTCGGCCGGCGCGCCCGGGCGGGCCGACCATCAGGATCACCGGAGTGCTGGGAGTCGGGCGGCTGAGGATCCGTCACGCCCGCTGGTGAGACCCGTTGACGACAGTGAGAGGGTCTCACCAGCGGGTTCGGCCGGGCAGAAACCTATCCGCGCACCGCCTCGATGAACCCGCTGTCCAGCCCGACACCCTCCGGCAGCGGTCGACCGCAGTCGGCCCCGCAGTCCGCGAGGCTGGTGGTCCGGGCCTGCCAGCCGCGGGCGTTCAGCCATTGGTCGGTGTCGGGGCCGAGCCCGCCCTGCCAGAGTTCGATGACGTGCGCCAGGGCCGGGTCGTACGGGGTGAGGGAGACGTCCCGGCCGCGCTCCATCAGCAGCCGGCTGCCGGGGGCGGAGAGCGAGCCGACGGCCGTGAGCAGTCCGGCCGCCTGCTCGGCGCTCAGGTACACCACCAGGCCCTCGGCCAGCCAGGCGGTGGGCCGCTGCGGGTCGAAGCCGGCCGCCACCAGGCGGCGCGGCCAGCCCGGGTCCAGCAGGTCGCCCGGCAGGACGCCGCGCTCGCACGCGGGCTCGGCGCCGGCGGCGTCGAGCACCTGCTGCTTGAAGTCCAGCACCGGGGGCAGGTCGAGTTCCCACAGCCGCGTCCCGGCGGGCCAGTCCAGCCGGTACGCCCGGGTGTCCAGTCCGGCCGCCAGCAGCACCACCTGCTCGGCACCGGCGGCCCGCAGCCGGTCGTCGTAGAAGCGGGTGCGCAGCGTGATGTGCACGACCAGCCCTGCCACCAGACTGCTGAGGCGCACGCCGCCGGGGGCCGTCAAGGGCATCCCGGCGGCCTCGGCGAACCCGGCCGCGTACGGGTCGACGAAGAGCGGGTCGGGCCGGCGGCTCTCGTGGGCCCGCACCCGTGCGACGGCCAGCGCGGTGCGCGAGACCGGGCTCATCTCATCAGGCGTCGTCGTCATGCCCGACAATCTACCGCCGTCGCACAAGTCCGCTCCGGCCAGCGGGAATTCCTCGCGCACTCCGCCGTTCCCTGGCATGATCCCGGGAGCGCCCGGCTCCCGCGCCGACGGCCCGTCGGGCGTCTCGCGCGGCACCGGCCGGAGCAACGGCCGGAGCACGGGCAGGCGGGGAAGGTACTACCGGTGAGGATGCCGATGAACGTGAGGACCGTACGGACGCCGGACGGTGACGATGCCTGAGGACTCGGTCCCCCTCCAAGACACCCCACCGACACCGGAACCCCGGCCGCAGCAGCCCCCGAAGCCGTCGCCGAAGCCGAGGCGCAGTGCGGGCGAGCTGCTCCGAGCCGCCGCCCCGGCCGTACTCCTCGTCGTCGGCCTCGCCCTCACCGTGCTCGGCTTCGTGCGGTTCACCGAGACCTACCAGCAGACCCGCGCATACCTCGCCACCACGGTCTGCGCCGCGGACGCGAAGCCGGGCGCGGACTGCGTGACGCTGGAGAGCGGCCGGGTGACGAAGAAGCAGGAGGAGGCCGGCTCCGACTCGACCGACTACCTGCTGACGGTGGCCCGCGAGAAGGCGCCCAGCGACCGCTACGGCGTCGGCAGGGCCTTCTACGAGGACGTCGACACCGGCACCTACGTGGAGTTGAAGATCCTGCACGGCAAGGTCTTCGAGCTCAGCTACCAGGGGCACAGCTCCCGGCCGCCGAACACCCCGTACCTGGCGGTCGTGGAGTTCAGCGTGCTGATCGCGTTCGGCATGATCATGATGGTGCTCGCGCTGAGCGTGGACGACGTCGAGTTCATGCTGCCCCTGGCCCTGGGGTACGTGCTCGGAACGGCCATCGCGACCGGCATCGGCTCCCTCACCCTGATCGCCCTCCAGTGGCCGCTGGCGGTCACCCTGGCCATCGCCGTCGTCCTCTGGCTGATCGTCGCCGCCGTCAGCCGCGCCACCTTCGAGGGCCTCTGACCCCGCACCGGCTCCACCGCTCCCCGCTCCCCAGCGACCGACCGACCGGGCGGGGCCGGGCCCTGGCCGCGCCGAGGAGGGATTGTCAGATCCCGAACAATGGAATGTCAGGTCCCGAACAAGGGAAGGAGCCTCCCCACACCCACCACCCCCGGGAGGACCTCCGTGTACGTCCGGACCAGAACAGCAGCCGCCCTGCTGACCGCCGCCCTCGCCACCAGCCTCCTCGGCGCCGCCCCCGCCTGGAGCGCGCCCGCCACGGACGGTCCGAGCTCCCCGACGGCGAGCGCCTCCCGGCACCAGGTGGAGGCCTTCGCCGAGGACGGCACCATCTCCCACGGCACGGCGCCCGCCGCCTCCCCGTACCTGGCCGCCCCCTCCCCCGCCCTGAGCGCACCGACCGCCGGCGGTGACGGCGACGGCGAGGTCACCGCCCTGGTCCACAACGGCGACCCGGCCACCAAGCTGGACGTGGTGGTGATCGGCGACGGCTACTCCGCCCAGGAGCAGGGCAGGTTCCGCACGGACGCCGCCGAGAAGTGGCGCGAGATCACCGCCGTCGAGCCCTACGCCACCTACCAACGCCTGTTCAACGTCTGGGCGGTGAACGCGGTCTCGCCCGAGTCCGGCGTCACCGGCGATCCGGACCGGGCGACCGTCCGGCACACCGCGCTCGGCTCCTACTTCTGGTGCGACGGCGTCGAGCGGCTGCTCTGCGTGGACGAGAAGGCCGTCGAACGCTACGCCGCCAAGGCGCCGCAGGCGGACCTGGTGATCGTGGTCTCCAACAGCACCAAGTACGGCGGCGCGGGCTACAACGACGTCAAGTCCACGCTGGGCTACGAGGGCATCGCCACCGTCGCGGGCGGCAACGCGAAGTCCGGGCAGATAGCGGTGCACGAGACCGGGCACTCGCTGGGCAAGCTCGCCGACGAGTACGCCTACGACGGCCAGGGCACCTACCAGGGCGCCGAGCCGCCCGAGGCCAACCTCAGCACCCTGACCGCCGACCGGATGCGCGCCCAGGGCACCAAGTGGTCCCGCTGGCTCGGCCAGGCCTCGCCCGACGGCGGAACGGTGGGCGCCTACGAGGGCGCCGGCTACTACCCGACGGGGCTGTACCGGCCGACCGAGAACTCGATCATGCGGTCGCTCGGGCGGGAGTTCAACCTGCCCGGGCGGGAGGCGATGATCGCCGGCTTCTACCGCCACGCCACCCCGCTGACCAGCCCCACCCCCACCGGCACCCGGCTCACCGCCGCCGACCGCCTGAC
Organism: Kitasatospora sp. NPDC096077; assembly: GCF_040303245.1. Taxonomy (NCBI): domain Bacteria; kingdom Bacillati; phylum Actinomycetota; class Actinomycetes; order Kitasatosporales; family Streptomycetaceae; genus Kitasatospora; species Kitasatospora sp. NPDC096077. Next base: position 42,325 of record NZ_JBEOSV010000062.1, on the reverse strand, counting down.
GGTCGACCTGCCGGTGTCCGGCACCCGGTTGCACTGGTACCTGGACGGGCGCGAGCAGACCGCGCTGCGCGGACGCACCACCCTCGACCTCGGCGCACTGCACCTGACCGGCCCGCGCTCGCGGCCGCACCTGCTCACCGCCGTCGCCACCGACCCCACCCCGGCGGTGGCGGACCCGGCACTGCGGGCGGAACTGACCCGCAGCCTGTCCTGGTCGGTGACCCGCTAGCGGACTCCGGCGGCCCGCGCCCCGGGCCGCCGGAGGCGGCCCCCCCGGGTGGTGCGGGGGGGCGCGGGGGAGTGGTTCCCGCCCTGGGCGAAACGCCCCCGCGCCCGCCACCCCCCCGCGGTGGTGCCCGACCGGCCCCGGCTGGGCCTCGGGACCGGTGGGCCGTTCGGGGGGGTCCCCCACGAGGGCAGACGTCGCCCCGGGCCCCCGGGCCCCCTTCGGCGCCCGCCGGGGAGGTTCCGGCGGGCGCCGAGGAAGTGGTCCCGGCCGTCCTCGAAGCCCAGCGGCCCCGGCAACTCCTCCAGCGGCCCCCACAGTTGTCGCGGTACGGGTTGGCCGCCCGCCCATCATCCGGTCGTCGTCGGCGGCGGCGACGCGATCACGGCCATCCCGCCGACCCAGGACCTACAGCGGCCGGCGCCGCACCACGCTCTCCGGCGGCCGCCGCCGCAGCGGCGCGAGTTCGCGCTCCAGGGTCCGGACGTCCCGGGCGATGCTCGCCGCGAGGTCCCTCGGCCCGGTGTCGCTCGGCAGCCGGCGCGTCCAGGAGCGGGACTTGGCCGGGCCGTCCTGGATCATGTGGAAGGTGAGGCCCACCACTCCGCCGACGTCGGCCAGGCTCACCAGGATCCGGGTGTCGGCGAGGTCGATGGTGACTTCGTTGCCGATGCACGAGCATGCCACCAGCCCCTGGATGTCCTCCTCCGCCAGGTACCTGGCCAGCGGAACCGCCCTCCCCCGGACCAGAAACGGACGTGCCACCGTACCCACGGGAACCGCCTCCTCTCGCCGTACGCGTGCCACCCCGGCCGGGCGCAAGCGCGCCGCAACTGACCGGGCCCCGACCATGCTCCACCACCCTGCCGAAAAGCGCCAACTCAGCGTCTCACCAAGTGAATTGAGCGCATGCATCCGACCGGCGCACCGGCGCACACCCGGGCGCACCGGGTAACGCCACCGGGGGCGGCGCCCCCGGGCAACGCGAGTGCCCGCCCGCGCGAGGCGGACGGGCACCGGGGAAGCGCGACGGGCGGACGGGCTCAGCGGCCGGAGCGGCCGAACCGGCCGTGCAGGACCAGGGAGCGGGTCAGCGCCAGCAGACCCGCCGTGCACAGCGCAGTCCGCAGCATGTTCGCCGCCACCCACGTCCCCTCGAACTTCGTCCGCACCGCGGCGAAGTCGTGGATCTGCGACGGGTCCCCGGCGGCCGCCAGGTCGTTGTTCAGCGGGATGTTGACGCCCATCGTCACCATCAGCGCCACCACGTACAGCAGGGTCGCCCCCGCCGCCCACAGCGCCGCCTGCCGCCGGCCCGCCTTGTGCTGCAGCCAGGCGGCGACGCCCGTCGCCACGAAGGCGCCCGTGAAGACGAGGCCGAACATTCCGTTCTCGATCGACTTGTTGATGTGCTGCATCGCCGTCACGTACGTCCGGTCGTCACCGGCCGCCAGGCCCGGCATCACCGACACGTCGAAGGCGAAGAACAGCCCCGCCATCAGCCCCATCGCGATGGTGGCGCCCACCAGCACGGGACCGGCGGCCTTGCCCTGACCGGTACCGTGCACCGAACTCCCGCGTCCCGTACCGCCGATGGCGGACGGCGCGGAGTAGGACAGCGGAACCGTGCTCTGATCCGAACGCATCCAAGGACCCCTTTACTCTCCCGGCTCCGCGGGGTGCGGCGCCGACGAACTTCGGAAACACGCGGCACCGCCCACCGTGCGGCGGGCCGCGCAACAGAACCGCGACAACCGGAACCTCCCCTCGCGTCAAGGCACTTGCCGTGCTCGTCGGTGCCGGGCCGGATCGGCCGAACGGGACAGCGGCCGGGCCTTCGGGCCGCCCCTGAAGGCCCGGCGGACAGGGTCGGAGGACGGGGTCGGAGGACGGATCAGAGGACCGGGCCGAGGGTGCGCCGGTAGCGCCGGTCCAGCACCGTCCGGCCGAGCAGCCGCACCGGGGCCGGGATGGTCGCGGACACCGCCCGCACCGAGGCCTGGTCGGCGCCGTCGAACATCCACGGCTGGAGGTAGGTCATCACCTGGGCCGGCGCGCTGCCGATGATCCGCCGCTCCACCCGCAGGTACTCCTGCACCGGCAGGCCGGCCAGCGCGGGGAAGACCACCGGCTCCTCGTGCCCCAGGTGCTCGCGCACCAGGGACTGGAACGCCCGGGCGGCTTCCGGCAGTTCGGCGCTGCGACCGGCGGCCAGCACCCCGGCGACCCGGGCCATCACCCGGTCCAGCGCCTCGTGGTCCTGCTCCAGCACACCGCTGCCGTCGAAGCCGGCCACCCGGTCGCGCAGGTACGGCCAGAGGATCTCGTCCTCGCTGTGGTGGTGCCAGTCGATCACCGCCCGCAGCCGCCCGAACCAGTCGGCCAGCCCGGCCGGCGAGCCCGATCCGCCGCGTGCGGCGACGGCGCACAGCCGTGCCGCGTCCCGGCGCATCGCGACGTGCATCAGGCCGAAGCCCCGGATGTGTTCGGGCAGTGCGCCCAGTGACTGCTCGCTCGACCAGACCGTCGTGCCGTCCGACATGACCAGACCTCCAGAGTCCGTTCAGCTACTCGACCACCGCCCGTCGGACGACGGGTCGGCTCAGGTGTTCCACACGCCGGTGGCGGCGGCCGCCCGCGCGTAGTCCGCGAAGTCCCTCGGCTCACGCCCCAGCGCCCGCTGGACCCCGTCCCCCAGTGAGGCGTTGCGACCGTCCAGGATCACCGCGAACAGCTCCGCGAAGTCCCCCGGCAGCCCCGCCTCCTCCAACACGGCCCGGTACGCCTCCAGGGACACCGCCTCGAACCGCACCTCGCGCCCGATCGCCGACGACAACTCCCGTGCCACGTCGGCGAAGGAGAGCAGCCGCGGCCCGGTGAGCTCGTACACCTCCCCCGCGTGGCCCGCCTCGGTCAGGGCCGCCACCGCGACGTCGGCGATGTCCTCCACGTCCACGAAGGGCTCCACCGCGTCCCCCACCGGCAGGGCCAACTCCCCGGCCAGCACCGGCTCCAGGAAGAACGACTCGTCGAAGTTCTGGTCGAACCACGCGCACCGCACCACGGTCCACGCGGCCCCCGACTCCATCACCGCCTTCTCCCCCGCCTCCGCCGCCTCCTCGCCACGGCCGGACAGCAGCACCAGCCGCCGCACGCCGCGCTCGGCCGCCAGCCGGGAGAACGCGCCCACCGCCTCCACCGCCCCCGGGAACGCCAGGTCCGGGTAGTACGTCAGATAGGCCGCACTCACTCCCTGCAGCGCCGCCTCCCAGGTGTTCTCGTCGTGCCAGTCGAAGGGCACCGCCCCGGCCCGCGAGCCCACCCGCACCTGGTAGCCCAGGGCGGTCAGCCGGTCGGCCACCCGCCGGCCCGTCTTGCCCGTACCGCCGACCACCAGCACCGCACCCGCACCGGTCGGCAGATCCACAACGCGCGTTCCAGTCATCTTGACCACCCTCGTTCGAAGACTCGGAGGAACCCTGACACCGGCTCGTCGGGGGCGCAGTGGGCCCCCGGCCGGTTCGACGCGATCCGCGGGCTCCGTCGGTTTCCCGAGCCCGACCGGTTCGTCGTCATGCATCAATTCAACGGTCCCCCGGGCCGGCGAACCATAGCCTCCGCACTCACATGCATGCGTGAGCGTCTACCCCGCTCGGTTCGGCGGCGGCCACGGCTCTCCGTCACCCACGACAACACACCGTTCCCGCGGTCGAAAGCGCTTTCCAGCGGCCCTCGACCGGCCTTCCAGTGGCGGGTGGACGCCGGGGGCAGCGCGTTGCTCGAATGCCGGAGCGACGCTCGCGTATGCGGCCGCCGCCCGTCCGCCGCCGGACGGGCCGCCGGACGGCCACCCGACGGCCGATCGGCGTACTCCGGCACCCGGCCCGGCCGCTCTCGGGGCATCCTGACGGAGGAGCCGCCGCCGTTCACCGAGCGTGACGGCCGCACGGCAGCCATCCGCCCGGCGAAGGAGGCCCGTCATGACCGATCCGGCGCAGCCGACCTCGCCCTCCTCCCAACCCGCGTCCCAGCCCCCGCCCTCGGTGAGGCCCTCCCCCGACCGCCGGCGTCCCACCCCGCCCGGGGTGATCGCCACCCACGTGCCCGCCCGACTGGACCGGCTGCCCTGGTCCCGCTGGCACTGGCGGATCGTGATCGGTCTGGGCACCGTCTGGATCCTGGACGGCCTGGAGGTGACGATCGTCGGCAACATGGCCGGCCGACTCGCCCAGCACGGCAGCGGCATCGCCATCACCACCGCCCAGGTGACCACCGTCGCGGCCGCCGTCTACGTGGCGGGCGCCTGCACCGGGGCGCTGTTCTTCGGCTGGCTGACCGACCGGCTCGGCCGCAAGAAGCTGTTCATGGTCACCCTCGCCGTGTACCTGGCCGCCACCGCCGTCACCTCGCTGTCCTGGACGGCCTGGTTCTTCTTCCTCTGCCGGTTCTTCACCGGCTTCGGCATCGGCGGCGAGTACGCGGCGATCAACTCGGCGATCGACGAGCTGATCCCGGCCCGGGTGCGCGGCCGGGTCGACCTGATCATCAACGGCAGCTTCTGGGTCGGCGCGGCGATCGGCGCCTTCGCCTCGATCGCGCTGCTGAACACCGCCCTGTTCGCCACGGACCTCGGCTGGCGGCTCGCCTTCGGCATCGGCGTGGTGCTGGGCCTGGTGATCCTGCTGGTGCGCCGGCACGTCCCGGAGAGTCCGCGCTGGCTGTTCACCCACGGCCGGGCGCCGGAGGCCGAGCAGGTGGTGGCCGAGGCGGAGGAGGCGGTCGAACGGGAGACCGGGCGCCCGCTGCCGCCGGTCACCGGGGAGCCGATCCTGATCCGCGAACGCGCGCCGCTGGGCTTCGGCACGATCCTGCGGACCGTGGTCGCCCGCTATCCGCGCCGCACCGTGCTCGGCCTCGCGCTCTTCATCGGCCAGGCCTTCCTCTACAACGCGGTGACCTTCGGTTACGCCACCATCCTGACCACCTACTTCGCCGTACCGGAGGGCGACACCGGCTACTACTTCGCGGTGATCGCGGTCGGCAACTTCCTCGGTCCGCTGCTGCTCGGCCACCTCTTCGACTCGGTCGGCCGCAAGCCGATGATCGCCGGCACCTACATCGGTTCCGGTCTGCTGCTGTTCGCCACCGCCGCGCTCTTCCAGCGCGGTTCGCTCTCCGCCGCCACCATGACGGCCTGCTGGACGGCGGTGCTGTTCCTCGCCTCGGCCGGGGCCAGCGCGGCCTACCTGACGGTCAGCGAGGTGTTCCCGCTGGAGACCAGGGCGCTGTCCATCGCCTTCTTCTACGCCGTCGGCACGGCGGTCGGCGGCATCAGCGGCCCGCTGCTCTTCAACGGCCTGGTGAGCAGCGGCAGGGTCTCCGACACCGTGCTCGCCTTCTGCATCGGTGCGGCGCTGATGACGGCCGCCGGCCTGGTCGAGGCGGCGATCGGGGTGCGGGCAGAGCGGCGCAGCCTGGAGTCGCTGGCTGCGCCGCTGAGTGCCGTCACGTCGTCGGATCAGCCCTGACGGGCGTCGCTACCGCAGCATCCCGCGCACGGCCTCCGGGTCGGTGGGCGCGAGCGGGCCGGCCGGGGCGGCGGTGAGCGCCTTGGCGGTGGCCGGCGGCGGGGTCACGTAGACCGGCGCCGGTTCGGCCTCGGGGGCGCAGGTCTTGGCGATCCGGCCCTTGCCCTGGGGCAGGCTGCCGTCGCGCAGGTAGGCGGCGAAGGTGTCGTCCAGGCAGGCGTTGCCGTGGAAGAGGATCTCGTGGAAGCTGCCGCCGTTCTGGACGACCAGCTTGGAGCTGGGCAGCGCGTCGTGCATGGCGAGGCCGCCCTCGTACGGGGTGGCGCCGTCCTCGGTGGACTGGAAGAGCAGCACCGGGGGCAGGTTCTTGCCGGTGATCTTCAGTCGGCCGGCCGGGTTGCCCTGGTAGGGCCAGAACATGCAGGCGGCGTTGTACCACATGTTGTTATAGGTGTAGAAGGGCGCGACGGCGTTGACCTTGGCCTGGTCCTTCTTCCAGACCTCCCAGTCGCGCGGCCAGGCGTTCTCGGTGCACTGGGCGGCGTTGTAGGCGGGGAAGGCGCCGTCGTCGGGGCCGGGGGCCGCGTACTTGTTGTAGGCGATGTTCAGCGGCCGGGTGTCGTGCTGGGTGAGGTAGGCGGAGAGCACGGTGGCCATCCGGGGCCAGCGCAGGAAGTTGTAGCCGCCGCCGTAGAAGGTGTCCTCGAACTCGGCGGGGCCGATCTTCCCGGGTGCCGGGGCGGCGTCGACCGGGTCCTTGCGCAGGGCGGCCTCGACCTGGTGGTAGGCCTGTTCGACGGTCTTGGCGTCGGTGCCCAGGTGGTAGACGGAGTCGGCCTTGGCGGCCCAGGCGGTGAAGGCGTCGAAGCGGCGCTGGTGCTCCTTGTCCTGGAGGATGTTGTGGTCGTACCAGCTGATGCTCGGTCCGACGATGCTGTCCAGCACCATCCGGCGCACGTGCGAGGGGAAGAGCTGGCCGTAGGTGGAGCCGAGCGAGGTGCCCCAGGAGCCGCCGTAGTAGTTGATCTTCGGTGCGCCGAGGGCCCGGCGGATGCTGTCCAGGTCGCGGGCGTTGTCGACGGTGGTCATGTGCGGCAGCAGCCAGGACCAGTCGGCCGCGCAGTCGGCGGCGTAGCCGGCCGCCTTCTTCAGCCAGGCCTTCGAGGTGCCCTGGTCGGGCTGGTAGTCGGGGCGCTCGGCGTCGAAGTAGTGGGCGTCGCAGATGACATGGGGGTCGCTGCCGTTGGTGCCGCGCGGGTCGAAGCCGATCCAGTCGTAGTCGGCGGCGACGTCCTTGGGGACCTGGCCGGAGATGTAGGCGGGCATCCAGAGGCCGGAGTCGCCGGGACCGCCGGGGTTGAGCAGGATCGGGCCCTGCTGCTTGTCCTTGGGGGCGGTGGCGGGCAGCCGGTTGAGCTTGATCTTGATCTTGCGACCGCGGGGGTCGGCGTAGTCCACCGGCACCTCCAGCATCGCGCACTGGAGCGCCGGGGTGGTGGCGTCGTTGCAGGAGGTCCAGGCCAGCTTTCCCTGGCCGGTGTCGGCCAGGTCGGGGCCGTCGGGTTCGGCGGCGGAGGCGGCGGGGCCGACGAATCCGCCGAGGGTGGCGACGGCCGCGGCGGCCGCGAGGAGGGCGATGGCTTTTCTCATGAGGAGCATGATGTGACATGTGCAATAACACCTCCAGAGGGTGGGCCGGACTTTGCCAAGCTTTGACCGGATCTCCGCCGACAGCCGGCCTCTGGGACCACCCCGGCATCGGACGGGCTGCCAACTGCCCACTCCCCCATCGGAACCGGCACTCCGGGCGGTACCGTCTGGCTGGACGACAGCGGGCGGCACAACGGGCATCACGACGAGGGGAGCGGCTGGGTGGAGGCGCTGGGGGACGGGGATCCGCGGCGGATCGGCGAGTACCGGCTGCTCCGCCGGCTCGGCGCGGGCGGGATGGGCCAGGTCTATCTGGGCCGCACGCCCGGCGGGCGCACGGTGGCCGTCAAGACGGTGCACGCCCAGTACGCGGCCGACCCGGAGTTCCGGGTGCGCTTCCGCAACGAGGTGGCCGCGGCCCGCCGGGTGGGCGGCCGGTGGACGGCCCCGGTGCTGGGCGCCGACACCGAGGGCCCCCGGCCGTGGGTGGCCACCGCGTACGTCGCCGGGCCCGCCCTGAGCACCGCCGTACGGGACTTCGGCCCGCTGCCCGCCGCCGCCGTCCGCTCGCTCGGGGTGGGGCTCGCCGAGGCCCTCCGGGCCGTCCACGAGGGCGGGTTGGTGCACCGGGACGTCAAGCCCTCGAACGTGCTGCTGGCCCTGGACGGCCCCCGGCTGATCGACTTCGGCATCACCCGGGCTCTGGACGCGGCCACCGCGCTCACCCGCTCGGGCTTCGTGGTCGGCTCCCCCGGCTACCTCTCCCCGGAACAGGCCGAGGGCCGCCCGGCCGGGCCCGCCTCGGACGTGTTCTCGCTCGGTGCCGTACTCGCGTACGCGGCCACCGGCCGGGCGCCGTTCGGCTCCGGCGTGAGCGCACCCGTGATGCTCTACCGGGTGATCCACGAGCAGCCCGAACTGCACATCACCGACCACGAGTTGCTCGGCGTCGTGACGGACTGCCTGGCCAAGGACCCGGCCCGGCGCCCGACCCCGGCCCAGCTGCGGGCCCGGCTGAGCGCGGGCGATCCGGCGGCGGGCGAGCGGCTGGAGCGCCGGAGCTGGCTGCCGCCCGCGATCTCCGCGGCGCTCGCCGCGCTCGCCGTCGAACTGCTCGACCTGGAGGGCGAACAGGCCGGTGAGCCGGGCCGGTTCGGTCCGCCGCCCGAGCCGTGGACGGCGCCGCTGCCGCCGCCGACCGCAGCGGCCACCGTGCCCGTCCCGCCCCCCGGTTCCGCCCCGCCGCCGCCCGGCCGACCGCCCGCGCCCACGCTGCCGTACCCGGCCCAGCCGACCCAGCCGCAGCCCGCCCGCGGCCGCCCGGGCCGGGCCACGCTGCTGATCGCCGTCCCGCTGGCGGCGGCGGTGGCCGCGACGGGCGTGTACCTGGCCCTGCCGGACGACCCGCCCACCGACCGGTCCGGCGGGGCCGCCGCGGCCGCCACCACTCCGCCGGCCCGACCGGCGGCCACCAAGGACCCGACCACCCCGGCCGCCGTCCCGGCCGCCACCTCCCCGACCGCTCCGGCCGCGACCTCCGCCGCCCCCGGCACCCCCGGCACCCCCGCCTCCCCGCCCGCCGACGGCGCGGTCCCGGCCGCCTTCCTCGGCAGCTGGCAGGGCCAGCTCGCCGGCCAACTGACCGGCCTCCGGGTCGACTTCACGATCACGTTCGCCCAGGGTCAGGTCGGCACCCCGGTCGCCCGGATCCACAACGACTCCGGTACCGGCACCGGCTACTGCGACGCCGTCGCCGACCTGCTCTCCGCCACCGCCGACCGCGTGGTGCTGCGCACCTCCCCGGTCGGCATCACGCCCGGCTGCGTGCCCGACCCGCACGAGCAGGTGTACACCCGCACCGCGGACGGCGCCCTGCACGTCACCGTGTCCACCCTCGCGGGCGATCTCCGGAAGAAGTGACGGATCGTCAACTCCCCTGACGGTGACGGGACCACGGCCGACCGGTCGACCGCCACACGTCCGCGCCAGCCTGCCCGGAACCGTGCTCGATCCGCACTAGAGGAATCCGGCCGGCCGCCCCCGCCGCAACTAGGGTGCGACGCGTCCGCCCCACCATCCCTCGGAACCATTCCTCGGATTCGAACTGACATCCGCCAGGCCGAGCCGCCGCCCCGTACGAGAGGAGAACCGCCATGCACCTCAAGGTCCTCGGCCCCCTCACCGCCGACCTCAACGGCATCTCCGTCGTCCCCACCGCCGCCAAACAGCGCCAGATCCTCGCCCTGCTCGCGCTCTACCCCAACCGGATCCTGCCCACCGCCACCCTGATCGAGGAGATCTGGGGCGACGAACCGCCCAGACAGGCGCTCACCACCATGCAGACGTACATCCTGCAGCTGCGCCGCCGGATCGCCCAGGCCCTCGGGCCGACCCCGCACACCACCGCCAAGGACGTGCTGACCACCCGGCACGGCGGGTACCAACTCACCGCCCACCCGGACGACCTGGACGTCCACACCTACAACCTGCTGATCACCCAGGGCCAGCACGCCTTCAACCACGGCCACGACCACCAGGCCGCCACCCACTTCCGCCAGGCCCTCGCCCTCTGGCACGGCCCCGCCCTGGTCGACGTCCGCCCCGGACCGATCCTCACCATCGAGATCATGCGTCTGGAGGAGAGCCGCCTGATCACCCTCGAACGCCGCATCGACACCGACCTCCGGCTCGGCCGGCACGACGAGCTGATCCCCGAACTCACCCACCTCACCCACCAGCACCCGCACCACGAGGGCCTGCACGCCCAGGCCATGGTCGCGCTGTACCGGGCGGGCCGGCAGACCCACGCGCTCTCCGCCTACCACCACCTGCGGCACCGGCTGACCAGCGAACTCGGCATCCAGCCCTCCCCGCACCTGCAACACCTGCACCACGCCATCCTCACCCTCGACCCCACCCTCAACACCCCGGCCACCGCACACCACCCGACCACCTACAACCTCTACCCCGCCTAGGCGGCACCCAGGACCCACGACCTCTCCCGCCCTCACCCACAGGACCCGTCATGACCACCGAACCCGAGAAACCCCTCGCCCTGATCACCGGCGGCACCCGCGGGATCGGCCTCGCCATCGCCCGCGAACTCGGCAGCCGCGGCCACCACGTCTACATCTGCGCCCGCACCGCCGACCACATCGGCCAGGCCCTGGACACCCTGCGCGGCGAGGGCCACCAGGCGGACGGCTCCACCTGCGACGTCCGCGACCCCACCCAGGTCAGCGAGTTGATCCAACGCGCGGTCGCGGCCCACGGCCCGATCACCGTCCTGGTCAACAACGCCGGACGCACCGGCGGCGGGCCCACCGCGACCACCACCGACGACCTCTGGTACGACGTCATCGACACCAATCTGAACGCCGTCTTCCTGGTCACCCGGGAGACCCTCAAGCACGGCCGGATCACCACCACCACGCACCCGCGCATCATCAACATCGCCTCCACCGCCGGGAAGCAGGCCGTCACCTACGGCGCCCCGTACACCGCGAGCAAGCACGCCGTGATCGGCTTCACCCGGGCGCTGGCCAAGGAGCTGGCGCCGACCGGCACCACCGTCAACGCGATCTGCCCGGGCTACGTGCACACCCCGCACACCACCCGGATCCACCACGAGTACGCCACCGCGTACAACACCACGCCCGAGACGATCCACCAGCACTTCCAGACCCACATCCCGCTCGGGCGCTACACCACCCCCGAGGAGGTCGCCTCGCTGGCCGGCTACCTCACCAGCCCGACCGCGGCCAGCATCACCGCCCAGGCACTGAACGTCTGCGGCGGCCTCGCCACCCAGTAGCCCCGGCGCACCAGGCCGGACGACGGGAAGGAACCGGGCCCGGAGCCCGCTGATCAGCGATGACGAACCGCCAGTTCTCCAGCGCACCCGTCACCCTGCTGGTGGCCGGTGCCCCCGCGCCCGCGCCCTGCCTGCCCGCCCCCCGACCACCGGGACCGCTCGACCCGGCCGCGGTGCGCGCCGCGCTCGCCCGCACCGCGCCCCGTGCCCGCGTCCAGGTCCGCGTCCACCGGGCCGTCGCCGAGCGCCCCGGCCCCCGGCTGCCCGAGTTCCTGCTGGTCGAGCTGCACCGGGTCCACCGGCCCGAGGTGCTGCGCACCGCCCTGCGGGCCGTCGCCCCGGCGTCCGCCGCCGACCTGCTCTGGCGGCGGACGGTGACCGGCCCGGCCGCGCTGGACGGCCTGCTCGCCGAGCTGGGCCGCTCGCTGGCCGCCGGGGCGCCGCTGCGGGCGGTCCTGGTGACGGAGCTCCGGGAACCCCCGGGAGGCCCGCGGGACCGCCGGCGGCTGTTCGTCGGGATCGCCCCCGGCCCGCCCGGGCACGCCGCGCGCCTGCTGGCCGAGCTGCGGGAGGCCCTGGCCCACCCGCCGGAGCCGGTCACCGTCCCGACCAGCGCCCTCCAGCGCGAGCTGCTGCGCGACGTCCTCGGCCGCCCCGACCACGGCGGGCGGCACATCGAGCAACTGTCCTGGAACTGGCACGGCCCGCTGGACACCGAGCGCTTCACCGCGGCCTGGCAGGCGGTGTTCGACCACGAGACGGTGCTGCGCGCGGCCTTCGACTGGGCGCCGGACGGCAGCGGCGAGCCGTGGACGGTGCTGCACGAACGCGCCGTCCCCGAGGTGACCAGGCACCCGCACGGCAGTGTCGGGTGGGACCAACTGCTCGCCGCCGACCGGCTGCGCGGCTTCGACCTGCGCCGCCCCGCCCTGCTGCGCGCCACCCTGCTGGACGCCCCGCAGCCCGCCGACGAGGGGCCCGTCACCCGGGTCCTGCTCACCTACCACCACGCCATGCTGGACGGCTGGAGCGTCCGGCTGCTGCTGCAGTCCTTCTACCGCGCCTACCTCGGCGGCGGCGTGCTCCCCGGCGGCGAACGGCGCCCCGACCTGCGCGACCACGCCCGCTGGCTGGCGGCCCAACCCACCGACGCCGCCGAGCAGTTCTGGTCCACCCGGCCCGACCCCGCGGCGCTGCTGCCGCTCGCCCCCGACCCTCGACGGCGCGGCAGCGGCCGGGCCCGGCGCCGGCTCTCCCCCTACGAGGCGGTCCGGCTGCGCGGCTGGGCGGCGGCCTGGGGCGCGGGCGAGAGCACCGCGCTGCAGGCCGCCTGGGCGCTGCTGCTGTACCGCGCCGCGCTGTCCGACCGCCCCCGGCGGCCGGCCCGGCCGGTCCGGGTCGGCTTCGCGGTGACCGTCTCCGGCCGGGGCATCCCGCTGGAGAGCGTCGACCGGCTGCCCGGCGCCCTGCGCACCCCGCTGCCGATCTCGGTCCGGGTCCACCCGGGCGCCACCGTGCCCCAGTTGCTCGGCACGCTGCGCGACACCGTGCTCGACCTCTCCTCCTACGAGTGGGTCTCGCCCGGCCAGGTCGAACGCTTCGGCCCCGGCGGGCGCGGCCGGCGGCCGAACAGCCTGGTCGTCCTGGAGCACCAGCCGATGACCGCGCACCAGCTGCGGCTGGAGACCGACCTCGCGGCGCACGGCATCCACGTCGAGAGCCCCGTCCCGGCCGGCACCCTCACCTCGTACCCGATCACCCTCGCCGCCCACTACGACGCCACCGGCGGCCTGGTCCTCACCGCGACCCATGACCGGGCCCTGCTCGCCGACCAGGACGCCGCCGAACTCCTCAGCCAGAGCGCCCACTTGCTGCGCAGCTTCCCCGACCTGCCGAGCGGGCTGAGCACCACCGAGGTGCTCCGCTCCACCCTGGCCGGACAGCCCGCGCCCCGCCCCGGCGCCGCCGCCTCCCCCGACGGCGGGCCGTCGACGGTACGGCTGGACGTGCTGTGCCGCGCCACCCGCCCCGGCGCCGGCTGGGTCCTGCTGCTCCCCCCGCCCGGCGCCCCGCACACCGGTTACCCCGGCACCGCCCGTACCTGGCCGGGGCCGCAAGCCCTCGGCGTGCTGCGCCCGGGCACCGAGGACACCCCGCCCGGCGCCTACCGACCGGTGCTGGGGCCGCTGTTGGCGACCGACGCCCCGGTCGCACTGCTCGCCCCGCCCGGCCGGGGCCTCACCGCCTACGAGATCGCCCGGCTCGGGGCGGGCGGCCGGCCGCCGCTCGTCGTCCTGCTCGCGGCCGACGCCGACCCCGCGGCCCTGGCGGCGCCGCTGGAGGAGGTGGACCGCTGGGCCGTGCCGCTTGACTGACCGTCAACTGTCTGCACAGGTCGGATCTTTGCCCGGTGATTTCCTTGTCATGACCTGCTCGACGGTGGGTTAATCTCCTCTTGGCACGATCACCTGTCGATCTCGCACCGGGGAGAACCACATGGCCATCGGACGACGGCAACTCCTCACCTCCGTCGCGCTCGCCGCCCTCGCCGGGCCCGTCCTGACCAGGACGACCGCGAGCAGCGCGGCCGCGGCCACCGGCCCGGGCACCACCACGGGCAGCACCCTGACCGCCGGCTCCGGCCAGCTGTTCCTCCAGGTCGTCGCGCACGAGGACGACGACATCCTGTTCATGAACCCCGACCTGTCCACCGCGATCGCCGAGGGCACGCCGTCCGTCACGGTGTTCGTCACCGCGGGCAACGGGACCGGCGACCCGTGTCCCACGGTCTGCTGGGACCCCGCCGGCGAACCGCTGCGCACCTGGAACCGGCAGATGGGCGCCGTCAACGCCTACTCCCGGATGGCCGGGGTCGGCGACACCGACCCGTCGACCGACGAGGTCGGCCACTGGACGGTCGAGGCCTGGACGGTCGCGGGCAAGCAGGTCGAACGGTACATCCTCAAGGACCACCCGGTGCACCTGGTCTTCCTCAACCTGCACGACGGCCAGCTCGCCGGCGTGCTGGGCGGCAAGACGGACACCAGCATCGTCCCGGTCGGCAGCCCGCTGTCCGGGCCGTCCGGCTACACGGCCGCCGATGTCGTCGAGGTGCTGCGGCAGTTGATGGTGACGTACCAGCCGACCGTGCTCCGGGCCCAGGACGAGCTCCCGGACAGCCGCTACGCGGGCGACCACTCGGACCACATCGCCGCCGCGAAGTTCGCCGGCCTGGCGGCCTCGCTCTACGGCGGCACCCTGATCCAGGTGAACTACCGGGACTACAACATCGGCGACGCCCCGGTGAACCTCGAACCGGCGGCGTCCGGCCCCAAGGGCGTGTTCTTCTCCGAGTACGCCGGCCACGACCACTCCACCGGGAACTACTCCGCCGACTGGTTCTCCCGGATGTACTACCGCTGGTCCCGCGGCACCTCCTGGGCCGGCCTCAACCAGGACGGCCGGCCGCAGGTGTTCGTCGTCCGGGCCGGCGCCCTGTACACCTACTGGCGGCGGACGGACGGCAGTTGGAGCGGCTCACTGCGGCTGGCGGACTCGGGCGGGCGGCTGGCGCCGGGCATCGCCGTCGGCAGCAACGCCGACGGCCGACTGGAGGTCTTCGCCCGTCGGCTCACCGACCACCACATCGTCTCGCTGCCGCAGGGCACGCCCAACGGCGCGTGGTCGGGCAGCTGGGCCGACCACGGCAGCCCCAACTCCGGCCTCGGCAACGAGGACCAGGTCGGCGTGCCCGTGGTGGCCAACGACCAGGACGGACGGCTGGAGATCTTCGTGAAGAACGGCGGGGGCGGCCTCAGCAGCACCTGGCAGACCGCCCCGAGCGGCGGATGGTCGGGCACCTGGGCGGACCAGGGCGGCAGCGACGTCCAGGACCCGGTCACCGCGATCCGCAACGGTGTCGGGGCGATCGAGGTGTTCGCCAGCACCCGCAGCGGGATCCTCGGTTGGTGGCAGAGCACCCCCAACGGCGCCTTCAGCGGCCCGGGTCAGATCCCGAACGCCCGGCCGGCCAGTGCGCCCAAGGCCGCGCTCGACCAGGACGGCCGGATCGAACTCGCCTACCGGGAGGCCGACACCGGCGCCGTGGTGGTCAGCTACCAGGTCCAGCCCGGTGGTTCGTGGAGCCGGTCCCCGGCCCCGCTCGGCGGACACGGCGGGGTGGGCGAGCCCGCGGCCGTGAACCTCGGCGGGCAGGTCGTGCTGTTCGAGCGCAACCGCGGCAGCGGCGTCAGCACCACCGCCCAGACCGCCCCGAACTCCGGCTACGGCGCCTGGCAGGACCTCGGCGGGACCGTCCTCGACTTCCCGACCGCGATCGTCGACGGCAACGGGGTGCTCCACGTGTTCGCCATCGGGACGGACGGCCGGGTCTACTACCGCGCGGGCTCCACGCCGACCGACTTCGGCGGCTGGCAGGGCCTGCCGCTCTGACCCGCCCGGGCGGCCGTCCGAGGGGGCTCCCGGACGGCCGCCGGACGGCGGCTCACGAGTCGGTACCCGAGGGCGCCGAGGCGTCCCGGTTAGGCTGCGGCATGGCCCGATTCGTCCTGACCCGCCGCTCCCCGCTGCCGCCCGCCGACTGCTGGGCCCGGCTCACCGCCTGGCCCCGGCACGGCGACCGGGTCCCGTTCACCCGGGTGAGCGTGGTGCGGGGCACCGGGCGGCAGCCGGGGGACGTGATCCTGGCGCGGACGGCCCTCGGGCCACTGCGCTTCGACGACCCGATGGAACTGGTCGAACTGGCGCCGCCCGCCCGGTGCGTACTGGCCAAGCGCGGCCGGGTGGTGCGCGGCGGCGCCGAGCTGCGAGTGCGCGCGCTGAGCGCGGGCGGCTCGGCAGGCACGGGCGGCTCGGCAGGCACGGGCGGCTCCGGCGGAGGCTCGACCGGCGGCAGCGAAGTGGTCTGGGCCGAGGAGCTGCGGATCACCGGCCTGCCCCGGCTGTTCGACCCGGCGGTGGCACTGGCCGGGCGCCTGGTGTTCGGCCGGGTGCTGGACCACCTGCTGGCCACCCCGCCCCCGGCTACCGGTTGAGGGTGCGCCAGCTCAGGTACTGCTGCCGGACGTACCGCCGCTGGTCGCCCTCCACCGTGATCAGGTCGTACCGGACCAGCTCCCCCGCCGCACTCAGCGCGATCCCCAGCGCCAGCCCGTCCCGGTCCCGCAGGAACACCCGGTCGGCCAGTGCGGCCCGCCGCAGCAGGTGCTCGCGCCGGTACCGCTGCCGGGGCCGCTGCCGCCAGTGCGGCAGGGCGGCCGACTCCGCCGCGATGTCCGGCGCGTCCGCGTAGGCCCGCTCCGGCTCGGGCGCCCCTTCGGCGGGCTCGACCCACACCCGCAGCGGGGGCAGCAGCGGAAGGCCGCGCACCCGGAGCACCTCGTTCGCGAACTCGGCCTCCTCGACCGGCAGTCCGCGCTCCCCGAAGACCGCGAACAGCTCGGCCAGGGCCCGGGGCGGGACACCCGACGGGGTGTCCTCGTCGGTGACGTCGAACCTGCCGACCAGCGGCCCCGCGACTCGGCCCGGCGGATCGGCCAGCCGCAACCGCAGCCGCATGAAGTGGACGTCGGTCTCCGATTCCTGGCCGAACTCCATCGCCAGCCCGTCGATCTCCGCCCAGCCGAACCGGCGCGGCACCAGGCACCGGACCAAGGTGACGCCCTCCTCGTCCGCCCGGAGCCAGAAGGTGTAGGGCGCCGCGAAGAGCGCGGCGGCGCCGACCGCGCACCCGGCCAGGAAGATCCCGAAGCCGTCCGCGGCCCCGCAGGCCGGCAGCAGGGCCAGCGTGCCGATCATCGGCAGGACGCCGGCACCGATGAGCTCGGTCCGCATCCGCATGGACGACAACCGCACTCTACGCATTCCGGCGCCCCCTCCCCAGTGGCCGCTCCCCACGACCGGTCCCACCGTCCCGGCCCGGACCCGCCCCGGGCAACCGGCGGCGGGAAGCTGTGACAGCGCCGTGACGGAAGGCCCCGGCCGGCCGGCGAGGGCCTACCGCCCGCGCAGCCGCCGCACCAGATCGCGGGCGGCCCGCGGCCAGTCCGGGTGGTCGAAGGCGAAGCCCGCCTCCAGCAGCCGCCCGGGCACCACCCGGCGGCTCTTCAGCAGCAGTTCGCTCTCCGAGCGCAGCGCGAACGCCCCCAGCTCCGCCATCCAGCGGGCCGCGGGCAGCGCCAGCGGCATGCCCCAGGCGGCCCGCAGCACGCGCATGAACTCCCGTTGGGGCAGCGGGTTCGGGGCGGCGAGGTTGACCGGTCCGTCGATCTCCTCGTGCGCGATCAGGAACTCGACGGCGCGGGCGAAGTCCCGCTCGTGGATCCAGGACACGTACTGCGCGCCGCCCGCGATCGGTCCGCCGATGCCGAGCCGGGCCAGCCAGGACAGCGAGTCGAGGGCACCCCCGCGTTCCGGACCGAGGACGACGGCGGTGCGCAGCGCGAGGCGCCGGGTGTGCGGGGTGTCGGCCGCGCTCTGGGCGTCCTCCCAGGCCCGGGCGATGTCGATGCTGTACCGCCAGGAGGGCGGGGCGTCGGGCTCGTCGCCGCCGATCAGGCCGTCCCGCTCGTCGTTGGGCGCGTCGTGGCGGTGGGCGTAGACGGTGGCGGTGCTCATCTGCAGCCAGACGGCGGGCGGCCGCCGGGCGGCGGCGATCGCCTGGCCGACGGCCCGGGTGGAGTGCACCCGGGAGTCCATCATCGCGCGCTGGTTCTCGGGCGTGTAGCGGCAGTTGACGCTGCGCCCGGCCAGGTTGAGGACGGCGTCGCTGCCGTCGACCTCCGCCGTCCAGGCGCCCCGGGTGCGGCCGTCCCAGCCGATCTGGCGCGGTCCGGTGGGCCGTCGGCTCAGCACCACGACCTGGTGGCCGGCGGCGGTCAGGCTGCGGTCGAGCAGAGTGCCGAGCGCGCCGGAGCCGCCGGGGATGACGATCTTCATGAGTTCCCCCTCATTTCCGACCGCCAGCGTAGCGCGAGAATTGAACGCGTTCAATTTACTCGCGCGCATGCCGGACGAGCCCGTGGATGTTCCGGAACCTGTCCATGATTCATGGACATGAAAGGGTGAATCACCAAATCCTCTCCCATACAAGGCAATTGGCCACGCCGATTATTCGTGGATACGAACGAGAGGTCTTGACCTGTTCCCTGCCGGCCGCTTCACTCCCGGAAACGGCACCTCCCTCGCACGGCACCGACCACCCCCGCGCCACCCCCGAGACGAGGCGGTCCCCCATGCCCCACCACCCCCGCACGACTCCCCGCAGGATCAATCCCGTCACGCTCTACGCCTTCGGCGCCCTCGGCGGCATCCTCTTCGGCTATGACCTCGGCGTGATCGCCGGCATCCTCGTCGTGATCGCCAAGTCCTGGCAGCTGTCCGGCTTCCAACAGGGCGTCCTGACCGCCTCGCTGTCCGTCGGCGCGATGGTCGGCGCGGGCCTGGCCGCCCGGCTGACCGGGCGGATCGGCCGCCGCCGCACCATCATGGCGGCCGGTGGCGTGGTGATCGTCGGCACCCTCGCCTGCGCCCTCGCCCCCGGCTTCGGCGCCCTGGTGGCCTTCCGGACGGTGCTCGGCCTCGGGATCGGGCTCTCCTCCGCCACCGTGCCGACCTACCTCTCCGAGCTGGCCCCCGCCCGGATCCGCGGCGCGATGGGCGCGCTCAACCAGATCTTCATCGTCAGCGGCATCCTGATCGCCTTCCTGGTCGACTACTGGCTCCAGCCGCACCACCTGTGGCGCTGGATGTTCGCCGGCGCGCTGGTGCCCGCCGCGGTACTGGTCGCCGGGCTGCGGTTCCTGCCGGAGACCCCGCGCTGGCTGGTCAACCTAGGCCGCGAGGAAGAGGCCCGAGCCGTCCTCGCGGCCACCCACCCGACGGCGGAGGTCGAGGCCGAACTCACCTCCATCCGCACCGTGATCCGCCTCGACGCCGAGCAGACCACCTACCGGGTACGGGAGTTGTGGGCACCCTGGGTGCGCCCGATGCTGCTGGTGGCCCTGCTGCTCGCGGTCGGGCAGCAGTTCAGCGGCGTCAACGCGATCAACGCCTACTTCCCGACGATGCTGGTCTCGCTCGGGCTGACCGCCAACACCGCGCTGTTCTCGGCCGTCATCCTCGGCATCACCAAGCTCGCCTTCACCGCCTGGGTGGTGTTCGTGGTGGACCGCTGGGGCCGCAAGCCGCTGCTGCTGATCGGCAGCGCCGTGATGGTGGTGACGCTGGGCCTGACCGGCTGGGTCGTCACCCACGTGCACGACAAGTCCACCCTCGGCACGCTGACCGTGGTGCTGCTGGTCCTCTACCTCGCCGGGTACGAACTGGGCTGGGGCGCGGTGGTGTGGGTGATGATGGCGGAGGTGTTCCCGCTCAAGGCGCGCGGCGCGGGGATGGGCGTCGGGTCGGTGGTGCTCTGGGCCGCGACCGGCCTGGTCACCGCCGTCTACCCGATCATGTCCGACCGTCACCACCTCGGGGTCGGCACCTCGATGTACGTCTTCGCCGGGGTCAACGCGGTGCTGCTGGTGCTGACCCTCCGCCTGGTGCCCGAGACGAAGGGCCGCACCCTGGAGCAGATCGAACTCGGCCTGCGCGGGTGACCACCACCGCCGCCGGATCGCCGCCCTTGCTCAGAGCCGGTCGGCGTCGAGGTTCGGGAAGGTGAAGTGCCCGCCCAGGTGGGCGAAGACGGGGTCGTCGACGGGCGGGTTCCCGTGCGCGGCGAGGACGGCCTCGGCGTGCACCTCGGCGTCGTCGGCCGGTTCGTAGCCGAGCGCGCGGGCCTCGTCCAGCGAGACCCAGCCCCCGCGGGTGTTCGGGGAGACACCGTAGACGATCCGGTAGCCGGGCCGTTCCACGGCGAGGCAGGCCTCCAGCAGGCGGGCGCAGTCGTCCGGGGAGAGCCAGGTGGAGAGGGCACGGGGGTTCGGCGGTTCGGCGAAGCAGGTCATGATCCGGATGCAGACCACGTCCAGGCCGTAGCGGTGGTGGTAGAGCGCGCCGAGCGCCTCGCCGGCCGCCTTGGAGACGCCGTAGTAGGTGTCGGGCAGCGGCGGGCTCGCCGCCGTGAGCGGGTACTCGGCCGGGGTGTGGAAGCCGACCACGTGGTTGGAGGAGGCGAACACCACGCGCGGGACCCCGGCCCGGCGGGCGGCCTCGAAGACGGTGTAGGTGCCGTTGATGTTGACGTCGAGGATCCGCTCCCAGGGCGCTTCCAGGGAGATCCCGCCGAGGTGGATGACGGCGTCGACGCCCTCGCAGGCGGCGCGCATCGCGTCCGGGTCGGTGACGGAGGCCCGGACGGCCTCCTCACCCTCGCCCGGGTCGAGCGGCAGCAGGTCGAGCAGCCGGAGGGTGCGGTCGGGGCGGGCGAGCCGGGGGCGGATCAGGGTACCGACGGCGCCTGCCGCGCCGGTGACGAGGATGCGGGGCACGGTGACTCCCTAGGTCGGAGACGGGTGTGCGGTGCGGGCCCATGGTCACAGAGCTTCGGGCGGTCCACAAGAACAGCGGTTCACAGGAATGACCGTCATTCAGATATGAGAACGCGACTCCCTTGACCTCCACGCCCGGGCCCTCCTACGCTCCTCGGTGTTCCCACCGCTGGACGCTCTCCACGAAGGGACCCATCCCCGTGCCCGCACGCACCGGCCTGCCCCCGCTCGACGGCCTGCTGTTCTTCCCCGTCACCGCCTTCGGCCCCGACGGCACCTTCGACCCCGGGGCCTACCGCGCCCACCTCGACGCCCGCCTCGCCGACCGCCCCGCCGCCGTGTTCGCCGCCTGCGGCACCGGCGAGTTCCCCGCCCTCGCCCCCGCCGAGTACGAGCGCTGCGTCGCCGTCGCCGTCGAGGCCGCCCGCGGACGGGTGCCCGTCGTCGCCGGCACCGGCTACGGCACCGCCCTCGCCCTCGACTTCGCCCGCGCGGCCGAGCGCGCCGGCGCCGACGCCCTGCTCGTCCTGCCGCCGTACGGTCCCGGGGGCGGCCAGGACGGCCTGGTCCGCCACATCACCGCGCTCGCCGAGGGGACCCCGCTCGACCTGATCCTCTACCAGCGCGACCGGACGGTCTACGAGCCCGAAACCGTGGCCCGGCTGGCCGGGCTGCCCGGCGTGGTCGGCTTCAAGGACGGCCTCGGCGACCTCGACCGGATGCTCCGCACCGTCAGCGCGGTCCGCGCCGCCGGGCACCGGGACTTCCAGTTCTTCAACGGCATGCCGACCGCCGAGATGACCCAACTCGCCTACCGGGCCATCGGCGTGCCGCTCTACTCCTCCGCCGTCTTCTGCTTCGCCCCGGACCTCGCGCTCGCCTTCCACCGCGCCCTCGCCGAGGACGACCGGCCCACCCTGACCACCCTGGTCGACGTCTTCCTGCGCCCCTACGTCGAGCTGCGCAACCGGCGCCCCGGCTACGCGGTCTCCCTGGTCAAGGCCGCGACCCGGGCGGCCGGACACCCGGTCGGAAGCGTCCGGGCGCCGCTGACCGAGCCCGAACCGGCGCACCTGCGCGAGCTGTCGGAGCTCCTCGACCGCGCCCGGAAGGCGCTGGCGTGAACGCACCCGAAGGGGCGCCGGCATGAACCCACCTGACGTGAACGCCCCCGAGCAGGCGCCGGCCGTCGCGGTCGGCGGCTACCTCTACCCCTGGGACGCCGACGGCGACCCGGCCTGCGGCGAGCGCCTCACCGGCCTCGGCATCCGCCGGGCCGCCGTCGCCGCCGCGTACCACAGCGTGCGCGCGCTGACCCCGCGCCACCCGCGCCACAAGGTCGTCACCGCCGAGCACGCCGCCGTCTACTTCCGGCCCGACCCGGACCGCTGGTCCGGCACCGGACGGCTGCGACCGGTCGAGGCACCCTGGTCGCCGCGGTCCTTCGGCCGCGCCACCGAGGCGCTGACCGGGGCCGGGGTGGAGGTGTACGCCTGGACCGTCCTCGCGCACGGGCAGCGGCTCGGCGCCCGGCACCCCGACGCGGCGGTGCTCAACGCCTACGGCGACCGCTACCCCTGGGCGCTGTGCGCCGCCTCCCCCGCCGTCCGGCTCTACTGCGCCACGCTGGCCGCCGAGACGGCCGCCCAACCTGGCCTGTCCGGGCTGGAGTTGGAGTCCTGCGGCTGGTACGGCTTCGACCACCTGCACGCCCACGACAAGGTCGCGGGCGTGGCCCTGCCGCCCTCGGCCCGGCTGCTGTTCTCGCTCTGCTTCTGCCCGCACTGCCAGGACGGCTACCGAGCCGAAGGGGCCGACCCCGTCGCCCTGCGCGCCGAGGTGCGGACGGCGCTCGACCCGGTCTTCGCCGGCACCGCCCCGGACGCGGCGCTGGACCCCGAGTCGGCCGGGGCCGTCGCCCGGATGCGGGTGGGCGCGGCCGACGGGCTGCGGCGGTCCGTCCTCGCGGCCGTCGCGGCGGAGCGCCCGGAGCTGCCCGTCCTGCTGCACGGCCAGCCGGACCCGCTCGGCTTCGGCCCCTCCCCCGGCCTGCCGCCCGAGCGGGCCGGGGCAGCCGCGCCCGTACTGCTCGCCCCCACCCGCTCGGCGGCCGCGCTGGCCGCCGTCCGCGCCTACGCCGACCCGACGACGCCCGGGCGGCGCGTCGTGGCCACCGTCGGCGCCGTCGCAGGGCTCGGCGGCGACCCCGCTGACCTACCCGCCTGGTGCGCCGAGCTGACCGCGGCCGGGGCGACCGAACTGCGCTTCTACCACCTGGGCCTGGCCTCCCGGCAGGACCTCACCGCGATCCGCACCGCCGTCGAGGCGGTCGCCGGGACACCGATCGCTCCCTAGCCCGCCCACCGGTAGCCCGCCCACCGCCGACGGCTCAGAGGTGACGCGTCGCCAGCGCCAGCCGCTCCCGGGCCCCGGCGAGCGCGTCCCGGATCATCTGCTCCCGCCCCGGCGTGAGCCGCGCGACCGGCACCGAGCAGCTGACCGCGTCCCGGGCCGGCGTGCGGTACGGCACGGCGACCGCGTAGCAGCACAAGCCCAGGGTGTTCTCCTCCCGGTCGGTGGCGTAGCCGCGCTCGCGCACCTCCCGGAGGTCGTCGAGCAGGGCGGCCCGGCTGGTGTGGGTGTGGTCGGTCAGCGGGTCCAGGCGCTCGGGGAGCAGCCGCTCGACCTCCTCCTCCGGCAGCGTGGCCAGCAGCGCCTTGCCGAGCGCCGTCGCGTGGGCGGGCAGCCGGCGGCCGACCCGGGTGAACGGGCGCAGGTAGTGCTGGGAGGCGCGGGTGGCCAGGTAGACCACGTCGGTGCCGTCCAGACGGGCGAGGTGGACGGTCTCGGTGGTGTCGTCGGCGAGCCGGTCGAGCACCGGACGGGTCGCCGCCACGGCCTCGTCGCCGTCGATGTAGGCGGTGCCGACCAGCAGCGCCCGCACCCCGATGCCGTACCGGGTCCCGGTCAGGTCGGTCTCCACCCAGCCCAGGTCGACCAGGGTGCGCAGCAGCATGTACAGGCTGCTCTTGGGGTAGCCGAGCGCCTCCTGCGCGTCGGCGAGGCTGTGCAGTCCGGGGCGCGCGGCGAAGTACTCCAGCACCTCGATCGTGCGGACGGCGGACTTCACGCCCGCACCGGCGGCTGGGGCGGCGGGGCTCGGCTGCGCCATCGGGGATCCTCCCTGTTCACGTGCGCGTGGGCTGCGAGCAATATAGCCCGGTCGGCCCGGTCGACGCCCTCCTGTCGTTCACATACATGAACCTTGTCCAGACCCTTGACTGGGACACATTCGCCGCCGTGTCATGGTGGACGCCCCCGCACCGTTCCCCGCACCGCCGCACGACCCCCTTCCCCGCCAGCCGAAGGACCGTCATGAAGCGCTTGCTCACCGCCCTGTGCGCCTCCCTCGCCCTGCTCGCCACCGCCCCCGCCCAGGCCGCCACCGCCGTCCGGGCCCGGCCCACCGACGCGCCCGCCTGGACCGGCGACTTCACCGGTTACGGCAGCGGCGCCTGGACCTCGGCCTGGGGCACCCTCACCAAGGGCCAGTGGGGGCAGCAGGACCTCAGCCTGGTCAACGACTCGGCCGCGCCCGGCGACGGCTCGGCGCTCCAGGTGTTCTACGGCGCCGGCTCCTCCGCCAACTCCTGCTCCGACTGCCCCTCCGCCGGCGGCGGCCAGTTCTACACCGACCTCCCCACCCTCGGCCTGGACAACCTCGCCAACTCCACCACCCTGGACCTCAAGTACAGCCTCAAGCTGTCCGCCGGCTTCGACTTCGGCAAGGCCGGCAAGCTCCCCGGCCTGTACGGCGGCACCCCCGGCGAGGCCTCCGGCGGCAACCACGGCAACGCCTGGTCCACCCGCTACATGTGGCGCAACCCCGGCTCCGGGGCCGGCAACGGCGAGGTCTACCTCTACACCCCGTCCAACTCGGGCCCCACCGGCTACGGCGTCGACCTCGGCCTGGGCTCCTGGCAGTGGCCGGCCGACGGCGCCTGGCACGACATCGAGCAGCTGGTCGACCGCAACAGCGGCGACATCACCGTCTGGCTCGACGGCACCCAGGTCTTCACCCAGGCCGGCGCGGGCGCCCCGGACCTCTCCTCGATCCCGTTCAGCGGCGTGTTCTTCTCCACCTTCTACGGCGGCCACGACACCTCCTGGGGCCCGGCCACCGACCAGTACGCCTACTTCGCGCACTTCAGCCTCTCCACCGGCGTCCAGCACTGACGACCCACCGACCCACCACGGAGGCCGAGTTGCGCACCCGAACCCCGCGCACCCGAACCTGGCGGACCCGTCTCGGTCTGCTCGTCGCCGCGAGCCTCACCGCGGCCGTATCGGCCTCCGGTGGAGCCGTCGACGCGGCCGCCGCCCCCGCCGGGGGCCACCCGCGCTGCGCCGGGCACGACCACCACACCTGCGTGCCGCGGACCGTCGTCCTCGACGGTCACCGGCTCGCCGAGACCCGCCGCGCCCTGCACGAGGGCTCCGACCCCGCCCGCACCGCCGCCCTCACCGCCCTGCTCGCCCAGGCGGACGCCGAACTCACCACCGGGCCCTGGACGGTGACCGGCAAGCAGCAGCTCCCGCCCAGCGGCGACCGGCACGACTACCTGAGCCTCGCCCCCTACTACTGGCCGACCGAGCCGCAGACCCCCGACAACCCGTGGGGCTGCCCGTACGAGAACCGCGACGGCCGACGCAACCCGATCGTCGACACCATCCCCGACCACGCCGGCCGCCTCGACGCCTTCACCGCGATCTACCAGCTCTCCCTCGCCTGGTACTACACCGGCGACCGCCGCTACGCCGACCGCGCCGAACTCGACCTGCGCACCTGGTTCACCGATCCGGCGACCCGGATGAACCCGAACATGAACTACGCCCAGGGCATCCCGTGCCAGGTCGACGGCCGCGGCATCGGCATCATCGAGTTCTCCTACCTGCTCACCCAGGTCGTCGACGCCACCGCGATCCTGGACGCGGGCGCCCCCGGCTGGACCGACGGCGACCGGCAGGGCGTCCTCGGCTGGGACGGCGCCTTCCTGGACTGGCTGCGGACCAGCAAGAACGGCCGGGAGGAGACGGCCGCGTCGAACAACCACGGCTCCTTCGACGACCTGATGACCGCCGCCCTCGCCCTCTACACCGGCCGCACCGACACCGCCCGCCGGATCGTCCGGGAGGCCGCCGGCAAGCGGCTGGACGTACAGATCGACGCCGACGGCAGCCAGCCCCAGGAACGCACCCGCACCCGCACCTGGCACTACTTCAACTTCAACCTGGTCGCCCTGACCCGGCTGGCCCAACTCGGCCGGCACCTCGGCATCGACCTCTGGGACCACCGCACCCCGGCCGGCAGCGACCTGGCCGACGCCGTCGACTTCCTGATCACCACCGCAACCGGCACCCCGGCCGACTGGCCCTACCCCGAGACCGACCTGCGCCGCTACGCGGCCCTCGACGTCCTGCACGCCGCCGCCGACGCCGGCGACGACGCCGCCCGCCGCGCCCTCCCGGACGTCCCGCCACCACCCGGCGGGGACCTCTACCCGGTGCGGCCGGCGGCGGAGCAGCTGGACGACATCTCCAAGGCCTGACCGACCGCCGAGCGGTGCACCGGGATCGGATCCCGGCGCACCGCTTGAGCAGGCCCGCTACCGGAAACCGTTCCGTCCCTCATCCGCAGCACCCCACCGTCCGCCCCTGTTGACCGGCCGGAAACTCTGCGACACAGCCGACCGCTTCGTCGGATTGGGCTTTCATCTCAGCCGGTGATGCTCGGTCGGCCGTCCTCGATGTGCCCCATCAGGCGGCGACGGAACTCCTTGTCCTCCGCGATGGAGACGTCCAGGTCGTACCAGCCGTCGGTGCCCTGGGTGTCCCAGGAGATGACGAAGGGCGCTCCCTGGACGGCTTTGCCGCTCTTGGACTGAGCGGGTTCCTGGTAGTGACGCGAGGTCACGGTGACGTTCAGCGGGGTGGTTCCGGCGGTCGTCAGCGTGAGGGTGAGGGCGCGGGGGGAGGCCGCGTCGGTGCCGATGGCGGTGGTGAGGTCGGCTTTGGCGGCAGCTCCCCCTGAGGTTCCGGCGAACTCTCGGCGGAAGCCGTTGGGGCCGGTGAGGTAGAAGTCGTACGCCCCCTTCTTGAGCGGCACGCTGACGGGCTCCGCCGGGGCACCGAGCACGTCGAAGTGCTGCGGCTTCTCGAAGACTTGGTAGGCGTAGAGGGTCACGTGCGCGGACGCCTTGCCGGTACTGGAGCCGGTGTTGGACATCGACAGGGCCACCGCGTCGGAGGTCCCGTCGGACTTCCAGTGCAGCGCGCCGTGGACGTCCACCTGGTACGGCAGCGGCCGGGCCAACCGCCGGGTCGGGTCGGTGGGTTGCTTCGGCTTGTCCCCGGTGCGGCCGAAGTCGAACACCGAGGTGAGGTCGCCGGCCACGGTCCGCCGCCAGCGACTGATCGCGGGCTGCCGGACGCCCAGCCACTCCTCGAGGAAGCGGACCTGCGACGTGTGGTCGAAGACCTGGGAGTTGACGTACCCACCCACCGTCCACGGGGAGACGACGATCATCGGCACCCGATTGCCCAGGCCGATGGGCCACTTGGGCCCCCCGCCGCGCTGGGCGTACTCGTCCTCGACCTCGGGCCGGGGCACGGGCGGCGGCATGTGGTCGAAGAACCCGTCGTTCTCGTCGTAGCTGATGAACAGCACGGTGGATTCCCACATGTCGGGGCGGCCGGCGATCACGTCCAGGACCTGCTTGACGACCTTCTCGCCGTCCCTGGGAGTCGAACTGCCCGGGTGCTCCGAGTCGGGTTCCGCCGGTACCAGGTAGGACACCCGGGGCGCATTGCCTGCGCTGACGTCCTTGAAGAACTCGTAGACGAAGTCCGCGTACCCATGGGGATTGTCCATGTCCAGCGGGGGCGCGTGCCGGGCGAGCCCTCGGCGATAGAGGCTCTTGTCGGTCGCCGACAGGGTCTTCGAATCGGCGGCCGCATTGTCCAGGGGGACCACTGCCGCCCGATAGGCCTTCTTGGCCTTGTCGATCCCAGCCGGGTCGTTCTTCTCCATGGCATCGTGCATGGCCTTGACGAAGGGCTGGTAGTAGTCGTACAGGCTGACCTTGTGGGGGTAGCCGGCCTCTTTCAGGACCGTCGCGGAGATCCTCTTGAACTCGTCGTGGAACTCCAGGTTGTTGTCGTAGAAGTTGTCACAGCCCTGGTAGACCTTCCAGCTGATCGTGCCGGAGCCGAAGGGGTCGTTGTTGACCTCCAGGATCTCCGGGTAGCTGGGCCAGTTGTAGCCCGGCTTCCGGTCCTCCTCGTGCACGTCCGCGTTGGGATCCTCACGATCATGCGCCTCGGCCCCGGTGACCCGGTCGCCCTTGGGCTCCCAGCCGCCGAAGCCGCTGAAGAGGTAGTTGCGGTTGCTGCTGGTCTCGCCCATCACCGAGGCGTGGTAGGCATCGCAGATGGTGAAGGCCTTGGCCAGGTCCTGGTACAGCCCCACGACCTCGGGCTGGTCCAAGTAGCCCATGGTGATTCCGCCCTTGGCCATGATCCACTGGTCGTAGCGGCCGTCGTTCCACGCCTCGTGGCCGGTGTTCCAGTCGTGGGCGCGCGGCTCCTTGATCGCGTCGCCGGGCTTGATCTGATAGGGGCGGTAGACGACGGGGACCGCGCTGTCCTGGTCGGGCTGGTCCAGGACGGAGTGCCCGTCGGGGAGGGTGACGAGGTTGCGGTCGTCCTGCCCTCGAACCCCGCCGAGGCCCTTGCCGAAGTAGTGGTCGAAGGAGCGGTTCTCCTGCATCAGGAAGACCACGTGCCTGATGTCCTTCAGGCTGTGGAGGCTCGGTGGCCGCTCCGCGGCGTCCTGCAGGGACTGGGGCAGCTCGCTTGTCACGCGTTCTCCTGGAGGTTCGGGGCCGGCCGGTAGTCGAGGTAGACGAAGTCGCCGCCGGCGTCGAAGTTGAGGTCGGCGTCGGCGCCGTCCCGCTGGAGTCGGCGATAGCCCTCCTTGGGCTCGACGGCGTCACCGGACTTCGACCAGTGCACGATGTCGAGGTCGGCGATCGGCTCACCCCCCTCGCGGGTCACTGCCAGGTAGAGGGCCGTCGCCTTCACGATCTTCTTGTCCGGGCCGTCTTCCTTCTCGATGCCCTTGTTGAGGTCGATCGGAAGCTTCTGGTACCCCGCGGGCGGCCGCTCCTCGCCCTTCAGGATGCGCAGACCGGTGATGGCCTGGTCCCCCGTGTGCCTCTCGTAGACGAGATACAGGCAGGCGCCGCCCGCGCCGCTGTTCAGGTTGACGGGGATCGGCGTCCACCCGGTGGGCACGTGGTCCGGAGTGTCGTTCGGCGGCTTCTTGTACGGGACCAGGATGTCGATGTCGGTGATCAACTGCCCCATGGGCAGGCCTCCTTCGCAAGGCGTTGAACGCAGGACAGCGGGATAGTCGTCCCGCCTCTGCCATCACGGCCAGTGTCGCTCCGTCACCGTCCGCAGCGGAGTGTGACACTCTGTCCACGACCGATTTTGTTCGTGAGCGATCTTGAACGAGGTGGCGCATGAGGGTTCCAGGGTGGGTGGCCGCCGCGGTGGCCGCCGCCGTGGCCGTGTCGTTGCCGACACCGGGGGGCGCGGCAGCCCCCCGTTCTGGCGCGGCGGCCTGTCCGACGCTGACCCCTGATCCGGGCTGGTACGGCGACAACCTCGCCGCGCTGCAGGACTTCATCGACGCGGCCGGGATGTGCGCCCAGCCCCAGGCACACCCGCTGGCGGTGTTCGACTGGGACAACACGATGGTCCGCAACGACACCGGTGACGCGACGTTGGTGTGGATGCTGCGGGACAGCAAGGTGCGCCAACCCGCGGGGAAGGACTGGTCGACCACCAGCCGCTACCTGACCCCCGCGGCGGCCGACGCGCTGAGCACCGCGTGCGCGGACGCGGCGGACGCCGGACAGCCCCTGCCGACGGCCGACCACGCGCCGTGCGCGGACGAGATCCTCTCGGTCTACCGCGACGCCTCGACCACGGACCACCAGGCGGCGTTCGGGAACCACGACCACCGCCGGATCGAGCCCGCCCTCGCCTGGGCCGCCCAACTCCTGGCCGGCTACACCCCCGACGAGGTCCTGGCCTTCGCCCGCGCGGCACGCGAGGACAGCCTCGCCGCGCCACCGGGGTCCACCCGGACCGTGGGCACCCACCAGGTTCCGACCTGGGTGCGCTACTACCGGCAGATGGCCGACCTGGTCGACACGCTGCGGCGGGCCGGCTTCGACGTCCGGGTCGTCTCGGCCTCGCCCGAGCCCGTCGCCCGGGTCTGGGCCGAGGCGCTGGGGCTCACGGCGGACAAGGTCATCGGCATCCGCAACCAGGTAGGTGCCTCAGGTGAGTTGACTCCTCACCTGACCGGCTGCGGCGGCGCGGACACGGACACCGTGATCACCTACATCGAGGGAAAGCGTTGTTTCATCAACCAGGAGATCCTCGGCATCTCCGGTGCCGCCGCCTTCGCACCGGCACCCTCCGAACGGCGGCAGGCCTTCGCGGCCGGGGACTCCACCACGGACGTCACGTTCGTCGGCGACGCCACCGGGCTCCGCCTGGCGATCAACCGGAACCTACCGGAACTGATGTGCCACGCCTACGACAACGACGACGGCCGCTGGCTCGTGAACCCGATGTTCATCGACCCGCTGCCCGCCCGGGCCACCCGCTACCCCTGCTCGACCACCGCCTACACCCGACCGGACGGCTCCGCGGGCCCGGTCCTGGACATCCAGGGCCGGGTGATCCCGGACCAGGCCGACACCGTGCACGGATCCGCCTGACCGTGCGGGTCGCGGCACTGCGCGTTCCCTCCCCCGACCGACCACGACTTCTCGGAGACCAACCATGACCGTGACCGACATCGACATCCTGGACGGCAAGGACACCAAGCCACCCGCAGGCTGGCTCAAGGACGGGCACGACCTCAACAAAGGGGTCCACGGCAGCGCGGACCTCTTCCTGACATGGGAGAAGGACGGGAAATCGAGCCCGATCACCGACCTCACCATCCTCGTCAACACCGAGACGGCCCCTCCGGGTTTCGAGCCCCCCATCCTCAAGGACCTCAACAAGGGCGCCAAGGGCGCCACCCTCTACCTCTGCTTCTCCAGGAAGGCCGGAAAGCCCATCACGGAACTGGCCGTCGTCCTCTCCGGCGACCCGGACGCGCCCGCTCCGCTCGGCTTCACCCCGTGCAGAACGGACCTCAACAAGGACGCGGGCGGGGAGTACGTCTTCCTCTGCTACAAACAGCAGGAATGACGGCACCCGATCCACCCGATCGTGCCGTGCCCCGGCCCGGCACGATCGGGTCCGTGCAGACCGACGCCAGTTGTAGGCCACGCACCGGCGCGCACGGCGTTCGCGGCCGGCCGTGATCAGCGCGGGATGTCGATCCGGAAGCGCAACCGGCAGATCACCGCGTCGGTGTAGCGCCGCAGGGCCCGGTCGAGGACCGCGCCGCGTTGGTTCTGCAACAGCCGGTGCCACGGGCGGGGGAGGTGCATCTCCGGGATCAGCACCACCAGTTCGTCGTGCTCGTCCTCCGCCGCGAGCGCGCGCAGATGGTCGACGATCGGCCGGGTCAGCGACCGCGTGCGGCTGGTCAGCACCGTCAAGGGGACGTTCGGATGCCAGCTCTCCCACTCCTCCCGTACCTGCTCGGCGCTCGGCGCGTCGGTGTCCTCCGGGTGGACGACGGTGACGGCGCGCACCTCGTCGCCGAGGGAGAGCGCAGCTCCGATCGCCTCCCGCGTCAGCAGGTTCACCGCGCCGACCGGGACGACCACCAGCGAGTGGCGCTCCTGCGGCGGCCCCGGCACCTCACCGACGTGCAGCGCCCGGCCGATCCGTTCGTACGTCCGGTGCACCGACTCGAACGCCACCACCAGCACGGCCACCGCGACGAAGACCAGCCAGCCGCCCTCGCCGAACTTGGCGATCAACTCGATCACCGTCGCCGCCGCCGTCAGCACCGCCCCGGCCCCGTTGAGCACGGCCCTGCCGTGCCAGCCCGGGCCGCGCTCGGCCCGCCAGTGCCGCACCATGCCGATCTGCGAGATGGTGAACCCGATGAACACCCCGATCGCGAACACCGGTACCAGCGCCTGGGTGTCGCCCTGCGCGCCGATCAGCAGCACCAGAGCGGCGCCCGCGAGCACCAGCACGCCGTGCCGGTAGACCTGACGGTCCGCCCGCAGGCCGAAGACGTGCGGCACGTGGTGGTCCCGGGCCAGCAGCGACGCCAGCACCGGCATCCCTCCGAACGAGGTGTTGGCCGCCAACGCCAGCAGGGCCATGGTGGCGAACTGGACCACGTAGAAGCCGAGGTGGTGGCCCAGTGCGCCGTCCGTGAGCTGGGCGAGCAGCGTCTTGGTGCTGCTCGGAGCGACGTGCCACCGTTGGATCAGCAGCGCGAGTCCGATCAGCATCGCCCCCAGCAGCGCGCCGAGCGCGACCTCGGTCCGCTGGGCCCGCCGCACCCGGGGCGTGCGGAAGGTCGGCACCGCGTTGGCGATCGCCTCCACCCCGGTGAGCGCCGCGCAGCCGGAGGCGAAGGCCTTCAGCAGCAGGAGCACCCCGACGGTCTCGGTGGCCCGCGCCACGTGGGCGGGCTCGGTCGCCGGGTGCGCGCGCAGCAGGCCGACGGCGATCACGGTGAAGACCGCCACGACGAACACGACGGTCGGCACGATCAGTGCCTTCGCCGACTCGGCGACGCCGTACAGATTGACGCCGGTGATCAGCGCCAGAACGACCACGCACAGGCCCACCCGCTCCGGGTACAGCCCCGGGAAGGCCGAGGTGAGCGCAGCCACCCCGGCCGAGACCGACACCGCGACGTTCAGCACGTAGTCGATCACCAGTGATGCCGCCGCGACCAGGCTCACCCGCCGCCCGAGATGCGCCCGGGCCACCGCGTACGCGCCGCCACCGTTGGGGAACGCGGCGATCACCTGCCGGTAGGAGACGGTCAGCCCGATCAACAGCACCACGATCGCGGCCGTCACCGGCAGCGTGAAGCCCAGCCCGTGGGTTCCCGCCACGGCGAGGACCAGCACGATCGCCTCCGGGCCGTAGGCGACGGAGGCCATCGCGTCCAGCGAGAGCGCCGCGATCCCCTGGGGGACCGTCAGCCGGTCGCGTTCCCGCCCCGTGACGGACACTTCTCCCGGCGCCGCGCCTGCCGCCATCCCCGGACCTCCGCCTCGACCGTCCCGACCGTCCCGAAAGGGCCGACGCTAGCGGCAGCCGGACGGGCGGAGCGCCGCGACGCGCGACACCGCCGTGTCCTCTCCCCCAGGAGGACCCGGCGGTGTCCGCGTACCCGATGCGGACGGCGGCGAGCGGCCGGATGGTAGGGCGGACAGGTCGTCAGGCCGTCATGAACTCGCCGACCCGGAGCGCCCGCTTCACGATCCGGACGTCGCCGACGTACCCGTGGAACACCTTGTCCAGGACGCCCGCGTAGGAGTAGCCGCCGAGCATCCAGGGCCGCCCGGGCGTCACCAGCCCGACGGCCGGGGTCGCCGGGTTGCGGGCCACCTCGCAGCCGTCGACGTACATCCGGCTGAGCTGCCCGTCGTTGACCACCGCCACGTGCCACCACCGGTCCAGCGGCAGCTGGTGGCCCCAACAGGTCGACGGCCCGGTCTGGTTGACTGGGTAGACGCACCACTGCAGGGCGGGCGCCTCGTTGACGCTGAGCGTGAGGACGGGCTCGTCCGGGTCCGTCCCCGGGCCGCTCCGGCCCGCCTCGCTCGCCGTCCCCCACCGGCTGAGCAGCGCGGACCAGCGGCTCTGCGCCGAGTCCCAGTCGGCGGGCAGCTTGCAGAAGGCTTCGACGGTGAACCCGCGCTCGAAGGTCTCCCGGTTGATCGGCGCGGTGGGCACGGTCTGCAGGTAGCTGCCGTGGACCGGCGAGCGGGTGCCCTTGAACAGCAGGCTGCCGTGGCCCGGCTGGTCCGGGTGGTGGTCGGCGGACCAGGTGAGCGCGCCGTCCGGGGTGCCCGCGGCGCTCTGCCGGAGCAGGTCGTTGCCCTGCCCCGTCAGGTCCTTGACGACCTGCTGCGGGGAGACCGCCGTACCGTCGCCACCGCCGCCGTCGAAACGCCAGTACGCCACGGTGCCCCGGACCAGCAGCTCGGCCGCCCGGCGGGCCGGCCGCTGCGGAACGGGCGCGAAGCCGGCGAAGCGGCGGTCGAAGTCGATCGCGAGCGAGAAACGGTCCACGTCCGAGGTCAGCTCGACCTCCTGCGCGGCCAGGGTGTTGCGCTCCTCGGCCGCGATCTCCTGGATCCACGGCGAGAACGTCGACACGTCGACCGTGTTCCGGTCGAGGTCGAAGCGGTACGTCCGGATCATCGCGGCGCCGCCGTAGTAGCGGTCCTGGTAGTTGGTGATGTGGACGTGGACGTCGTGGCCCGCCTTGTTCCGCAGCACCGTCCGCCCGGGCGGCCAGTAGTGCCCGTTGACGGTCAGGAAGATCTGGTCGTTGCCGCTGATCAGCCGCTCCCAGAGCTGCTTGCCGTAGTCGGACAGCTCGGCCCGGCCGCCGTCGTCGGCGTACGCCAGTTCGTGGGTGGTCAGGATCACCGGGACCTTCGGGTTGGCGGCGATCACCGCGTTGGCCCAGGCGAAACCGGCGTCCGAGAGCCGCCAGTCCAGCGAGAGCAGCATCCACGGCCGCCCGCCCGCGGTGAAGATGTGGCAGGTGTTGTAGCCGTCCGGGCTGGAGCTGTGGTACCCGGAGGTGCGGGCGGCGCGCTCCTTGCCGAAAGTCTCCAGGTACGGGGTGGTGCCGCGCCGGTCGTCGGTCGAGGAGCGGACGTCGTGGTTGCCGGCGAGCACGCCGTAGGCCGCGCCGGCGTCGTCCAGCAGGCCGAAGACCTTGGTGACGGCGGCGTACTCGACGGCCAGTCCGTTCTCGGTGACGTCGCCGAGGTGGGCCAGGAAGACGATGTTGTCGTCCGTCCCGTCCTCCCGGTTGACCCCGCCGTCGAGCACGTAGCGGATCGAGGCCTCCAGCGGGGCCGGGTGGATCCGGTCCTGGTCGAACAGGTACTGGGTGTCCGGCATGACGACGACGGTGAACCGCCGGGCGTCCGGGTCGGGCTGCCAACGCCCCCGGCCCTTGGCCTGCTTCGGCTTCTCCGACGCGTCCGCCGAGGCCGCCCGCGCCGGCGCCGCGCCGAGCAGGCCCAGCCCCACGGTCCCGACCCCGGCGCCCAACAGGCCCGCTCCGCGCAGGAATCGGCGCCGGCCGGCCGCGGCCGCTCCGTCCCCGTCGAGGTCGGCCGTCCGCGGGCAGTCGCATACCTGCCCGGACTCGTGGATGTCGTGCATGTTCGCTCCCGGAGGTGGTGTGGGCCCTGACGGTACGTACCGGGTCTGGTCGCAGATCATCCGCCGAGCCACGCGCCGCTGAACAGCGGCCGAACCACCGACCATCGACCGGCCGTGGGTGCCGATCTCGGGCCGGAAGCACACCCCCTGCTACTGCCCCAGCAGGGCCAGCGTGTGGCGGCAGATGAAGACCGGGCAGACGGAGGCTTCGGCCACCACGGATCGTCGGGCCACAAACCTGATGTCGGCGTCGTTCACCGCCAGGCGGTGGTGACGGCGATGACGGCCCGGGCCAGGGCCACGGGCTGGTCGCGGGCGATGAGGTGCCCGGCGCCTTGGAGGGGCCGGACTGTGGTGTGGGGAGCCAGGCGCAGCAATCGGTCGATGTCCTCGTCGGTGAGCGAGGAACCGTGGTCGCCGTGGACGAGCAGGATGGGCAGGGCGAGTTCCGCGGTGACCTGCCGTAGCCGCGGAACCTGGGTGAGGATGTCCTCGACCAGCTCGGTGCGGGTACCGTGCAGGCCGGCGGCGGCCAGGAAGCGGCGCACCCGGGAGGGCTCCAGGCAGGGCACGACGTCGACCAGCACCAGTCCCGCCACCCTTGCCCGTACTACCGGGTCGGTGAGGGCGGCGACGGCGGCGAGGCCGCCCAGTGAAGCACCGACGACCACGCATCCCGGCGGCTCGGCGCACAGCATCGCGGTGACGTCCTCCGCGCACGGGGACAGCGCCCGGGCGTCGCCGCTGCTCTCACCGTGGCCTCGTTGGTCGTAGGCCACGCACCGGTACCCGGCATCGACGAGGACCTCGCTGACCGGCCCCCACACCTGACGCCGCTCGCCACCGGCGTGCAGCAGCAGGAAGGCCGGTCCGGCACCGATCTCCTCCCCGCGCAGGACCGCATCGGGGCGAGTGATCCGCCGTGGCCGTGGGACGGCAGGGTCGATCATGAAACTGACACCTTCCCCCTCTTGCCGCACATGCGCCGCCAGGCAGCCGGGGACCGGCCGGCGGCTCACATCCGACGCGACGCCGCACGCTGCCCGCAGGACGCGTTGGAAACCGTACCCCGCCCCGTGTGCGCGTCGAACCATGGTTGAAGTGACCGAGCGTGGCGACCTTCACAACCGCCCCGGAGGGTCCCCGCACACAACCGGCGGGGCTTCAGGGCCGCCGGTACCCGAGGGCGTGCGTACGGGACTTGGGGACGGCGAGGTCCCTGCGGACGAAGCGGGCCGAGCCGGAGATGAACGGCATCACGCCGAGCACGGCGACACCGAGGACGACCTCGCCCCGGACGACCTCGGGGGCGAGGTCCCTCGGCGCCGCACCCCGACAGCGGCTCGCGGCCGTCGTCGACATCACCGACCGGTGCGGGGAACGCGTCGCCGAACTGCTCACCGCCGTGGGCCTCACACCCGACCACGCCGCCCGCCACCCCCACGAACTGTCCGGCGGACAACGCCAACGCGTCTCCGTCGCCCGGGCCCTGGCCGCCGAACCCGACGTCCTGCTCTGCGACGAGATCACCTCCGCCCTCGACGCCGACGCCGCCGACGGCATCATGGAACTGCTGCGCGGCCTACGGACCGACCGGGGCCTCGCCGTGGTGCTCGTCAGCCACGACCTGCCCCTGGTCTCGGCCCACGCGGACCTCCTGCTCACCCTCAACGGCACCGGCCGGGCACCGCTCACCGAGCACCGGACAGCCCCGAGCCCGGTGCCCAACTGAGCCCTCCGCGGGGAATCAGCCCGCCGCTTCGACGTCCGGCCCACCGGCCGGACCGACGCCGTCCCGGACCTCCGTCCAGGTCCGCCGGGCTCCGCGGCTGAGCGCCCAACCGCCCCTCCTGCCCTGGGGCTGCGGCGGCTGCCCGGCCCCTCGGGCGGCGGCCGCGCACACGCGGCGCAGCAGGGAGTTGAGCTCGACGCGCTGCCCCTTCGTCAGCGACGCCAGCAGCGCGTCCTGGGTCGCCGACGCGTCCTCGTGGAGCACCTCCAGGGCGGCCTCGCCCGAGGTGGTGATCGTCAGGACCTCCTGCCGACCGCCGACGTGCACCACCATCGACTGCAGCAGACGCGCCGACAGCAGGTCGTCCAGCGCCTGGTCCACCTCCTCGGCGGGCGCCGTGACCCGGGCGATGAGGTCGTGCCGCCCGTGCGGCCCCAGCTTCGCCAGTGCGGACAACAGTGCGTGGTGGACCGGGGTCAGCCCCCGGTGTTCCAGCCGGGCCGCCAACAGGCGGTCGACGGCCCGCCCGGCCTCCGACAGGAGGTAGACGGACTGCTCGAACGGACTCGACGATCCCTGCCGTCCGTCGTACAAACCGTGACCCCATCATCGGAAGAGCGCGACGCACACGGCGTCGGCGGAGCAAGCCGAGGCTCACCATACCCGCGTCTTCGATCATCGGTCTACATCGATGTCGTCAGATACGTCGGGGACCCGCACGTCAGTGGCCCACGATCCTCCGGGCCGCGTACTCCACGTACTCGTGCAGGCCGTAGGCCAGACCGAGCGCCAGCAGGACCGACACCAGCACCGCCGCGACGAGCCCGGACGCGGCCGCACGCGGCCCGCGCCCCCGGGGCCCGGCCGGCACCGGCTCCAGCAGGGCCCGGACCCGCTGGGGAACCGGCCCCGTGCTCACGGACAGGAACCCACCGCCGCGCCCGCCCGTCCCGACCGATCCCGCCAGCGCGGCATGGGCGATGGCGGTCGCGGCGGCCTTCCGGTCCCCCACCGCCGCCGCGGCCGCCTCGTCCGCCCACCGTTCCAGGTGGAACTCCAGCGTCGGGCCCAACTGCGCGAGCGCCGGGTGCACGGCGGCGGCGAAGTCGGTGACGGCCGAGAGCACGTGGTGGCGGCCGCCGAGGTGAGCTCGCTCGTGGGCGAGCAACACCGCGCGCTCCGTCGGCCCGAGGACTCCGAGCATGCCCTCCGTCACGACCACGCGGCCGGCCCGCCCGCGGTAGCGCGGCAGGGCGAATGCCTCCGCCTCCTCGCCCGGCACCACCAGCACATCACCGTCGGCCTTCCCCTCCCCGGTGAGCTCCCACGCACGCGACAACAGCACACGATGCCGGCGTGCGGCCAGCGCCAGCCGGACCGCCTGCGCGGCCAGCAGCACCCCGGCCGCGCCGGACACCGGCACCACCGCCGGCCAGTCCGCCGCGACCTGGGCGAACCTCAGCTGCTCCAGCACCGCCAGGAACGGCACATGGAAGAGCCCGGCCAACGCCGCCACCGTGCCGCCCGCGAGCAGCACCGCCGCCCCCGCGAGCGTCAGGGAGGCCTCGCGGGGCGGCAGCAGGCCGGCCAGGCGACGGGCCGCGGGCGCGGCTGCCCACGGAAGGAGGACGGCGAGGGCGACGATCACCAGGAACAGCGTCACGTCCCACCCTCCACAGCGGGCTCGCTCTCGACCGGGGCGGCCGCGTCGGCCTCCACCTCGGCCAGCAGCCGCCGCAGGACGTCCCCATCGTCCGCGGACAAGGAGGTCACGAAGCGCTTCAGCACCAAGTCCCGCTGCGGCTCCCGCTCCAGCTCCCGGCGCATCCGCCCGGCGGCCAGGCCGGCGGCATCCGAGACCGGCGCGTAGGCGAAGGAGCGCCCCGGCCGGGTGCGTTCCAGGGTGCCCTTCTCGTGCAGCCGGGTGAGGATCGTCGCCACCGTCGTCCGGGCGAGGCCCTGCGACAGCGCACCCTTGACCTGCTGGGCCGTCATCGGCTCCCCGGCCGCCCACAGCACGGCCATCACGTCCGCGACCAGCTCCCCGTGCGGACGCCTGGCCTCCTGGTGGTCTCTCGCCATCTCTCCCCCTGTCCCGGTGTACTCATCCGACACACCCCGGACCCGACGGCGATCGGCGACGAGGGCCGCCCGCACCGGTGTGGCAGGAGTGGGTACGGCGCGTGTGACTTAGGTGTGCCTCAGCTAACTTTACGAGGCCTGCGCAGCATCGCCGAGCCCCACCCCCGTCGAACGCCGTCCCTCGGCGCCCGGCTCACGACCCGTCCGCGTCCGGGCGCGCCAGGCCACCGATCAACGCGGCCAGGGCCGGCCGCAGTTCGGCGCAGTGGGCGCCCGGCCCCAGGTGGGGGGCCGCGGTGCGGGCGAGCGCCAGCGCGGGGAGGGCCAGGGGATCGGCGGCTGCGAGCGCGGCGGTCCGCTGGCTGGGCTCGCGCGGGCGGCTGACGGGGTGTTCGGAGAGAAGCTCACCGGCGAGGAGTTGCCAGCAGGAACGGTAGGCGGCCACCGCGAGCGGGGGCCGGAGCCCGGCGGCCATCAGGTCGGCGAGGCAGGCGTCGGTGAAGGGCAGGGCCCGCTCGGAGGTCATCTCCCCGCGGATGAGGACGTGCAGGACCCAGACGTGCCCCGCGAGGAAGTCGTGGGCGTCCAGGAGTCGACGGAGCAGCCTGGCGATCGGCGAGTCGCCCGGGACGTCCACGGGCATGCCGTCGGCGATCTCGTCGAGGACGGCGAGCAGCAGGCTCTCGCGGTCGGCGACGTGCCGGTACAGAGAGGCGGCGGCCGTGTCGAGTTCGGTGGCCACGGCCCGCATGGTCAGCGCGTCGATGCCGTCCCGCTCGATCAGTCGCCGTGCGGCGGCGACGATCACGTCCGGGGTCAGCCCCGGGCGCCGTCGGCGGGGGCCGTCGTGGCCGGGGCCGGTCGTCGTTCGCTGTTCTGCCACTCCGTCATCCTGCCACGCCGGACCGGCCCACCTGCGGGCTTGCATTCTCATTCAGGTAAGGCTTACCTTACGCGAACACTGTTCGCATCGGAGGAAGCCATGCCCGGATCACCCCTGCCCACCTCATCGACGGTCCCTCCCGAGGGCCGCTCCGCAGCCGCTCCGAGCGGGCACGGCCGGTCCGGGCCGCGCACCGGTCCGGTGTTGGCCACGGCGAGCCTCTGTCAGCTGCTGGTGGCGCTCGACGCGAGCATCGTGAACATCGCCCTGCCGTCGATGGGCGGCTCCCTGGGCTTCGCCGACGGCGCGCTGCCCTGGGTCGTCAACGCCTACGCCCTCGCCTTCGGCGGTCTGCTGCTCCTGGGCGGACGGGTGGCCGATCTGGTGGGGCACCGTCGTGCACTGCTGGCGGGTCTGGCGCTGTTCGGGATCACCTCCGTGCTCGGCGGATTCGCCCAGACCCCTGCCCAGCTGATCACCGCCAGGGCCGGACAGGGCGTGGCCGCCGCGCTGCTCGCACCCCTCAGCCTCACCCTCATCATGGTCACCTTCGCCGAAGGGGCCGCCCGCGCCCGCGCCCTGGGCGTCTGGTCGATGGTGACGGCCGCGGGCAGCGCCATGGGCGTCCTGCTCGGCGGAGTGCTCACCGACCTGCTCGACTGGCGCTGGGTGTTCTTCGTCAACGTCCCGCTGGTCCTGCTGGCGGGCGTCCTGGCCGTCCGCGCGATCACCACCGCCCGGCCGGAGCGCACCGGCCGGCTCGACCTGGTCGGCGCGGTGCTCGGCACCGGGGCGATGTGCGCGCTCGTCTACGGGCTGATGGAGACCGACCGCCACCCGTGGACGTCCGCCCGGACCCTGGTCACCCTCGGCGCCGCCGTACTCGTCGGGATCGCCTTCCTGGTCTGGGAGGCCCGCTTCGCGTCCGCGCCGATCGTCCGGCTCGGGGTGCTGCGGGCCCGGACCGCCTGGACCGCGAGCCTGATCGTCACCCTGATCGGCGCGGCGATGCTGGTGGGCTTCTACTTCTGCTCGCTGCACCTCCAGAACGTCCTGCACTACGGCCCGCTCGCGGCCGGCGCCGCCTTCC
The DNA here is from genome assembly GCF_040303245.1 of Kitasatospora sp. NPDC096077. Lineage (NCBI taxonomy): Bacteria > Bacillati > Actinomycetota > Actinomycetes > Kitasatosporales > Streptomycetaceae > Kitasatospora > Kitasatospora sp. NPDC096077. The sequence continues at coordinate 1,444 of NZ_JBEOSV010000062.1, read as the reverse complement.
TCCCCTTCTGCGCCGGCGTGATGGCGGGCAGCATGGCGGCCGGCCGCCTGAGCACCCGGTTCGGAGCACGGGCCACGCTCGCCGGAGGACTGCTGCTGGCCGGCCTCGGGATGCTCTGGTTCAGCGGGCTCGGCGTCGACTCCGGCTACCTGACCGCCTTCCTCGGCCCCTGCATCGTCACCAGCACCGGCGTCGGGATCTGCATGGTCGCCAACACGGCGATGGGCACCTCGGGGGTCGCCCCGCACGAGGCCGGACTGGTCAGCGGGCTGCTCAACGCCGGGCGCCAGTGCGGCGGCAGCATCGGCCTGGCGGTGCTCTCCTCGCTCGCCGTCGCCGCGACCCGGGACTCGGAGCACACCGGACAGCAGCCACTGGCCGCCCTCGCGGCCGGCTACGACCGCGCGTTCGTCGTCACCGCGGCACTGCTGGCCGTCGCGGCGCTGATCGCGGTGCTGTTCGTCCCCGCTCCCGCGCCGAAGTCCTCCGCGCGGGGCTGACGACGTACCTCCCCGACCCGCTGTCCGACGCACCGGAGGGGCCGTGGTCGACCACGGCCCCTCCGGACGGTTCAGAGGATCGTCAAGCGGTTCGGTCAGGAGGTCTTGAGGGCGGTGTCGTCGAGGACGAAGCTGGTCTGCCCGTTGCCGTCCTCGGTGCCGGTGAACTTCACGGTCACGGACTTGCCCGCGAAGCTCGACAGGTCGAAGGTCTTCTGGACGTAGCCGTTGCCGGCGTTGAGGTTGGAGTAGGTGGCGAGGGTGGTGGAGCCCGCCTGGACGGTCAGGGTGTCGTCGGCCGTGGTCGAGGTCTTGGCCGTGTCGACGTGCAGCCAGAAGGAGAAGCTGGCCTTGCAGCCGGCCGGGACGGTGACGGTCTGGCTCAGGGTGTCGGTGTGCGGGGCGCCGTAGCCGTCCAGCCAGGCCTTCCAACTACCGCTGTGGGCGGGCTCGGAGGAGCTGTTGTCGATCACGCCGGCGGAGGCGCTCCAGGGTGCGGCGGAGCCGGTCTCGAAGCCGGGGTTGCCGAGCAGCTGGCCGGGCTTGGCGCAGGTGCCGCCGCCGCTCCCGGCGACGGTCCAGGTGAAGGACGCGGAGCCGGTGGCGCCGGTGGCGTCCTTGACGGTGACCGTCACGTTGCTGCTGCCCGCGGTGGTCGGGGTGCCGGAGATCAGGCCGGAGGAGGAGTTGATCGACAGGCCGCCCGGCAGGCCGCTCGCCGAGTAGCTCAGGCTCTGCCCGGTGGCCGAGTCGCTGGCGTGGATCTGCAGGCTGGCCGCGGTGCCGACGGTGCCGGACTGGTTGCCGGGGCCGGTGACGGTGACGGTGTTGCCACCGGTGCTGCCGCCGGCGGTGAAGGCGGCCAGGCCGTTGGGGGTGCCGAGGCCGGTGGGGCCGTCGTAGCCGGCGCCGGCGGTGCACAGGTAGTCGGGCGAGCAGGTGCC
>NZ_JBEOSV010000061.1:0-53298 GCF_040303245.1 Kitasatospora sp. NPDC096077 | reverse complement strand
CCCGCGAGATCTACCAGGTCCTGACCACACCCAGCACTACATCCATCACCGCCGAGCAGCTCACCACCGCTGCTTGACATCCATAAGAGCATCCCGACGGTCGGCGGGGCGGCGGTGTCGTGCCGGGCGGGCGTGGGCGGGCGCGCTTACGATCGCCCGGCACGACCCGTGCGCCCCCCCGACCGAGAGGTGTGCCATGACCGCGGTGGACGACCCGATCGAGCTGCTCGCCCGGGCCCTCGCCCAGGCGGCCGGGCTGATCGACGGCACCGGCGTCGAACTGGCCGGCCACCCGACCCCCTGCCGCTCCTGGGACGTCGGCGACCTGGTCAGCCATCTCCTGGACGACCTGCGGCAGTTCACCCTCCGGGCCGAGGGCGGACAGCCGGACCGGTCGCGGCCCTTCGACCGGGTCGAGGAGGACTGGCTGCACGCCTTCGAGGCCGGCGCCGAGCGGCTGGTCGAGGCCTGGCGAGCCGCCGGGGACCTCACCGGCACGGTCGAGACCCCCGGCGGTCCCCTCCCGGCCCGCTTCCCGGTCGACCAGCAGACCACCGAATTCGCCGTCCACGCCTGGGACTTGGCGCACGCCACCGGCCAGTCCACCGAGGGCCTGGACCACGAGGTCGCGCTCGCCGCCCTCGACTGGGCCCACGGCGCCCTCAAACCCGAGTACCGCGGCGAGGAGGAGCGACAGCACGCCTTCGGCCCCGAGGTCCCCGCCCCGGCGGACGCCCCGGCGTACGACCGGCTCGCCGCGTTCTTCGGGCGCCACCCGGGCTCCTGACGGTCGGGCCCTGACGGCCGGAACTCCCTTTCCTGGTACGGTCTTCGGCCATGGGGGATGACCGGAACCGAGTGTTGGAGGCGGCGCGCGCGTTCGCCGCACATCTGCGGGCGGAGCGCTTCGCCGAGGCCGTCGAGCTGTTCGCGCCACCGCTGCGCGCCGCCGTCCCGGCCGGGACGCTCCGGCTCGCCTGGAGCACCGAGGTCGACGGCCGGGGCGGCGTGACCGCGGTCGGCGAGCCGGTGGCCGAGCCCGACGGCGAACCGGTGCGCGTGCGCATCGCGGTGGGCTGTGCGGACGGCGGCTTCACCGTCGTCACCTCGGTCGGCGCGGACGGCCTGCTGCACGGGCTGCGGCTCGACCCGGGCGAGGGCGGCGGATGGCAGCCGCCGCCGTACGCGGACCCGGCGCGGTTCACCGAGACCGAGGTGCTGCTCGGCGACGGACCGCTCGCCGTGCCCGGCACCCTCACCCTGCCGGTCGGGCCGGGGCCCTGGCCCGCCGTGGTGCTGCTCAGCGGCGGCGGCGCCTTCGACCGGGACGAGAGCAGCGGCCCCAACAAGCCGCTCAAGGACCTCGCCTGGGGCCTGGCCACCGGGCGGATCGCCGTCCTGCGCTTCGACAAGCCGACCTTCGTCCACCCGCAGCGGCTGCCGGCCGGCTTCACCATGGCCGACGAGTACCTGCCGCCCGCGCTGGCCGCCCTCGCGCTGCTCCGGGCCCGGCCGGAGATCGACCCGGACCGGGTCCACCTGGTCGGCCACAGCATGGGCGGCAAGGTGGCGCCCCGGATCGCCGCCGCCGCCGAACCGCCCGTCGCCGGTCTGGTGCTGCTGGCCGCCGACGCCCAGCCGATGCACGAGGCGGCCGTCCGGGTCGCCCGGTACCTGGCGGAGCTGATGCCCGGGCCGCAGACGGAGCAGCTGGCGGAGGCCACGGCCCGGCAGGCCGCGACGGTCGCGGGCCCGGGGCTGACCCCGGACACCCCGGCGGAGTCGCTGCCGTTCGGGCTCTCCGCCGCCTACTGGCTCGACCTGCGCGGCTACGACCAGGTCGCCACGGCGGCCGGGCTGGCCCTGCCGATGCTGATCCTCCAGGGCGGCCGGGACTACCAGGTGACCGTCGAGGACGATCTGACGCGCTGGCGGCACGGGCTCGGCGACCGGCCGGGGGTGACCGTCCGGATCCACCCGGAGGCCGACCACCTGTTCTTCCCGGGCAGCGGGCCCGCCACCCCGGCCGAGTACGCCCGGCCCGGGCACGTGGCGGCGGAGGTGGTGGCGGAGGTCGCGGGGTGGGTGGCCGGGCACCGGTAGCCGCTCGGACAGGGCCCGGGAGTGCGGACCGTAACGGTTCCCTGACAGGGAGCAATTGAAGGCATCCCTCGAATGCTTCCGGACAAGTTATTGATGTGCACATGATGTGAATGTTCGCCCCGGTGTTCTCTCGCTAGGGTCGCACCAGCTCCACGAACCGGCGCCGTACGGTCGTCGTGCGGTGCCGCACGGACCTGCCGATTGGACTGGTGTGACGTGATCAGAAGACCTCGGCGACTGCTGGACCGTTCGTCAACCATCCTGCCGCTGAGAAGACTTGCCGCACTCGCGGGCGTGGTCGCGCTGCTCGCCGCCGTGCTCGCCGGCACCACCGCCGGGACGGCGAGCGCCGCGCCCGCGGCCGCCGCCCGGCCCGCGTCGGCCGCGTGGATCTGCGAAGGCTCCCCGGTCACCCCCGGCTACATCCTGACCGCCTACAACAGCAGCGGCTGCAACGGGAACGGCAGCTGGCTCCAGCAACCCGCGCAGGACGGGATGTGGGCCTGCTTCAACTCGCCGATCCCGGACGGATACGTGCTCACCGCGCACACCACCACCAGCAGCGCCTGCGGTAACCGCGGCGCCTGGTACCAGCGGGCGGTGCGGAACGGGATCGACACCTGTGAGGGTTCACCGATCCCGACCGGGTACGTCGTCACCCGGCACTCCTACGTCGGCTGCGGCGGTCTCGGCTCCTGGTTCCAGCAACTGGCGGCGCCGGGGCTCTGGGTCTGTCCCGGCACGCCCGTTCCGGCCGGTTACCGTCTCGGTGCCTACAAGGCCTCCGCCTGCGACGGCCGCGGCGCCTGGATACTCCTCCGCAACTGACCGGTCCGCACGGCGATGGCAGCCGCGCGGCGACGGCCCGCCCACCCGGAGTCCGGGCGGGCGGGCCGTCGTGCTGCCGGTGCAGCGGTCGGGGGCGGTGGCGATCCGGTGCGCGGTGGTCAGCCGGTAGGAGGAGAGCTGAAGGACGGGAGGGTCGGACCGGTCGGCGTCGAACTTCGGCGGACGGTGGCAGCTGTTGTCAGTTCCTGTCAGGCAGTACCGAACAGGGGAGGTGATCGGGTCAGCTGGCTCCGCCGCCGAGATCGACGGGGCGGCCTCGGAGCGTTTCGACCGGACAGGGAGTCGCCGTGATCAAGAACGTCATGAAGAGGATCGGGCGGCGCGGGGCGACCGCCGCAGTGGTGCTGGCGATGGCGGCCGGTGCGGTGGGCGTCTCGGCGGGCAGCGCCTCCGCCAACGGCTGGTACGTACTCGGGGTCCACCCGACCGGCCACGGCGTGGGCGTCTACCGGGACCCGGACCCCGGGGCGCCCAAGGTCGCCAACGATGTGTACTCGACTCCGGGGTCCTCGAACACCGCGTCAGTGCACCTGCCCGCCGGCCGCCGCGCGCTTGATGGCCGCGCGGATCCGCGGGTAGCTGCCGCAGCGGCAGATGTTCTGGATCTGGTCGATGTCCGCGTCGGTCGGATTCGGGGTGCGGCGCAGCAGGGCGACGGCGGTCATGATCTGGCCCGGCTGGCAGAAGCCGCACTGGGCGACGTCGCAGTCGATCCAGGCCTCCTGGACCGGGTGCAGGGTGTCGCCGTCGGCGAGGCCCTCGATGGTGGTGACGGTGCGGCCCGCGCACTCCTTGACGGAGCGGGTGCAGGGCTGGAACTCCTGGCCGTCGAGGTGGCTGGTGCAGGCCCGGCAGACGCCCACGCCGCAGCCGTACTTGGGGCCGGTGACGCCGAGCTTGTCGCGCAGGACCCAGAGCAGCGGCATGTCGTCCGGGGCCTCGACGGTGACGGGCTGCCCGTTGAGGACGAAGGTGTGGGTGGGCATGGGGAGTTGGGGTCCTTGATTCCGGGAGGTCAGAAGTTGATCGGGAAGGAGCGCGGGCTGGTGCCGGTCGCGCGGGCGTAGGCGTTGGCGACCGCGGCGGAGGCCGCCGGAACGCCCAACTCGCCCGCGCCGCCCGGGGATCCGCTCGGCGGCATGAGGTGGATCTCGACGGTCGGCGGGGTGTTGCGCTGCCGGGCGTAGTGGAAATCGGCGTAACTCCCCTCCCGGAAGGCCCCGTTGTCGAGGTGGTTGCCGGCCTGGAGGATCACCGAGATGCCGTCGACCAGCGCGCCGGTCAACTGGGCTTCCAGTCCGGTGGGGTTGATGACCTGGCCGACGTCGGCGGCGACGACGGCCTTGGTGACCCGGGGGTTGGCCCGGTCGGTGGCGTCGAGTTCGACCAGGTAGGCGGCCCGGGCGCCGTTCTCGTCGTGGTAGCCGACGCCCTGGGCCTGGCCGGCCGGCATCGGCCGGCCCCAGTTGCCGGCCTTGGCGACGGTGTCCAGCACGGCCTGTCCGGACGCGTCGCGCAGCCGGGCCCGGCGGAAGGCGACCTCGTCCTGGCCCATCCGGCGGGCGAGTTCGTCCATCATGATCTCGTCGGCGACCCGCACCATGCCGGAGTACACCGAGCGCCAGCTGCCGGTGTGCAGCTGCAGCGGCACCTCCGCGAGCAGCTGGGTGGGGATGCCGACGTTGTACGGGTTCTTCTCGGTGAGCAGGAAGAAGGCCTGGGCGAGGCTGATCCCGGCGATCGACAGGTTGAACCCGGCTCCGGTGAGCGCCTCGCCCAGGCCGTGCGAGAGGTCGGTGCGGACGGTGGCGGCGCGGTGCTCCCAGCTGAGCACCTGGCCGAGGCCGTAGGTGGCGCGGATCCGGTGGTGGCTGGCCGGGCGCATCCGGCCGTGCCGCATGTCGTCGTTGCGGGTCCACATCAGCTTGACCGGACGCCCGGCGGCCTTGGAGATCTGGGCGGCCTCCAGGGCGGCGTCGAAGAACAGCCGGCGCCCGAAGGAGCCGCCGCCGCGCACCACGTGGACGGTGACGGCGTTCTGCGGCAGGCCGAGTTCGGCGGCGATGGTCTGCTGGGCGATGATCGGGCTCTGGGCGGCGAACCACAGCTCGGCGCGGCCCGGCCGCACGTCGGCGACGGCGGTCAGGACCTCCATCGGGGCGTGGTTGACGAAGGCGAAGTCGAACTCGCCGTCCAGGTACGGGGTGAGCAGCGGCGGCAGCAGGAACGGCGCGTGGGCGGCGCGCAGTTTCGCCTGGACGTCGGCGGTGGAGAGGTCGGCGACCGGCCCGGGGTTCCAGGTGGTGCGCAGCGCGTCACGGGCCTTGAGCGCTTGGTCGAAGGTCTCGGCGAGGACGGCGACGCCGCTGGGGATCTGCACCACGGCGAGCACGCCGGGCATGGCGCGGGCGACCGAGGCGTCCAGGGACTTCAGGGTGCCGTTGACGGTGGTCGGGCGGGCGACCACGGTGGGCGCGGCGCCCGGGACCTGGAGGTCCCCGGCGTACTTGGTGCGCCCGGTCACTATGTCGCGGGCGTCGATGCGGCCGGTCGGCCGGCCGACCAGGCGGCGCTGCCCGGCCGGCTTGGGGGTGGCGGGGACGGCGGGCACGATCACGGCGGCGGCGTCGGCGGCGAGTTCGCCGAAGGCGAGGCGGCGGCCGTCGGGGGCGAGGACGGCGGAGCCGGCGGTGCGCAGGCCGCTCGCGGGAACGTTCCACCGCCGCGCGGCGGCGGTGACCAGCCGGGCGCGGGCGGCGGCGGCCGCGGCCCGCACCGGGTCGTACAGCGCGCGCACCGAGTTGGAGCCGCCGGTGAGCTGGTTGAAGAGCAGTTCGGGGCGGCCGTCGGAGAGCGGCACGTCCACGTCGGTGAGTTCGGCGTCGAGCTCGTCGGCGACCAGCATGGCGATCGCGGTGGTCAGGCCCTGGCCGACCTCCAGTCGGGGGAGGTACAGCGCGGCACGCCCGGCGGGGGTGATTTCGAGCACCAGCAGGTGTGACGTCGGGAGCCCGGCGAGGATCATCGCGTCGCCGAGGTCGAGGACGTCGGGGATGCCCGGGAGGCCGAACAGCTGCGGGGGTGCGGTGGCGGCGCGGGCGGTCGCCGCGGCGGCGGCCGCGGCGGTGCGCTCGGCGGCCTGGGCGGAGGCCGGGGCGGCGGCGTCGAGCCCCAGCCGGGCGGCGACGGTCAGCGTCGGGCCGGCCAGCAGATAGGTGAGGAAGCGGCGCCGCCCGGTGTCCCCGGCGGTGGGTCCGGCCGCCTCGTCCGGGTGGCCGGAGGAGCCCGAGGGCGCGATGGAGGTGCTGATGGGAGGAAACCCTTCGAGCCGGAGACGGCGCCGGATCGGGCGGGCGCGGACGGCCCCGGCCCCGGTGCCGGATCGCGAACGCCGTTGAGCATATGGAGGGTGCTACTGACGGGTCAACACGGTCAATCTTGGCCCTCCGGTCGGGTGGTGGAGGTGTCCGATCCGCTTCCGGCGGGGGAGTCGGAGCGGGTACGGACGGCGCTTCGGCCCGGCGGGCGGGGCCGGAGCGGCGCGGTTTCGGGCCTGTCCGGTGGATCAACGAGGGGCCGTCGTACGGGAGTTCAGTGGTCGTCCGACGGTGCGGCGGGGGGTCGGCCGGAGGGTGCGGCGGGGCCCGGAAGTGGCCCATGCAAACGCAAGATCAATGGACCTGTCGGCCGGTCCACTTCTTCCCTAGGCTGGACGCCGTCCCACCGACGGCCGCCCCGGGTGGTTGCGAAGGTCCGGCCCGCGCGCCCGTCCGCCGGGGGGTCGACGGAGTGTCAGGAGAGCAGTGAGAGCAGTGAGAGAAGTCACAGCAGCGTCGAACCGGAGCCGGACGTCGGCCCACGGCGGCACCCTGCTGCCCCCGGCCGGCCCCCAACGCACCCTCGCCGCAGCCCAGTTGGCGAGCTCGGTGGGCGACGGCGCCTACTACACCTGCTCCGCGCTCTACTTCACCCGGGTCGTCGGCATGTCGCCGACCGCCCTCGGCCTCGGCCTCGCCCTCGCCTGGGCGATCGGTTCGCTGGCCGGCGTCCCGCTCGGCCACCTCGCCGACCGCCGCGGCCCGCGCCGCACCGCCGTGACCCTCGCGCTCGCCGCCACCGTCACCGTCGCCGCGCTCCTGGTGATCCGCTCCTACGGACCGTTCCTGCTCGCCGTCTGCCTCTACGCCACCGCGCAGTCCGGCCTCACCGCCGCCCGGCAGGCGCTGGTCGCCGGCCTGGTGCCGCCCGCCGAACGCACCGGACTGCTCGCCCACCTGCAGTCGACCCTCAACGGCGGACTGGCCGTCGGCGCCGCGGTCGGCGGCGTCGCGCTGACCGTCGGAACCCGGGCCGGCTACCTCGGCGCCTTCGCCGTCACCGCACTCGGCTTCCTGATCGGCGCGCTCGTGCTCCGCCGACTGCCCGAAGTCCCGCCCGCCGCACCGGACTCGGGCACCGGCCCGAAGCTGGCCGTGCTGCGGGACCGGCGCTACGCCGCCGTCACCCTGGTCAACACCGTCCTGCTGCTGCGGATGCCGCTGCTCAGCCTGATCCTGCCGCTGTGGATCGCCCGGCGCGCCCCCGGCCTGGGCTGGCTCGGCTCGGCGCTGTTCGTGCTCAACACCCTGGCCGTACTGGCCTTCCAGGTCCGGGCGGCGCGCGGCGTCAGCGGGCTGGAATCCGCGGTCCGGGCGGTGCGCGCCGCCGGGCTGCTGCTGCTCGCCTCCTGCGTGGTCTGCGGGCTGTCCGCGCTGGACGTCCCGGTGTGGGTGTTCGCCGCCCTGCTGACGGCCGCCGCCGTGCTGCAGGTCGCGGGCGAGATGCGGCAGTCGGCCGGCTCCTGGCAGCTCGGCTTCGACCTCGCGCCGCCCGAGCGGATCGGCCAGTACCAGGGCTTCTTCGGCACCGGCGTGGCCGTCGCCCGCACCCTCGGGCCGCTGCTGCTCACCACGCTGCTGCTGGACGGCGGGCCGGTCGGCTGGCTGGTGCTCGGCGGGGTGTTCCTCGCCGCCGGGTACGCGATGGGCCCGGTGGCCCGCTGGGCGGCGGCGGGCGACCGCGGGGCCGTGCCCGCGTCGGCGCCCGGCACCCCGGCGCCCGGCACCCCGGCGTCGGCCGCTTCGTAGGCCGCTCCGCAGGCGGCCCACCGGCCCCGGCGGAAAACACCGGCCCCGGCGGAAAGCACTGGCCCCGGCCCGCCGCCCGCTGGCATGCTGGCCGCGTGGACCGACCCCAGATCTGGCTTGACTTCGCCCCTGAGCTGCACCTCTTCGTCTCCGCGCCCCGCCGGGCCGGCCGTACCGCGCTGCGCACCGACGGCACCTCCAGCCTCGGTCACGTGGTCGAGTCGCTGGGCGTCCCGCTCACCGAGGTCGGCGGCCTGCTGGTGGACGGCCGGCCGGTGCCGGACTCGTACGTCCCGGCCGACGCCGAGCTGATCAGCGTGGCGGCGGTGGCCCGGCCGCAGCCCTCGCCCACCCCGCCGCGCTTCCTGCTGGACGTCCACCTCGGCACCCTCACCCGCCGGCTGCGCCTGCTCGGCATCGACGCCGCCTACGAGAACCCGGACATCGGCGACGCCGCACTGGCCGCCCGCTCCGCCGCCGAGCAGCGCATCATGCTCTCCCGCGACCGCGGCCTGCTGCGCCGACGCGAGCTGTGGGCCGGCGCGTACGTCTACAGCCACCGCCCGGCCGAGCAACTGCGGGACGTGCTCTCCCGGTTCGCGCCGCCGCTCGCCCCCTGGAGTCGCTGCACCACCTGCAACGGCACGCTGCGCACCGTGCACAAGACCACGGTGCGCGAGCAGCTGCACGACGGCACCGAGCGCTCCTACGACGCCTTCGCCCAGTGCGCGGACTGCGGGCAGGCGTACTGGCGCGGCGCCCACCACGCCCGGCTGGAGGCGATCGTCAGCGAGGCCGTGCGCGACTTCGGTACGGTCGGACGCCCGGACGGTGACGGGGGAGTCGGCAGCGGCGTCGGGGGCGTCGGGGGCGCTGTCTCGGGGTAGCGGCCGCGGAATCCCTCGGGGTTGTCTCGGGGTCGGATACGGACCGCTGAGGATGGCGGGCGCTCCGAGCCGCATGGTCTGATCGTCGGCGGGGGACGAGCCCAGGAACTCCGTCGTACGAGAGAGGCCGGGTCGTCGGATGAACGATCAGTCGAACGATCAGTCGAGAGAACGAGCGGCGCACCAACCCTTCGAGAGCATCGAGACCGGCGACGCCCCCGTGGTGACCGCCCCGGACGGCGCCCTGGTCCGCCCGCTGCTGGTCCTGGACGGGCGCGGCAGCCTCGCCGTGTTCGAGCTGACCCCCGGGCAGGTCACCCGGGCGGTCTCGCACGCCACCGTGGAAGAGCTGTGGCAGGTCACCGCGGGCGGCGGCGAGGTGTGGCGGCGCCAGGACGGCCGGGAGGAGATCCACCGGCTCGGCCCCGGCACGGCGGTGTCGATCCCGCTGGGCACCGCCTTCCAGTTCCGGGCCGACCCGGACGGCGCCGGGCCGCTGTGCATCACCGCCGTCACCATGCCGCCCTGGCCGGATACGGACACCGAGGCGCGCCCCGAGGAAGGCCCCTGGAAGGCGACCGACCGATGAACCGGGGGACGATCGGCCGGGGGACGCTGCGCCGTCCCCTGGTGGCCGCGCTCTCCGCGCTCACCCTGCTGGGACTGGCCGCGACCCCGGCCGTCGCGGACGCCGCCGTCGTACCGCACCTCCAGTCACGGTACGTCACCATGCCCGACGGTGTCCGCCTCGCCGTCGACGTCTACGTCCCGCAGGGCACCCGACCCGGCGCCGCGCTCCCCACCGTCCTGGTCACCCAGCGCTACTGGCGGGCCCGGGTCCTGGCCGGCCAGACGGGCGGCTCCAGCGGCGAGGCCGAGGACTGGAACGCCCGGGGCTACGTCTATGTCGTCGCCGACCTGCGCGGCACCGGCGCCTCCTTTGGCACCCTGACCGCCGAACTGGGCTCCGACGCGGTCGCCGACAGCGGCCCGCTCAGCGACTGGATCGCCGCCCAGCCCTGGTCCAACGGCCGGGTCGGCACCACCGGCGTCTCCTACGGCGGCGACACCGCGATGCTCGCCACCGCCCTCGGCGACCACCACATCGCCGCCGCCGCCCCGATCTCCTACGACTTCGACCCGTACGAGGACCTGGTGCGCCCCGGCGGCCTGCTGATCGAGCCCCGGCTCGCCCCGTACGCGCTGCTGCTGCGCATCCTGGACGGCACCGGCGGCACCACCTGCGAGACCAGCGCCGAGACCCGGCAGCTCTGCGCGCAGGGCGGCCTCACCGGACTGACGCCCCGGCCGGTCGACGGCCCGGACGGCCCGGCGCTGATGGCCGCCGCCCGCGCCGAGCACGCGGACAACGCCAACCTGGTCGAGCTGGCCCACACCGGCGTCCACCGCGACTACCGCAACGGACCGCAGAGTTGGACGGTCGGCAGCGTCGGGGAGAAGACCGACGCGGTCGAGGACGGCGGGGTGCCGGTGCTGACCCGGGCCGGCTGGCTGGACGCGGGGACGGCCAACGGCGTGCTGTCCCAGTTCACCGGCCTGTCCAACACCCAGGACGACTGGATCGGCCCGTGGAACCACGGCGCGGGCTGGCTCGCCGACCCGTTCCGGCCCGCCCGGCGGCTCACCCGGGCCGAACACGACGTGAACGACCAGCGGGTGGTCGACTTCTTCGACCACTACGTACGGGACGGTGCCCGCCCCGACGGCAAGCGGCAGGTGCACTACTACACCTTCAACGAGGACGTCTGGCGTACCACCACCCGCTGGCCGGTGCCCGGCACCCGCACCCGGCCGCTCCGGCTCGGCGCGGGCAACACCCTCGGCGACCAGGCCGGCCCCGCCGGGGCCGACGCGCTGCGGCTGGACCCGACCGCCGGCACCGGACCGCTCGACCGCTGGAACACCAACCTCACCGGGGACGAGGTGAGTTACCCCGACCGCGCCGCCGTGGACGCCAAGCTGCTCAGCTACACCACGGCGCCGCTGGCCGAGCCCACCCGGGTCACCGGCAACGGCAAGGTCGCCCTGGACGTCACCGGCCTGGCCGGCTCGGCGAACGGTGCCCTGCACGTCTACCTGGAGGACGTCACCCCCGACGGCCGGGCCAGCTATCTGACGGAGGGTCAACTCGCTCTCGCCGAGCGGGCGGTGGCCGACCGCGAGGACAATCCCGACTGGCGCCGGCTGCGCACGCCGCGCAGCTACGCGGCCGACGACGCCACGCCCTTCCCGCAGGGACGGGCGCAGCGGGTGGTGATCGACCTCCAGCCGGTCTCGGTGCTGTTCAGGGCCGGCGACCGGATCCGGCTCACCGTGGCCGCCGCCAACCCCGACTCCTTCCAACTGCTCCCGGCCGACGGGCGGGCGAGCTACCGGATCGGGTACGGCGGGGAGCACGGCTCGGTGCTCGACCTGCCGGTGGTCCGGCCGTGAGGGTGAGCGTGAACGGACGGGACGGATAGGACGGACAGGACGGACGTTCAGGGCCGGTGCAGGCCGAGGGTCCAGGTGCGGGTGGAGTAGCCGCCCATCCGGGTCGGGTGGCGCTCCACCAGCGTCGCCGTCAGGCCCTCGGCCGTCCGGTGCAGCGCACCGGTGTAGCGGTGCCGCTGCTCGGGCGGGAGCGGGTGCAGCTCGGCGAGCACGGCGTCGTCCAGCTCCGGTCCGACGGCGCGCAGCACCCCCGCGTCCAGCACCAGCAGGGTGCCGTCGTCCAGCACCAGTGGCGCCGGGGCCTGGGCGTCGGCCAGCAGCGGGCCGCGCTCGACCGCCCCGCCGGGCAGCAGCCGCACCACCCGGCTCCCGGTGGGGTGGCGGCGGTCCGTCTCGACCACCCGCAGGCCGTCGCCGACCACGTAGTGGCCGTAGCTGCGCCAGGCGTCGACGACGGCGCCGTCCCGGTCGTGGGCCCAGGTGTCGAAGGCGCCGTAGCCCTCCAGCCCGAGGACGAAGCGGCCCCCGGCGCCGAGCGCCGCACCGTGCTCGCCGCGCAGCTCGGTCACCAGAGCGCCGTCGGCGAGGTCCAGCAGCAGGGCCGGGCCGAGGTGGCCCCAGGCGGTGTACTCGAAGGAGCTGGTGGTGACCAGCACCCGGTCGGCGGAGAGGTGCGCCGCGTTCGGCCGCCCCGGGCAGGGCCGCCGCCAGCGGACCCGGCCGGCGGCGTCGGTCAGGCTGAGCTCGCCGTCCCCGCCGTGCACCTCCCACCCGTCCCGCCGGGCCAGCGGCCCCTCCGGGCGCCCCTGCGGACGCCCGCCCGGCTCGTGACGGTAGTCCATGACCGTGGCCTGCCAGCTCCCCATGGCCCGGATGCTATCGGCCGGGCCCGAACGACGGGGGCCGTTTCGACGGGTGCCTACGCGGCCCGTACGGCGGACAATCTCCCCAGGCCCAGGCCCAGGCCCAGGCCCAGGCCCAGGAGTCGAGGAGTCGAGGAGGAGGCGACGGTGGAACCCGCCGAGTTCGACGTGATGATCGAGATCCCGCAGGGATCGCGGAACAAGTACGTGATGGACTTCGACGCGGGCCGGATCCGTCTCGACCGCACCCTCTTCACCGCCACCCGCTACCCCACCGACTACGGCTACGTGGAGGGCACCCTCGGCGGCGACGGCGAACCGCTGGACGCCCTGGCCCTCGGCGGCGAACCGGCCGTGCCCGGCTGCCTGCTCAGCTGCCGGGCGGTCGGGATGTGGGTGATGCGCGACGAGCGCGGCCCGGACCACAAGATCCTCTGCGTCCCGGCCCGGGACCCGCGCTACGCCGACCTGCGGGACATCGGCGACCTGCGGGAGTTCGACCTGCTGGAGATCACCCACTTCTTCCAGGTGTACAAGGACCTGGAGCGCGGCGCGTCGGTCGAGGGCTCGCACTGGGCGGGGCGGGACGCGGCGTACGCCGAGATCGCCGGGTCCCGGGAACGGGCGGCCGGGACCCGCTTCGCCGGCCCGGTCTGATCCCGCCCCGCCCCGGCGCCGCGCGCCCGGCGCTGCTCAGAATCGGGCGTGGCCGAGGATCGCGCGGACCTGGTCGGCGATCGCGGCCTCGTTGTGCTCGAACTCCGGTGAGGTGACCTGGTCCTGCCGGTCCGGCAGGCCGGTGAGGACCGGGGTGTGGAGGTGGCCGCCGGGCAGGTCCGGGTTGAGGTCCAGGCGCAGCCGGTTGGAGCGGTAGGCGACCTCGTTGGAGAGGTAGCCCCCGCCGCCGCCGGCCACCGCGCGGGAGCCGGGGGTGGGCCCGTCCTTGCGGACCACGGGGGCGGTGGCGCCCGCCGGGATCTCGGTGACGGGCGTGTTGAGGAGGACGGGGTAGGGCTGCTGGACGGCCGTCATGGCGTCGGTCGGCAGGGTGGTGCGGATGAACTGCGGTCCCTCGGCGAGGCCCGGGGCGTCGACCGGGTGGGCCGTGGTGCCGCCGGAGAGCGCGCCGACGTTGTCGGTGGCCGGGTCGGCGGAACGGGCCCGCCCGGCCCAGGCCTCCAGGGTGAACTTGCCGGGGTAGCCCTGGCTGATGCTGGTGACCAGGTCGGCGGACTGCGGGCCGCCGGGCTCCAGGTGGGGGCCGAAGGCGCGCTCGACGATCCCGTGGTCGAAGTCGCCGTAGCGCACCGGCAGGACGACGGCCCGCACCTCGGCGGTGCTGCCGTCGGCGAGGGTGATCCGCTGTCCGTGCAGTTGCAGCACGGCCGCGCCGGCGGGGTTGGCGCGGCGGGGCTCGGTGTCCAGGCCGTACGGGTCGAAGCCGCTGATGAAGATCCGCCGGACGTCGTCGCCGTCGGAGCCGGTGTTCCGGGGATCGCTGAAACCGTCCTCCAGGCCGCGCGAGGCGTCCTCGAAGCGGGCCCGGAGGGCGGTGTGGTCGACGTCGAACCGGGGCTGCCACTGGGCGAGTTGGACGGTCATGGCGAGTCGGGCCCAGTACAGCGGCCGGTCGTCGAGGGCGGGCAGCTCGCCGCCGGGCCGACGGCCCTGGGCGCGGTCGAGGCCGGCCTGCCAGAGGGCCCGGCCCCAGGCGTCCACGACGTGGCGGGCGCGGTGGGCGGTGCGGGCCGAGCACAGGGCGGCGGGGAAGCCGTGGAGCAGGTCGGCGAGGCCGGAGCGCTCGGTGAAGACGGCGGTGCGGGGGTCCTGCAGCCGGGACTGTTCGGCGTCCAGGGGAGCGGTGGTGACGGTCCGGCAGCCGGCGGGTGCGGCCTGGGCGGTGGTCGCGGCGGTCGCGGCGGCGGGGGTGAGTAGGGCGGCGAGGGCGGCGGCCACGGCGGTGGCGCGTCTGGCGGCGCGGGTGGCGGTCCGGCTCACGGTGCGGTGCGTATTTGTCATGCCCACCGACGATAGGCGGCGGGCTGACGCCCCGCCAGAGCGCCTGCCCCCTACCCGTAGGCTGAGCGGGTGACACCCCTCGATCCGACCGTGAAGTCCCTGATCACCGACCCGTACGGCGCCTACGACACGCTGCGCGCCAAGGCGCCCGTCCACCGGGTCGTCGGCCCGGACGGGCTGCCCGTCTGGCTGGTCACCCGCTACCCGGACGTCCGGCAGGCGCTCGCCGACCCCCGGCTGGCCCTCGACCGGACGCACGCCGCCCCCGGCAACTACCGGGGCTTCGCGCTGCCGCCCGCGCTGGACGCCAACCTGCTCAACATGGACCCGCCGGACCACACCCGGATCCGCCGCCTGGTCGCCCGGGCCTTCACCCCGCGCCGGGTCGCCGCCCTGCGCGCACCGATCGAGCGGGTCGCCGAGCAGCTCCTCGACGCCGTCGAACCCTCGGGCCGCGCCGACCTGCTGGCGAGCTACGCCGCCCCGCTGCCGATCACCGTCATCTGCGACCTGCTCGGCGTCCCCGAGGAGGACCGGCGGGACTTCCGGGCCTGGACCGACACCCTGATCACCCCGGACCCGACCCGCCCCGAGCAGGCCCGCGACGCCGTCAAGGCGATGCTCGGCTTCTTCACCGGCCTGATCGCGCGCAAGCGCGCCGAACCGGCCGACGACCTGCTCTCCGACCTGATCGCGGTTCGGGACGAGGAGGGCGACCCGGGTACCGAGGGCACCGGTGACCGGCTCAGCGAGGACGAACTCACCTCGCTGGCCTTCCTGATCCTCTTCGCCGGCTACGAGAACACCGTCCACCTGATCGCCAACGCCGTCCTCGCCCTGCTCACCCACCCCGAACAGCTCGCTGCCCTGCGCGCCGACCCGGAGCTGATCGAGGGCGCCGTCGAGGAGTTCGCCCGCTTCGACGGCCCGGCCCCGCTGGCCATCCGGCGCTTCCCGCGCGAGCCCGTCACCATCGGCGGCGTCACCGTCCCGGCCGGGGAGACGGTGCTGCTCTCGCTCGCCTCCGCCAACCGGGACCCCGGACAGTTCACCGACCCCGACCGGCTCGACCTGCGCCGCCGGGAGAACGGCCACCTCGCGCTCGGCCACGGAATCCACTACTGCCTGGGCGCCCCGCTGGCCCGGATGGAGACCGCGCTCGCGATCACCGCCCTGCTGCGCCGCTTCCCCGACCTGGCCCTGGACGTCCCGGTCGAGCGGCTGCGCCACCGGCCCACCATGCGGGCCCGTGGCCTGCTGGAACTCCCCGTCCGGTTCTGAACGAACAACACCGGGCGGGAGGGAACCGGCGCGAGCTCTACAGCGTTGTCGTGGTCGAACAGCGAGTTGCAGTGAGGTGCGGCGAGATGCGGACGACGGTGGAGGAAACCCGATGAGCGTGGCCCTGACGAAGGGTGGCAACGTCTCCCTGAACCGGCAGGCGCCCGGCGTGCGGTCCGTCCGGGTGTGCCTCGGCTGGACGGTCGGCGCCGGGTACGACCTGGACGCCAGCGCGCTGCTCTGCGGCGCGTCCGGCAAGGTCCCCACGGACCAGCACTTCGTCTTCTTCAACAACCTGCAGAGCCCGGACGGCGCCGTCCGCCACCTCGGTGGTGAGGGCGCCGGCCAGGACCGGGAGCGGATCGAGATCCGGCTCGACGGGGTTTCGGCCGATGTGCAGAAGGTCGTCTTCGCGGTGGCGATCTACGACGCGGCGCAGCGCCGGCAGACCTTCGGGCAGGTGCGCGGCGCGTACGTCCGGCTCACCGACGCGGACAGCGGTGCCGAGGTGGCCCGCTACGACGTGACGCCGGAGACGGGCGGCGAGACGGCCATGGTGTTCGGCGAGCTCTACCGGCACGGCGCGGACTGGAAGTTCCGCGCCGTCGGGCAGGGCTACGCCTCGGGGCTGGCGGGGATCGCCGCCGACTTCGGCGTGGACGTCCTGCAGCCCGCGCCGGCCGCCGCCCCGGCGCCGACCGTCGCCCCGCCCGTCCCCGCCGTCCTTCCCGCTGTTCCTGCTGTTCCTGCTGTACCGAAGACCCAGCCAGCAACAGGGAGTTCACCCGTGACCTGCTTCTTCGACCCCACCCACGGCGTCGGTTCGGCCGTGGTGCTGTGGCAGCCCCAGTGGGGCGTGCCCCGCCAGGTCGAGACCTGCGCCGCCTGCGCCCAGCGGGTGCAGACCACCGTCCCGCCGTTCTACACCCCGGCGCAGGCCGGCTACGCCCAGCAGGCCGGCTACCCCCAGCAGGGCTACCCGCAGCAGGGCTACCCGCAGCAGGGCTACCCCCAGCAGGTCCCGCAGCAGGTGCCCGCCCAGCACCAGCAGGAGCAGGGCGGCCGCCGCTTCGGCACCGGTGCGATGATCGGCGCCGGCGCGGCGGGCCTGGTCGGTGGCATGCTGCTCAACGAGGCGCTGAGCGACGACGAGCCCCAGGTGGTCGTCAACAACTACTACGAGGACGACGACGACTCCTTCTTCTGAGCCGTCGATCCGGCGGGTTCAGCTGATGACCACGGCCATGTGCTTGTAGGTGGCGTAGCCGTCGGCGAACTCCTCCTCGGAGACCGTCGTGCGGCCCCGCGCGGGGTCGTTGAGCGACACCTTGCCGCCGCTGAACCCGGTGACCACGACGGTGTGTTCGGCGGGCCCCGCGTACAGCACGCTCCGCCCGTCGTACGCCGTGTAGGGGGTGTTGGGGAGGTGTCGCCACAGGTAGTCCACCCAGGCGATCGCCGGGTGGCCGGCCGCCAACTCGTCCTTCAGCTTCTGGACGGAGACGCCCTCGCTGTCCTGGCGCACGGTGAGCCCGAAGGCGCGGGCGGCCTTGGCCACCGGCGGGTAGTAGACGCCGTAGCCGGTCCCGTCCACCTCCGAGCCGTCCGGGTCGCCGACGAAGGCCACGTAGGGGTCGCCGGACAGCGGGCCGGAGTGCCCGAACTCGGGGTGGTCGTAGTCGACGCCGATCCGGTTCAGGACGTCCTGGTCATTGGCCTTCACGCCCCGGGCGGCGAGGATCATGCGCAGGGCGGCGGCCTCGCAGTCGTTGCTGAGCTGCTGGTGGAAATACGGGACGCTGACGGCCGACGCCTCGGACGCTGACGCGGGCGGCGCGTAGCCGAGGCCGGCGGCCAGGGTCGCGGTGGTCAGGACGGCGAGCAGCGAAGTTCTCAAGGTCATCATCATGACCATGACGCTACGAAGGCCGGTTGCGCTCCGCAGCCGCTGAGCCCCGATCAGGTGACGGAGCGTACGCAATCAGGCCCTGACCCGCCGTCGGCGGCCGTCGCCGCCGTGTGCGCGCTCACCCCTCCGGCCGCCGGTACGCCCCCGCCCGGGCGGCCGCCTCGGCGGCCGCTGCCGCGCGGTCGGCGGCGGGTTCGTCGAGTGGCTCGGCGGTGGTCAGCATCCGGTAGTAGAGCGGCGCCGAGACCGCCCGAATCACCTCGAACGGGTCGGTGCCGGGCGGGAGTTCACCGCGCTCGACGGCCTCGGTGACGCACGGCGCCCACTCCTCGACCCGGCGCCGGTAGAAGAGCCGCAGTGCCTCGGCCGTCCCCGGGTCGCCGTTGGCCGCGACGATGACGGCGCGGAACAGCGCGCCCTGCCGGGGGTCGGCCAGGGTGCGCTGGACCAGGCGGGCGTTGGCCCGCAGGTCCTCGGCGAGTGAGCCGCTGCGGGAGCGCGGCAGCGACTGCTCGGCCATGTCGACGAGCAGGTCCGCGACCAGGGCGCCGGTGCTGCCCCAGCGGCGGTAGACGGTGGTGCGGCCGACCTCGGCCCGCTGGGCGAGGTCGCCGAGGTCGAGGCCGCCGAAGCCGTGCTCGACCAGGGCGTCCTCGGCGGCCCGCAGCACGGCGGCGCGGACCCGGGCGGTGCGGCCGCCGGGGCGGACGGTGCCGGGAGGGGTGGGCTCGTCGACCATTAACGGGATTCCTGTTCCATTAGCTGGGTGGAGTCTGCTAGCTTCGATGTCATCCTAACGGAACGAGAGTCCCATTAGGGGCTCCGAGGGGAGCACTCTCATGTCCACGACCACGGAATCCACCAGCATGGAATACCGCCGGCTCGGCGCCTCCGGCCTCAAGGTCCCCGCCCTCAGCCTCGGCACCGGCACCTTCGGCGGCTGGGGCCCGCTCTTCGGCGCCTGGGGCACCACCGACGTCCAAGAGGCCCGCCGCCTCCTCGACATCGCCATCGACGCCGGCGTCACCCTCTTCGACACCGCCGACGTCTACTCCGACGGCGCCTCCGAGGAGGTCCTCGGCCAGGTCGTCCGCGGCCGCCGCGACCAGGTGCTGATCTCCACCAAGGCCGGACTGCCCGTCGGCGACGGCCCCCAGCAGGCCAGCACCTCCCGCGCCCGGCTGATCCGCTCCGTCGACGACGCGCTGCGCCGCCTCGACACCGACTACCTCGACCTCTTCCAGCTGCACGCCTACGACGCCGCCACCCCGATCGAGGAGGTGCTGGCCACCCTGGAGGACCTCGTCCGCGCGGGCAAGATCCGCTACACCGGCGTCTCCAACTTCTCCGGCTGGCAGCTGATGAAGTCCCTCGCCCTCGCCGACCGCCACGGCCGCCCCCGCCACGCCGCCCACCAGGTCTACTACTCCCTGGTCGGCCGCGACTACGAGTGGGAACTGATGCCCCTCGCCGCGGAGGAGGGCGTCGGGGCCCTGGTCTGGAGCCCCCTCGGCTGGGGCCGCCTCACCGGCCGGATCCGCCGCGGCCGGCCCCTCCCGGCCGGCAGTCGCCTGCACGACACGGCGGACTACGGTCCGCCCGTCGAGGACGACCAGCTCTACCGCGTGGTCGACGCCCTCGACGAGATCGCCGCCGAAACCGGCCGCACGGTACCCCAGATCGCCATCAACTGGCTGCTGCGCCGCCCGACCGTCTCCTCCGTCATCATCGGCGCCCGCAACGAGGACCAGCTCCGCCAGAACCTCGGCGCGGTGGGCTGGACGCTGACGCCCGACCAGATCGCCCGCCTGGACGCGGCGAGCGCGCGGACGGCGCCGTACCCGTACTTCCCGTACCGCCGGCAGGAGGCGTTCGCGCGGCTCAATCCGCCACTGGCCGGTTGACCAGGGAGGACACCTACGTTCGGGCGGCGGGTACGACGTTGCGCAGGTGGTAGCCGTCGCCGAAGCGGACCAGGTTGTGGAGTTCGGCCGAGGGGTTGAAGGCCAGGCCGTCCCGGCGCAGGGGCTGGTGGGTGAAGGGGATGCCGGACCAGGGGTTGTCGGGGTGGTGGTGGCTGCCGGGTTCGGCGGTGGGGTCGACGGGCCAGTGGAGCCACTCGGAGTCGCTGTGGCGGCAGACCACTTGGCCCAGGTACCAGACCGCACCGGTCAGGAAGGGGTCGGTCGCGACTGCGTGGCGGAGACGGACCTCGCGTTCCAGGGCGTCGAGGCTGGTGAGGGAGAAGTCGAACGTGCTGCGGCCACCGGGGAGGTCATCTGCCCATGCCGGGAACGCGGCCCGGCGTTCGCGCAGCCAGGTGGCGAGGGCCGGGTCATCGGGCTGGGGGCCGAGCGGGTCCAGGGGTGAAGGTTCCTTGTGGGGCGCCCAGTCGGGGTCGGTGGCGCGGATCGTGGCGACGGCCGTCAGGAGCCGCAGGCGCTCCTCGGTGAAGACCCTGCCGCTGCCCGAGGCGAGGGCGAGGTGAACCAGCGGGCCGACCCGTAGGGGCGCGAGGCCGAGTGCCGGGTCGGGGAGCACGACGGCTTCGCCCTCCCAGCCCCACCGCCCGCCGCAGGCGCCCATCAGGACCTCACCCACGTACGCCGCCGCCGCGCGCGCGAAGTCCTCGTCCGCGCCGCCGGGTTGGTCGACGAGCGCCCGTTCCACGGCGGCCAGCGACTCGGGGGAGTGGTCGAGAACAGTGCCCTCCGGCAGGTGGACCTGCTCCAGGCGGGCGACTAGGAGGGGAAGGTCCTGCAGCCACTCCTCGACTGCCCGACCGTGATCATCGCTCATGTCGGCCAGCCTACGCCCGCACCCCCAACTCCCGTTCGTTCAGCCAAAATTGTGCCTTCTGTGCCTGATCTGTAAAGTCGCCGAACTCCCGCCGTGCCGCGACTAGGGTGGCGCCCGCCGGTGGCGCGTCGACGGGGGCCGCACGCTGCCGGGGCCGCACGCCGCAGGCGTGCTTGCGTGCCAACTCACGGCTCCCACAAGGGGATCGCCACACCGTGCAGCAACCGTTACGTCGCACCAGGGGACGGCTGGCGGCCCAGGCCGCGGCCGTCGTCCTCGGGATCACCACGCTCGTGTTCGCCGGGTTGCCCGGTCTTCAGGAGCATGCGGAGGCGGCGCCGAGCATCACGCGCTGCCAGGACAAGTACGGCACCGGGCCGAATCCGCCGGACCGGTCCACGCTTCCCGGCTACCGGCCCGCCGGCTCCGGCCAGTGGGCCACCCCGGACGCCGAGCAGCGCCTCTACCCGTACGACCTGCCGTCCAAGGGCTTCAACGGGCTGGAGGACCCGTCGAGCATTGCGCTGCCGCAGGGCTCGGACCCGAAGAAGTACGACTGGGGGACGATCGAGAACGCGGTCGCGACCTGGATGCAGAAGCAGGCGGGCGGTTCGCCGTACAAGGGCAGCTTCAACGAGTGGTTGAACAACGTCTACACCCGCAACGTGGGCAACAACCGGCGCGGTGAGGCCTACGAGCGCGAGGTGGTGCGCTACTTCAACCTCGGCGGGGTGGACTGGATCTGTCAGGGCAGCCTGAAGGACCTCGACCCGAAGCTGTACCAGGAGTTGAAGGACCAGCTCGGGGACCGGTTCCCGAAGACCGACCGGAAGTTCGACGCGGTCAACATGCGGACCCGGACGGTCTACGAGATCAAGTCCGGCATCGGTTACGACAAGGCCCAGTTGCCGGTGGACCAGGCCCTGGGCGAGCGGGGCTGGAAGGTCGTCTACATCAACGGCCAGGAGCCGGACGCCAAGACGCTCGCCAAGTACAAGGGCGCCGGGGTCGACTACTACCGGCACTCGGCCACCCCGGAGCCGCAGTTCGAGCAGACCCCGTACCTGCGGGAGGACCCGGGCACCATGACGGTGGACCCGGCCAAGCCGTCCGTCGGCGCCGGGACCGACATGGTGAAGGGGTCGGCGCCGACGCCGGAGGAGGCGGAGCAGGAGGTCCAGCGCACCAACGGCCTGATCGAGGAGCCCGAGCAGGACATCCGGCGGCCCGGCGGCATCGACTTCTCCACCCTCGACCTCTCCTACATCGGCCAGACCAAGGCCGGTGACCTCAAGTACGCGTACAGCGCCGGCAACACCGACGAGGACGACAAGCCCGGTTACGGCGGCCAGGAGAAGGCGCAGCTGATCTCGGACGCCTTCTTCACCTGGCTCGCGCTCAGCCCCGACCACTTCTGGGTCAACCTCAACCCGGACGACCCGAGCACGATCATGCAGCCGCCGTTCGACACAACGGACGCCGGACGGGTGCTGCTGGAGGCCGACCTGGCGATGAAGCGCGACTTCGGCCGCGCCGAGGACCCGAAGACGGACGCCGGGAACACGTTCTGGTACGGCATCTCCCGGGTCGACGGGCTGCCGTGCATGAACTCCACCCGCAACTGGATCGTGCCCAAGGAAGCCAAGGTGCGGGTCCAGGACGACGGCGTCTACATCGTCGACAGCCCGCTCGAAGTCAAGACGGTGGCCCAGAACTACACCAGTTCGGGCCCCGGCGCGAGCTGCATCCTGACCAAGGAGCAGATCGACCACAACATGGACGTCTACCGCTCCACGATCCTGCCGATCGTGGAGAAGGAGGTGAACGAGGACCCCAAGTACGCGGACCTGCGCCGGGTCTACAAGGCCCGGATCGGCGCCGAGTACGTCCGCCAGACGGTGGCGAAGGACCCGACGGCGTTCGGCGGGGCCTTCACCAAGCTCATCGACGGCAACGACGTGTCGAAGTGGCCGTTGCGCGGCAAGAACGCCGACTGGGACAAGCGGACCGTCTGGCAGGAGATGCGGAAGTCCTACACCGAAGGGGACTTCACCTACCAGCTCCCGCTCGGCGGCACCGTCTACACGTACATCGTCGGCGGTGTCGACTTCCAGCAGCAGCCGCAGCAGAAGATCGACCAGGCGGCCTTCCAGGCGGCGAAGCCGAACCTCGACGACGTCACCCAGCACGCGAAGGCGGAGGCGCTGTCGTACAAGGACGACGGGCTGACCGTCATGAGCGGTGACAACAGCGGTCAGGCCGGCAGTCCGACGCCCACGCCGACCCCTACGCCCACGCCGACCCCCACACCCACACCCACGCCGACGCCGACCACCCCGGCACCGACGCAGACCCCGACCGGCGAGCCGAGCACCAGCCCGACGCCGACGCCGACGCCCACCGGGCCCCCGAGCGGCGGGACCGGCGGGACGGGCGGCGACGGTGACGGCGGCACCCTCCCGCCGCCGCCCGCCAACCCGGCCGGCGCCGGCGGCAGTGGTGGCGGCAAGGGCGGTGGCAGCCTCGCCGCCACGGGTCTCCCGGTCGCCGGCCTGGCCGGGGCCGCCGCCGTCCTCACCGCCTCCGGCGCGGCCCTGATCCGGCTCCGCCGGCGCCGCGGCAGCACCGGCTGATCCGAGCCCGCGCGGCGAACGGCCCCTGCGTCCCGACTGTTCGGGGCGCAGGGGCCTTCCCGTGCCAGCAGCGGTACCGAAGTGGTGGCTGAGACGGCAAAAGACTGCAGCGTCTTCCGTTCCCCGCCGTCGCCTGCCAGCATCGGCGCACCGTTCCCGCCCGAGGAGCCCGTCGAGTCGTCGAGTCGTCGGGTGATCGGGTCATCGGGTCGTCAAGTCGTCACGTCGTCACGTCGTCGAGGAGTCACCGATGCACCGCCCGCCGTCCGGCCCGATCGACCTGCTGCTGCGCGGCGGCACCCTGGTGGACGGTACCGGAGCCGTCGCCCGGCGGGCCGACGTGGCGGTGGTCGGCCGGCGGGTGACCGTCCTGCCGCCGGGTGCCACGGCGGACGCGGCCGAGGTGCTGGACGTCACCGGGCGGGTCGTCACCCCGGGCTTCATCGACGTCCACACCCACTCCGACGCCCTGGCCGCCGCAACCGCCCTCGACGGCGAGGAGCACGGCGCCGGGGACGGCGCCGTCGAGGAACTGCGGCTGGCCCCGCTGCTCCAGGGCGTCACCACCGAGATCGGCGGCAACTGCGGCAGCAGCCTGTTCCCCGGGCTGCCCGGCCGGCTGCCCGGGCTGGCCGAGCACCTGCGGCTCACCTTCGGCCTCGGTCCGGTGCGCCCGGCCGCGGACTTCGACGCCTTCGCCGCCGGCCAGCGGCCCGAGCTGCGGCGCAACCACCTCGCCTCGCTGGTCGGGCACGGCACCCTGCGGGCCGGGGTGATGGGCTTCGAGGACCGGCCGCCCCGGCACGGGGAACTGGCGGCGATGTGCGAGCTGCTGGACCGTTCGCTCGCCCAGGGCGCGGCCGGGTTCTCCACCGGTCTGATCTATCCGCCCGGCGGTTACGCCGACACCGAGGAGCTCGTCGCGCTGGCGAGGGTCGCCGCGCGGCACCGCAAGCCGTACGTGACCCACCTGCGGGACGAGATGTCCCAGGTGGAGAAGGCGTTGGAGGAGGCGCTGGAGATCGCGGCGCGCTCCGGCGCCGCACTGCAGGTCTCCCACCACAAGACGGCCGGGCGGCATGCCTGGGGCGCCACTCTGCGCACCCTGCCGAGGCTGGAGCGGGCCCGGGCCGAGGGCGTGGACGTGCTGTGCGACGTCTACCCCTACACCGCGGGCAGCACCGTGCTGCACGCGATGCTGCCGCCGTGGGTGAGCGAGGGCGGGCCGGCCGCCCTGCTGGCGAGGCTGGGCGAGGCCGATGTCCGCCAGCGGATCCGGGCGGACATCGCGAACGGTCTGGAGGGCTGGGAGAACACCGTCGGCAACGGCGGCTGGGACCTGATCTCGGTCGCCGCCGCCCCGGCCCGGCGCTCCGCCGAGGGCCGTCGGATCGCCGACCTGGCGGCCGAGCGCGGCACCGACCCGGTGGACTACGTCTGCGAGTTGCTGCGGGAGGGGCGCGGCGAGGTGACCATCATCAGCCACTCGATGCGCGAGGACGACGTACGCCGGGTGCTGGCCAGCCCGCTGTCGATGATCGGCTCGGACGGGGTGCCCAAGCCCGGTCGCCCGCACCCGCGCTGGGCGGGCAGCTTCGCCCGGGTGCTCGGCCGGTACGGGCGCGGGCAGGGGCTGCTGTCGCTGGAGCTCGCGGTGCACAAGATGACCGGGCTGCCGGCCGGGCGGTTCCGGCTGGCCGGGCGCGGGGTGGTGCGCGACGGCGCGGTGGCGGACCTGGTGGTGCTGGACCCGGCGACCGTACTGGACCGGGCGACCTTCGACCGGCCGCTGCTGCCGCCGGAGGGGGTGGAGACGGTGGTGGTGGCCGGGCGCCTGGCGGTCCGCGAGGGGCGGCCGACGGCGGTACGGGCGGGCGAGGTGCTGCGGGTGCGGTGAGCCCCGGGCCGGTCTCGCAGCCGCCGGGTCAGGTCGCCCAGCGCTGCTCCAGTGCGGAGCCGATCTCCCGTGCGGCGGCGGAGAGTTCGGCGAGGAAGGCGCGCAGCACCGGGTTGCGGTTGGTGGCCCGGGTGGCCACCCCGACGCGGCGGTGCAGCTGCGGGTGCTCCAGCCGGCAGACCTGGACGCCGGTGCAGTCCGCCAGGCCGAGCGCCGGGATCAGCGCGACGCCCATCCCGGCCCGGGCCAGGTTGACGGTGACCTGGTAGTGGTCGCTGCGGCAGCGCACCCGGGGGCGGAACCCCTCGGCGGCGCAGGCCCGTTCGAGCACCGGTTCGCCGCTGCCGCCGCCGTGGGTGCCGATCCAGTTCTCGTCCGCCAGCTCGGCCAGCCGGACCACCGGGCGTCGGCCGAGCGGGTGCCGCGGCGGCAGCACGATCAGCTGCGGCTCCTCGAAGAACATCCGCACCTCCACCGCCGCCCGGCGGCACCACGGGTCCAGCGGGTGTTCGAAGACCACCGCCGCGTCCAGCCGGCCGGCCTCCAGATCGGGCACCGCCTCGTGCGGCTGGCCCATCACCAGTTCCAGTTCCACCTGCGGGTGCCCGGCCGCGAACGCGGACAGCGCCCGGGGCAGCAGTTCCAGCCCGGCCGAGACGAAGAAGCCGATCCGGAGCAGTCCGGCGGCCGCCGCCGAGTGCTCCCGCAGGTCGTCCTCGGCGACGGCCATCAGGTCGGTGATCGCCTGGGCGTGCTCGGCCAGCCGGTGGCCGGCCGGCGTCAGCCGCAGTGACTGCGGTCCCCGCTCCACCAGTTCAACGCCCAACTCCTGCTCCAGTCGGGCGAGTTGGTGTGAAACGGCGGACGGGCTCAGGTGCAGCGCCTGCGCCGCGGCCACGATGGTGCCGCGGCGGGCGATCTCCAGCAGGACGAGCAGTCGGGCACTGTTCAGCATCGACCCAGGGTAGGCTTCCGGGCTTTTCCAGGCTCTTCCGGGCTTCTTCCGGTCCGCTTCACGGCGGCGCGGTCGCCGCTCCGGCCCGCTCCGGTCCGCTTCCGGTCTTCCGGGATCCCGGTCAGGCGCTCTGCTGCGCGCCCACCAGCTCCGGAGCCGACCGCGCCGGGCCCTCCCCGGCCACGTCCAGGCGCAGCAGGTCGTACTCGGTCTCCCGGCGCACCACCAGCCGGGCCCGGCCGTCGCGGACGAAGACCACGGCGGGCTTCGGCAGCTTGTTGTAGTTGGACGCCATCGCGTAGCCGTAGGCGCCGGTGACCGGGGTGGCCAGCAGGTCCCCGACCCGCAGGTCCGCGGGGAGGGCGGCGTCGTCGATGATCACGTCGCCGCTCTCGCAGTGCTTGCCGACCAGCCGGGCGCGCAGCGGGCGGGACGCCTCCGGGCAGCGCGGCAGGAAGGCCTCGTAGCGGGCGTCGTACAGCGCGGGGCGGAGGTTGTCGCTCATCCCGCCGTCCACGCTGACGTAGGTGCGCACGTCCGGGATCCGCTTGACGGTGCCGACCCGGTAGAGGGTCAGTCCGGCCCGGGCGACGATCGAGCGGCCCGGCTCGACGCCGACCTCGCCCGACCAGCCCGCGCCGCGTACCGCCGCGTGCACCCGCTCGGCCCAGACCTCGAACGAGGGGGCGCTCTGCCCGCTCACGTACGCCACGCCCAGGCCGCCGCCGACGGTCAGCCGCTCGACCCCGGCGGCCACCGCGAAGCGGGCCACCGCGGCGGCCCCGTCGGCGAGTTCGGCCGGGTCGAGGACCTGGGAGCCGACGTGGGCGTGCACGCCCTCCAGTCGGACGGCCGACGAGCCCTCGGCCCGGCGCACGGCGGCCTCGGCGGCGCCGTCGGCCAGGCCGAAGCCGAACTTGGAGTCGTGGCCGCCGGTCCGGATCGCCTCGTGGGCGCCGGCCGCGACGCCGGGGGCGACCCGCAGCCGGATCCGGGCCGGGGGCAGGCCCTCCACGTGGTGCAGCCGCTCGATCCGCTCCAACTCGTCGAAGCTGTCGACCACGATGTGGTGCAGTCCGGCGGTCATCGCGGTGCGCAGCTCGGCCTCGTCCTTGTTGTTGCCGTGCAGCACGATGCGGTCCGGCTCCACCCCGGCGTACAGCGCGGTGCGCAGTTCGCCGCCGGAGGCGACGTCCAGCAGCAGGCCCTCCTCGGCGGCGAGCCGGGCCATGGCCGTGCAGAGGAAGGCCTTGGAGGCGTACGCGACATTGCCCGGGCCGAAGGTGGCGACCGCCTCCCGGCAGCGGCGGCGCAGGTGCTCCTCGTCGTAGACGAAGAGCGGGGTGCCGTGCTGGCGGGCGAGCTGCTCCAGCAGGACGCCCCCGACCGCCAGGCCCTCGGGCCGGATCTCGGTGGTGAACGGCAGCAGACCCGGTTCGACGGGCGGCACAGCGGACACGGCTTTCCTCTTTCGTCCCGACAGGCGGATGCGCTGCTCATCCTGCGTCCTGGGGGAGGGGGCGAGAAAGCGCATTCTTCCGGGTCTGAGCGGTACCTCCGTCGATGCTCCGGGATCGCCCGTACCGCCTCTGACCTGGTTCGCAGCCGATGAATCCATCGTTGGATCCATGCTTGGATCCAATCTTGCATCTATGTTTGCATCCATGGTGCTACGGTGACTCCATGCCCGACACCCAGCCCCCCGCCCGGATCCCGGCCGCGGACCGCGCCTACGAGCTCACCAAGGACCTCATCCTCGGCGGCGGCCTGCCCGGCGGCACGCTGATCAGCGAGGGCGAGATCGCCGAACGCACCGCGCTCAGCCGCACCCCGGTCCGGGAGGCGTTCCTGCGGCTCCAGGCCGAGGGCCTGCTCCAGCTCTTCCCCAAGCGCGGCGCCGTGGTGGTGCCGGTCGGCCCCGGCGAGGCCGAGGACGTGCTGGAACTGCGCGAGGCGCTGGAGAGCACCGCGGCCCGCCGGATCGGCCGCCTCGGCGACGCCGAACTCGCCGAGCTGGTGCGCGGACTGACCGGGCTGATCGACCTCCAGCGCGAGCCCGCCCGACGGGCCGACGTCGGCGCCTTCGCCGAGGCGGACGAGGCCTTCCACCGGGGCATCGTCACCGCGGCCGGCAACGCGCTCGCCGAACGGTTCTACGAGACGCTGCGCGACCGCCAGCGCCGGATGACCGTCCAGCTGCTGCGACCGCGACCCGAACGGCTGGCCGGGCTGGTCGACGAGCACACCGCCCTGGTCGAGCGGATCGCGGCCCGGGACCCGGAGGGCTTCGCCGGGGCGCTGCGCGCCCACCTGGACGCCCACCGCTGACGTCCGCTTCCTCGCACCGCCCCGACGGACCGCCGGGACCACCGCATCCGACAAGGAGCAGCACCACCATGAGCACCACCCGGCCGTCCGCCGGTCCCGTCCGGTCCGTCACCCCCGCCCGGCCCTCCGGCCGCCGCCGGTCCTGGCCGGTGGTGGCCCTCGCCATGCTCTGCTGCGGCTGGGGCGGCAACCAGTTCACCCCGCTGCTGCTGATGTACCGCCACCTCGGCGGCTACTCCGAGGTCACTGTCGACGCCTTCCTGGGGGCGTACGTCCTCGGGCTGGTCCCCGGACTGCTGGTCGGCGGCGCGGCCTCGGACCGCTACGGCCGGCGCCCGCTGATGACCGGCGCGGTGGTGGCCTCGCTCGCCGCCAGCGCGGTGCTGTGCGGTGGCGCGGCCGGTGAACTCCCCATCTACGCCGGGCGGTTCCTCAGCGGCATAGCCGTCGGCATCGCGATGGCGGTCGGCACCAGCTGGGTCAAGGAGCTCTCCCAGGCCCCGCACGACCCGGCCGCCGACCCCGGTGCGGGCGCCCGCCGCGCCTCGCTCGCCCTGACCCTCGGC
This sequence comes from Kitasatospora sp. NPDC096077, assembly GCF_040303245.1. Classification (NCBI taxonomy): domain Bacteria; kingdom Bacillati; phylum Actinomycetota; class Actinomycetes; order Kitasatosporales; family Streptomycetaceae; genus Kitasatospora; species Kitasatospora sp. NPDC096077. The sequence continues at coordinate 24,629 of NZ_JBEOSV010000061.1, read as the reverse complement.
TTCGGCCTCGGCGCGGGCGTGGCCGGGGTGCTCGCCCAGTGGGGCCCGTGGCCGATGGTGACCCCCTACCTCGCCCATCTGCTGGTCACCGTGCCCGTGCTCTTCCTGCTGCCGGGGGCGGTGGAGACCCGGCGCCGCACCGATGCGGTGCGGAGCCTGTGGGCGGACCTCAAGGTCCCGGCGGCCGGGCACCGCCGCTTCCTGCGGGTGGTGCTGCCGATGGCCCCCTGGGTGTTCGGCTCGGCGGGCGTCGCGTACGCCGTCACCCCGCAGCTGGTCGGCGACCGGCTCGGCCACTGGTCACTGGCCTACGCGACCCTGCTGACCGTCCTCACCCTGGGCACCGGCGCGCTGGTCCAGCCCCTCGCCAAGCGTCTGGACTCGCTCTCCTCCGCCCGCGGCATCATCGCCGCGATGGTCCTGATGGCCTGCGGCCTGGCCGTCTGCGCCGCCGACGCCGCCGTCCGCTCGCCCCTGCTCGGGCTCGGCGGCGCCGTCCTGCTCGGCGCGGCCTACGGCATCGGCGTGGTCTCCGGCCTGCTGGAGATCCAGCGCCTGGTGGGCGCCGACGACCTGGCCGGTCTCACCGGCGTCTACTACGCCCTCTGCTACGCCGGCTTCCTGCTGCCCGCGCTGCTCGCCGCGCTCTCCTCCCTCGCCTCCTACACCGTGATGCTCTCGGCCCTCACCGCCCTGGCCCTCATCAGCCTCACCGTGATCACTCTCTCCTCCCGCCACCGCGTCCCGGCGACGGACCCGGTCATGACGCGGAGCCTGAACGGCTAGAACCGGTCGAAACCGGTCATTCGGTACAGCGACCGGCTGGGGTAGGGCAGAATCTCGGGGCGGGAAGGAGACGCGTTGTGAGCACGGCACCCCGGCGCCCCGATGACTACAGCACCGTCAGTGACCCGGAGCGGGCGTTGAAGTACGCGATCCGGCACGTCGCGGGCGACCGCACCGAGATCATCGAGGGAGTCATCACCCCCATGTCGCCGTCCTGGGCGGACGAAGCTGCCGCCGAGGTCGTCCGCCGCCGGCTCGGCCCCCGGCTGGACCAGCTCGACCTGGTGTCCGGCTCCGGCAGCCTCGACCTGCCCGGCAGCGAGAACTGGTACGTCCCGGACCTGGCCGTCGTGCCCGCCGACCTCGCCGCGAAGACCGAGGGAGCCCTGCTCCCCGATCAGACCCTCCTGATCGTCGAGGTCGGCTCGCCCTCCAATGCGGAGACCGACCGCGTCGTCAAGTGCCGCCGGTACGGCCAGTACGGTGCCCCGCTCCACCTGCTCGTCGACCGGCAGAACCGCACCTGCACGCTGTACAGCGAGCCGACCCGCCTCGGCTACGCCGAGGAGAGCGGTCCGCACCCGTTCGGCGTGCCGGTCCACCTGCCGGCACCCTTCGACCTCGCCCTCGATACCACGCGCCTGTAGCCGCCCGCGCGAACGGTTCCGCCCCGCCCGCGCTTCGGGCGGGGCGGAACCGTTTTCGGTCGTGCCGACGGGCGAGCGCCTGGTCGCGGTGGTCGGACGGGACATAGCAGCAGGTGATCAAGGAAATTGGTCGGTGCAGACATAAAAAGGTAACTCCCGAGAATACTCTCAGTAAATTTCCAGCTAAGTCGAATACCATCCCCTGCAACGCGACGAGCCCCGTCCGCCGCAGCTGAGCGGTGGGGGAGGAAACCGGCGCTATCGGATGTCCAGGTAAAAAATTCGGTCTTATGCCCAATGTGGCGATAAGGCCACCAGCCCCCCCTTGGAGTTTTCCGTGTCCGACCGCCCGGTCCGTCTCGCCGCCGCGATGCGCCCGCTCGCCGCCCTGGCGCGTCGGCACTGGCCCTCCACGGGCGAGGGTGCCGGACGGGCTCCGGCGTCGGATCCGGTGCAGGCTCCGGCGCAGGGCGGCGCGGAAGCCGGGGCGGAGGAACCGCCGCCGGTGGCCGAGCGGCTGGCGCTGGCGCGGTCCGCCCGGGAGGCGGAGCTGGCCACCACCCTCACCGGCCTGGCCCGCTGCGGCGGTCTGCTGGCCGAGCCGCACCGCGCGCTGCTGCCCGGGCAGCGTCGGGACGGCAACCTCGCCGAGGTGGCCGGGGCGCTCGGCGCGGCCGGGATCGACCACGGCCTGGTGCCCGACCGGCTGCCGCGGCACCGGCTGGCGACAGCCCCCGGCGACCGGCCGGCGGTGCTGGCCGCGTTGTCCGCCGCATTCGCCGGACAGGCCGTGTACGCCGACCTACTGGAGCACGGCAGGACGCTCGGCACCGTCCTGGCCGAGCAACTGCCCACTGCCGTGGAGCTGTTGGAGGCGGCGGCCGCGCAACTCCCGGCCGCCGAGGAGCCGGAGCAGGGGCAGGGGCAGGGGCAGGAACAGGGGCGCGAGTCGGACCTGGAGCAGGAGCCGGCGCCGGTCGAGGCCGGTCCGGTCTGGCCCCCGGACCGGGTCAAGGGCGTGCGGATCTACCGACCCGCCGCGATCGGCGACCTGCTGTACGGCCCCGACACCGGGTGCGACGTCGAGTTCTGGGACGCCGCCGACTCCTCGCCGGGCGCGGTCGCCTCGATCGACGAGACCCCGTTGGGCTGGTGGGTGCCCTCGCTGGCGGCGACCGGCACCACGACCGTCGCCGGGCGGCCCTACCCGGTGGTCGACGTCTTCGCCGCCGACCTGCCGGACCGGGTCACCTTCCCGGTCGACGCCGTGATCACCTGGGTCGACGACACCGACCCCGCCTGGCAGCAGCGCCGGGCCGCCGCCCGGGAGCGGCTCACCGGCACGACGGAGACGGACGGCAGCACGGCCGACGGCCTGGAGGGCGACGCCGACCTGCGCTTCCGCAACCGTGACGAACTGCGGTACTGCCTGCGCTCGTTGGCCGCCCACGCGCCCTGGATCCGGCACGTCCACCTGGTCACCGACGACCAGGTGCCGCAGTGGCTCGCCACTGACCACCCCGGGCTGACCGTCGTCCCGCACCGCGAGCTGTTCGCCGGCACCGGTGCCGGCCCGGTGTTCAACTCCCATGCCATCGAGAGCCGACTGCACCTGATCCCCGGCCTCGCCGAGCACTTCCTCTACCTGAACGACGACTTCTTCCTCGGCCGCCCGCTCACCCCCGAGGACTTCTTCCTCGGCAACGGCCTGCCGCGCTACTTCCCTGACAGCCGGATCATCCCGCCCGGCCTGCCGGGCCCCGAGGACGACGTCTACGTCGCCGCGATGAAGAACACCCGTGCCACCCTGGCCGACGCCGTCGGCAAGACCTACCCCCGCACCCTCAAGCACGCCCCGCACTCGCTGCGCCGCAGCATCCTGGCGGAGAGCGCGGAACGCTTCGCGGCGGAGCTGCACGGGACGGTCCGGTCGACCTTCCGGTCCGCCGGCGACCTCGCGCCGGTCACCCTGGCCGTCCACTACGCCCACGCCACCGCCCGCTGCGTGGAGGGGCACATCCAGGACGGCTACTTCGCCACCGACAGTGCCGAGGACCTGGTCCGGCTGGCGGAACTGCGGGACGAGCGCTGGGCCGACTGCTTCTGCCTCGCGGACGGCGAGCTCCTCCCCGGTCCGGCGCAGGAATCGGCCGTCACCGAGTTCCTGCGCTCCTACTTCCCGGTGCCGTCCCCGTTCGAGGCGAAGGCCTGAGCGGGGTCGGCCCGGCCGCCGGCTCGTCCTTCGCGCGGGCTCAGACCTCGGCGCCGGCCTTCGAACGGGCCTTCGCCGGAAGGCCGTTGGCGAGGTCCTCGGCCAGCAGCCGCCAGGCGATGGCGTCGGCCGCGGTGCGCAGCTGGGGGCTGCGGGGGCGGCCGGCGTCCGCGTCCAGGCGGGCGTTGAGCCAGTCGGACCAGGCGCGGCCGAGGGCGCGGACCTCGTGGCGGCCGGTCTCGGTGGGGGCGAGGCCGTCGCCGTCGCGGGTGAGGTAGCCCTCGGCGGCCATCCGGTCGAAGACCGGTCCCAGCACCTCGGGCGGCAGCTTCTTGCGGGTGGCGATGAGGTCGAGGGAGGCGTGGCCGACGGCCTCGGTGTGCCGGGCCACCTCCATCAGGGCCCAGGCGCCGGCCAGGTCGACCCGGGTGTCGGCGTTGCCGACGATGGTCCGTACGGTGTCCAGGTCCACGCCGCGCACGATCTTGCAGACGGCGTACTCCAGGTGGGGGTCGGAGTCGCTGGTGGTGGGCTGGGCGAAGCCCTCGCCCATGTCGGTGGAGCCGGCCCGGGTGGTGTCGCGCAGCGGCACCTGCTTGAGGAACAGCGCGACCAGGAAGCCGACCACGGCCACCGGGATGGTCCACAGGTAGACGGTGTGCAGGGCGTCCGAGTAGGACTGGATGATCGGCGCGGCCTGGTCGGCGGGCAGCCGGTGCAGGCCCTGCGGGCTCTCGGCGGCGTGCGCCAGCACCGCCGGGTCGGCGCCGGTGAGCCGGGCCGAGGCGGCTACGCCCTTGGCGAGTTCGGTCTTCAGGCCGTTGGCGTAGATGGTGCCGAAGACGGCGGTGCCGAAGGAACTGCCGATGGTGCGGAAGAAGGTCACCCCGGAGGTGGCGGTGCCGAGGTCGGCGTAGTCGACGGTGTTCTGCACGGCGATGGTCAGCACCTGCATGCTCAGCCCGATGCCGACGCCGAGCACGAACATGTAGAGCGAGGCCAGCGCGGTGCCGGTGCCGGGTTCGAGCCGGGAGAGCAGGTACAGGCCGAGGGCCATCACCAGGGTGCCGGCGATCGGGAACACCCGGTACGTGCCGGTCTTGCTGACCACGTTGCCGCTGGCGATGGAGGCGATCAGCAGGCCGATCACCATCGGCAGCATCCGCACGCCGGACACGGTGGCCGAGTCGCCGTCCACGTACTGCAGGAAGGTCGGCAGGAAGGTCAGCGCGCCGAGCATCGCGAAGCCGACGATGAAGCTGAGCACCGAGCAGACCGCGAACACCGGGTTGCGGAACAGCCGCATCGGCAGCATCGGTTCGACCGCCCGGGTCTCCACCCAGCAGAACAGCCCGAGTGCCAGCGCGCCGCCGACGAACAGCGCGATGATCACCCCGGAGCCCCAGGCGTACTGGTTGCCGCCCCAACTGGTCGCCAGGATCAGGGCGCTGGCGCCGACCGAGACCAGGGCGATGCCCAGGTAGTCGATCACCGGCCGCACCGCCGAGCGCACCGCGGGGATGGTCCGGGCCGCCGCGAGCACCACCACGACGGCGATCGGGACGTTCACGTAGAACGCCCAGCGCCAGGACAGGTGGTCGGTGAACAGCCCGCCCAGCAGCGGTCCGATGACGGTGGCCAGGCCGAACACCGCGCCGATCGCGCCCTGGTACTTGCCGCGTTCGCGCAGCGGGATGACGTCCGCGATCAGCGCCATGGCCGTCACCATCAGCCCGCCCGCGCCGATGCCCTGCACCGCCCGCCAGGCGATCAGCAGGGTCATGTTGGTGGACAGGCCGCACAGGAACGAGCCGCCGACGAAGACGACCGCCGAGAGCTGGAAGATCATCTTGCGCCCGTACAGGTCGCCGAACTTGCCGGCCAGCACGGTGGCCACCGTCTCGGCCAGCAGATAGGCGGTCACCACCCAGGACATGTGGGCGGCGCCGCCGAGGTCCGAGACGATGGTGGGCAGCGCGGTGCCGACGATGGTCTGGTCGAGGGCGGCCAGCAGCATGCCGAGCACGATGGTGGCGAAGACGACGTTCCGCTGCCGTACGTCGAGCACCGGCGGGGCGGAGGGCTGGGTCTCGGGGGCGACAGTCATGCCGCCAGCCTCGGGGCCGGGCGGGCCGGTCGCGATCCGGTTCGTCCGTTCGAGTGAGCGGGGCGGATGGTGGGGCCCGGGTGGCGGCCCGTTGCGGGGCGGGCGAGGATGAGCCGCAGCAGAGCCAGGACCAGTCCCCGGACACCGGGAAGAGGCTCCCATGACCTCCCCAGCCGCCCACGACCGCGACGCGGCGCACCCGCACGTACAGCCGCCCGGCACCCCCGCCGTGCCCAGCACCCCCGCCGTGCCCACCACCCCTGCCGTGCCCACCACCCCCGCCACAGGCGGCGCCTCCGCCGCGTCCGGCGGGCGGGCCGAGGCGCGCCGCTGGCGGGCGCTGGCGGTCTGTCTGGTCGCCGGGTTCATGACCCTGCTGGACGTCAGCATCGTGAACGTCGCCCTGCCGACCGTCCGGGCCGGACTGCACATGTCGGACAGCGGCCTGCAGTGGGTGCTCAGCGGTTACGCGCTCGCCTTCGGCCTGGTGCTGGTGCCCTCCGGGCGGCTCGGCGACGCCCGCAGCCGGCGGGCCGTGTTCCTCACCGGGCTCGCCCTGTTCACCGCGGCCAGCGCGCTGGCCGGGGCGGCGCAGAACCAGGAGTGGCTGGTGCTGGCCCGGCTGTTCCAGGGCGCCGCGGGCGGGGTGCTGGTGCCGCAGGTGTCCGGCTTCATCCAGATCCTGTTCCAGGGCGCCGAACGCGGCCGGGCGTTCGGCGCGCTCGGCGCGACCATCGGGCTGTCCACCGCCGTCGGGCCGCTGCTGGGCGGCCTGTTGATCCACCTGTTCGGCCCGCAGGACGGCTGGCGCTGGGTGTTCCTGGTCAACCTGCCGATCGGCGTGGCCGCCCTGCCGGTGGCCTACCGGCTGCTCCCGCCGCCCCGCCCGGCCGCCGACCGGGCCGGGCACCGGGACTTCGACCCGGTCGGGGTGGTGCTGCTCGGCGCGGGGACGGTCGCCCTGCTGCTGCCCTTCGTCCAGGAGCAGCAGTGGCACGGCGCGGCCCGCTGGCTGCTGCTGCCGCTGGCGGCGGTGCTGCTGGCCGCCTTCGTGGCCTGGGAGCGGTACTACGCGCGGCGGCGCGAACCGCTGGTCAGCATGGCGCTGTTCGCGGTGCGCCCGTACGCGGCGGGGGTGCTGCTGTCGCTGGTGTACTTCGCCGGGTTCACCGCGATCTTCTTCATCTTCACGCTCTATCTCCAGGCCGGCCAGCACTACTCGGCGCTGACGGCCGGCCTGGCGATCACTCCGTTCGCGGTCGGCTCCGGCGTGGCGGCCGCGGTGGGCGGACGGCTGGTCAGCCGGTTCGGACGGCGGCTGGTGGTGCTCGGGCTGCTGCTGGTGCTGCTGGGCCTGCTGGCCTCGGCGCTGGCGGTGCAGCTGTGGTCGGGGCCCTCGGTGGGCTGGACCACGCTCGGCCCGCTGCTGGTCGCCGGGGTGGGCAGCGGGCTGGTGATCGCCCCGAACCAGACGCTCACCCTCCAGCACGTCCCGATCGCCCGGGCGGGCAGCGCGGGCGGCGTCCTGCAGACCGCCCAGCGGGTCGGCTCGGCGGTCGGCATCGCGGTGGTCGGCTCGGTCTTCTTCGCCCGGGCGACCGGCCCCCACCCCGACTGGGCGCTCGCCTTCCAACTGGGCGTCACGGTGGCGGCGGGGCTGGTGCTGGTGGCCCTGCTGGTGGCACTCGCCGACGAGTGGGCCGGCCGGCGGCAGCGGACCGCCCGAGTCCGCTGACCGTACGGCGGGTTCAGTGGTCGCGGCGCTGGATCACCACCGTCGCCAGGACCACCGAGGCGAGCGCCCATGCCGCGTAAGTGGTCCAGGAGCCGGCGACCGTGGCCGGGTACTCGGTGGGCCGCATCCCCGCCAGGGTGGTGCGGGCCAGGCGCTGCCAGGCCGCGAAGGGCAGGGCGTGCAGCAGGTCGGCGCTCCAGCGGTAGCGCTCGGTGACGAGGGACGGCAGGAAGAACAGCACCACCACGGTGCCCACCACCGCCCCCGCGCTGTGCCGCAGCAGCGTGCCGAGGCAGAGCCCGACCAGCCCGCACACCGGGGCGAACAGCGCGGCCGCCGCCACGTACCGCAGCGCCGTCGGGTCGGTGATGGACTGCCCGATGCCCCGGTCGGCCAGCACCGCCTGGGTGAGGCCGAAGGACCCGCCCGCACTGACGATCCCGAAGCCGGTCAGCACCGCGGTCAGCACGGCCGCCTTGGCGAGCAGCACCGCCCGGCGGTCCGGGACGGCGGCCAGCGTGGTGCGGATCAGGCCGGTGCCGTACTCGCCCGCGATGACGATGGCGCCGAGGCTGCCGGCCAGCAGCATCAGGATGTCGGCGGAGGCGGTGTCGAAGGAGCCGTTCAGCGCGACCTGCTTCATCACCACCGGATCGCCCTCGCCGGGCAGGTAGTGGTCGTGGGTGTACTGGGCGGTCCTGAGGTTGGCGGCGAGGACGGCCAGCGCACCGAGGGCGAGCACCCAGGGGATCGAGCGCAGCGACCAGAACTTCAGCCACTCGGCGGCGAGCAGGTCACCGAAGCGGGCACGGCGTACAGGGGTCCGGGCGTTCATCGGGGCTCTCCGGCGAGGTACTCGACGCTGTCGGCGGTCAGTTGCATGAAGGCCTCCTCCAGGGAGGCGCCGCGCTCGGTCAGTCCGTACAGCAACAGGCGCTGCTCCAGGGCGAGTTCGCCGATCCGGCCGGGGTCGAGACCGGTCACGTCCAGGCTCCCGTCCGGCCCCGGGCGGACGGTGGCGCCGGCGGCGCGCAGCACGGCGGTCAGCCGCTCGGGTTCGGCGGCGCGGACGGCGACACCCGTCCGTCCGGCCCGGGCGGCGAACTCGCCGAGGCTCTCGTCGGCGATCAGCCGGCCGCGGCCGATCACGATCAGCCGGTCGGCGGTGTGCTCCATCTCGGCCATCATGTGGCTGGAGACGAAGACCGTCCGGCCCTCCGCCGCGAGCCGGCGGAACAGTCCGCGCACCCAGAGCACGCCCTCCGGGTCGAGCCCGTTCAGCGGTTCGTCGAAGAGCAGTACGGGCGGGTCGCCGAGGAGGGCGCCGGCGATGCCGAGGCGCTGCTTCATGCCCAGCGAGTAGCCGCCGATCCGCCGCCCGGCGGCGTCGGCGAGGCCGACCTCGGCGAGCACCTCGTCCACCCGGCGGCGCGGGATGGCGTTGCCGAGGGCGAGGGCCCGCAGGTGGGCGCCGCCGGTGCGGCCGCCGTGCACGTCGCCGGCGTCGAGCAGGGCACCGACCTCGCGCAGGCCGCGCGGCAGACCGCGGAAGTCCCGTCCGTCCACGGTGGCGGCGCCGGAGGTGGGGGCGTTCAGGCCCAGCACCATCCGCAGGGTGGTGGACTTGCCGGCGCCGTTGGGGCCGAGGAAGCCGGTCACATGGCCGGGGCGGACGGTGAAGTCGAGGCGGTCGACCACCGTCCGGCGGCCGTAGCGCTTGGTCAGTTCATTGACTTCGATCATGGCCACCACGGTGCCGGAGCGGCCCGGCCCGCCGCATCGGACCGCCGTCGACACCGCAGGTCGGCTCGGGTCGTACAACCTGGGGTGGATGCCCGGGCCCGCGGGCCGTCACTACGATCTCGATCATGCCCGCGACACCGAGAGCCCCGCTGTTCCGGCGCGTCCCGCCCGAGGCCTGGGTTGCCCTCGCCTGGTGCGTCGCCGTCGCCTACCCCGCCGTACTGCTCGGCGGCACCGCCCGGCTGCACCAGGGCGCCGCCCTGCACGGCGGCCTGGCCTTCACCCTGGGCGACACCGCGATCGCCTTCGTCGGAGCGGCGCTGGTCCGGCGGCTGCCGGTGCTCTCGGTCGCCCTGCTGCTGTTCGCCACCTGGATGGAGACCGACGGCTTCTCGGCGAAGACCCAAGTCCCGCCGGGCGCGCTGCTCGCCGTGGACGTCGCGCTGTTCCTGATCACCGCCCGCTGCCCGCGCCGCAGTTCGCGCGCCGCCTTCGGGCTGGCGGCGCTGTTCCTGGTGCTGCACATCGGCCTGGTGCGCGGCAACACGGTCGGCATCTTCACCGGCACCCACATCGGCGAGGCCGACGGCGCCGCGCTGCTCGCCCTGGTCGCCTGGCTGGCCGGGCGCTCGGTGCGGCAGAACCGGGAGCACGCCGAGACGCTGAGCAGCCGGGCCGCCGTCGAGGCGGTCACCGCCGAACGGCTGCGGATCGCCCGGGAGATGCACGACACGGTCGCCCACAGCATCGGCATCGTCGCCCTCCAGGCCGGCGCGGCCCGCCGGGTGATCCACCGCCGACCGGAGCGGGCCGAACAGGCGCTCGGCGAGATCGAGACCGCCGGACGGGAGACCCTGGCCGCGCTGCGCCGGATGCTGGTCGCGCTGCGCCAGGCCGACGGCGAGGTGTCGGACACCGTCCCGGCGGGCCTGGCCGACCTCGACCGGCTGGCCGGGGCGACCACCGCGGCGGGCGTCCGGGTCGAGGTGCGGCGCACCGGCGAACCGGGGCCGCTGCCACCGGAGATCGACCTCTCGGCGTTCCGGATCGTCCAGGAGTCGGTCACCAACGTGGTGCGGCACGCCGAGGTCCGCGACTGCCTGGTGACGGTGGACCGGACGGCGGGGGAGCTCTCGCTGGAGATCACCGACCGGGGCCGGGGCCGCGGCAGCACGCCCGGCACCGGCTTCGGCCTGGCCGGGCTGCGCGAGCGGGTCGCCCTGCTGCACGGGGAGTTCGAGGCCGGGCCGCGCCCGGACGGCGGGTTCCGGGTCGCCGCCCGGCTGCCGATCCCGGAGGGCGTCACCCCGGTCGCCCGCAAGGCGGTGACGGTGTGATCCGGGTGGTGCTGGCCGACGACCAGCCGCTGGTGCGGGCCGCCCTGGAGATGGTCATCGCCGAGACGGCGGACGTCGAGGTGGTCGGCGAGGCGGGCGACGGCGCCGAGGCTGTCCGGCTGGCCGCCGAACTGCGGCCGGACGTCGTGGTGATGGACATCCGGATGCCAGGCACCGACGGCATCGAGGCGACCCGGCGGGTGACCGCGGCCGGCGGACCGACCCGGGTGGTGGTGCTCACCACCTTCGACGAGGACGAGCACGTGTACGCGGCGCTGCGCGCCGGGGCGTCCGGCTTCCTGGTCAAGGACATGGCGCTGGACGACATCCTGGCCGCGGTCCGGGTGGTCGCTGCGGGGGAGGCGCTGATCGCGCCGAGCGTCACCCGTCGGCTGATCGGCGCGTTCGCGGCGCAGCGACCGAGCAGTCCGGCACCGCCGGCCGACCGGCTCGACGTGATCACCGACCGGGAGCGGGAGATCCTCACCCTGGTCGGCCGGGGCCTGTCCAACCCCGAGATCGCCGCCGAACTGGTGCTCAGCATCGCCACCGTGAAGACCTACATGACCCGGCTGCTCGCCAAGCTGGACGCCCGCGACCGGGTCCAACTGGTCATCCTGGCCTATGAGACGGGCCTGGTCGCCGTCCCCGGCTGAGCCGGCCCCCGCCGGTCAGTGCTTGACCGCCACGCCCGCGTACATCGCGATGTCCTGGTCGCGGATCACCGGGGCGTCGGCGTCCGGCCGCCAGTGGTGGACCAGGGCGACGCCCGGGTCGAGCAGTTCGTAGCCGTCGAAGAAGGCCTCGGTCTCGGCCTTGTCGCGGATCTGCAGCGGGATGCCGCGGGCGTTGTACTCCCGGCCGACGCCGCCCACGCCGACCGGGTCGGTGTCGCCGGTGAACACGGTGAGGGCGAGGAAGCTGCCCGGCGCCAGCGCGTCCATGAAGCGGCGCACGATGCCCTGCGGGTCGTCCTCGTCCAGCACGAAGTGCACGATGGCGATCAGTGACAGCGCCACCGGCCGGGTGAGGTCGAGCACCTCGCGCAGCCGGGGGTCGCCGATGATGGACTCCGGGTCGCGGAAGTCGGCGTCCACGTAGCAGGTGCGGCCGACCGCCGTGCCGGACATCAGGGCGCGGGCGTGGGTCAGCACGATCGGGTCGTTGTCCACGTACGCGACCCGGGCCTCGGGGGCGATCGCCTGGGCGATCTCGTGCACATTGGGCGAGGTGGGGATGCCGGTGCCGATGTCCAGGAACTGCCGCACCCCGTACTCCCGGGTGAGGTGGCGCACCGCCCGCTGCATGAAGTCGCGGGTGGTGCGCATGGAGACCGGCAGGGCCGGCCAGGCCCGCACCGAGGCGTGCGCGGCGGTGCGGTCCGCCTCGAAGTTGGTCTTGCCGCCGATGAGGTAGTCGTAGACCCGCGCGGAGTGCGGTACGTCCATCCGCAGGTCGACCGACGGGTGGTCCTGGTTCGTCATCGCGCGTTCCCCGTTGCTGTCGGCATCCGTCGCCGGCCGTCAGGGCGGCCGGCCTCGGTGCGCATGGTAACGGTTCACCGGTACGACGAACTGACGAAAGCTCAGGTTTGTGGCGCCTCTGCCCCCCGCACCCCGATCGCCCCGGACTGCCGGGGGACCGCACCCCGCCCGCGCCGTCCGGCCGCCGCCTCCACCGCCGCACCGATCCAGGCCGCGCCGAAGGCCCAGGTGGCGACCCACTCGCACAGGTACATCGGCCGGATCGGCCAGTCCGCCCCGAAGCCGGAGAGCCCGCTGACCGCCGCCGCCAGCAGTGCGACCACGATCAGCACCCCCGCCGCCAGATAGGCCGTGGAGACCCGGGCGGGCTGCGCCGCGCGCGGATCGCGGAAGGAGAACAGGCAGAACAGTGCCAGCATGACGAACAGCAGTGAGGCGAAGACCAGGTGGAGCACCCCGACGGTGCGCTGCAGCCCGGTCGGATCCGACGGCACCGTCGGACACATCGCGACCCCGAGCGCGAACGCCCCGGCCGCCGTGCTCCACCGGTCGTCCCGCCGGTCGAAGCGGTAGCAGACCAGAAACACCCCGAGCGCGCACAGGGCGCCCACCAGGACGTTCCGGGTGCTGCCGTAGTACGCGGCGCTCATCGAGGCGGGCCAGAACCCTTCCGTGGAGCGGCCGGTGAGCTCCGCCGCCAGCCAGTTGCCCAGCGGCAGGGCCGGTGGCAGCAGCACGCCGATCGCCCCGACGCCGAGGCGCAGCAGGGTGATGGTCCGTTCGTCCTGAACGGTCTGGGTGCTCTGATCGGTCTGAGTGGTCTGATCGGCTTGAGTGGTCTGTGCTGAGTCGATGGTCCCCCGGTCACTCCGGTCGTCGGTCACGGACGCCTCCTCGCAGGTCGGCGCGCTGGTCGGTCGCCAACTGGTGTACCCGCCGGGGGAGATCGACCACCACCGGATCAGGTGGTTTTCCATGGTGCCGGGTTGACGCTACAGCGCGGCCTCCGCGCCGGGTTCGAGGACGAACTCGGCGTCGTCGGCGTCGTAGTCGTAGAGCTCGCCGTAGCGGCCCCAGTCGATGGCGGTCTCCAGCTGGCGGCGGGCGTCCTCGGAGTCGAAGCCCGCGCGCAGCAGGTCGAGGAAGAGGTCCTCGCGCAGCTTGTGGTTCTCGGTGGCGGCCAGCGCCTGGACGATGGCGCGCACCAGCGGCGCCCGGTGGGCGGCGTTGCGGGCGAACAGCTGCTTGCTGGTGAGGATGTCGGCGTCCGCGAACTCGCGGCCGGCCGCGGTGATGGCGAAGCGGCCCTCGGTGGTGCGGGCGAGGTCGAGCAGGACGGCGGCGTCGACCAGCGGGAGGAGGTCGTCGACCTCGAAGTTCAGCTCGTCGGCGATCTCGGCCAGGCCCTCCTCGCCGCCCATGGCGAGCAGGATCTCCAGCAGGCCGGCCAGTCCGCCGACGGTGGCGGGCGGCAGCGGGGTGGTGATCGGGGTGGCGGCCGGCCGGGCGGCGTGGTGCTCGGCGGGGGCGTGCTCCTCGCGGCCGGTGAGGATGCCGTAGACGGTGTCGACCAGGGCCTCGAACTGCGGGGTGCGGCGGTCGCGCGGGCGGGGCAGGTCGACGGTCAGCTCGGAGCGGATCCGGCCGGGGTTGGAGGAGAGCACCAGGATGCGGTCGGCCAGCAGCACCGCCTCCTCGATGTTGTGGGTGACGATCAGGATCGACTTGACCGGGGCCTCGTGCCCCTCCCAGAGGCCGACCAGTTCGTTGCGCAGGTTCTCGGCGGTCAGCACGTCGAGGGCGGAGAACGGCTCGTCCATGAACAGCGCGTCCGGTTCCACCACCAACGCCCGGGCGAAGCCGACCCGTTGCCGCATGCCGCCGGACAGCTCCTTGGGGTAGGCGCCCTCGAAGCCGTCCAGGCCGATCAGGTCGATCGCCCGGAGGGCCCGGTCACGCCGCTCCTCCTCGTCCACCCCGCGCGCCTGGAGGCTGAGTTCGACGTTCTGCTGGACGGTCAGCCAGGGCAGCAGGGCGAAGGACTGGAACACCATCGCGACCCCCGGGTTGGCCGCCCGCAGCGGGGTGCCGCGGTAGGTGACCGTGCCGGAGGAGGGCGAGATCAGCCCGGCCAGGCAGCGCAGCAGGGTGGACTTGCCGGAGCCGGACTTGCCGAGCAGGGCGACGATCTCGCCCTCGGCCAGGTCCAGGCTGATGTCGTCGAGCACCGGCAGCGCCCGGCCGTCCGGGGTGGTGAAGGTCTTGGTGACGTCGGCGGCCTCGACGATCGTGGTGCGGGTGGCGGCGGCGGTCATGGTGCTCCTCGGAGGACTGGAGGTCAGAGGGCGTAGCGGGTCTCGGCGAGCCGGTAGAGGCGGCGCCAGAGCAGCCGGTTGAGCGCGACCACGTAGACGCTCATCACGCTCACCCCGACCAGGATCCTCGGGAAGTCGCCGGTGCCGGTGGCGTCGGCGATGTAGGCGCCGAGCCCGGTGGCGGTGAGGTGGTGCGAGCCGTAGTCGACGACTTCGGCGACGATCGAGGCGTTCCAGGCGCCGCCGGCCGCGGTGATCCCGCCGGTGACGTAGTACGGGAAGATCGCCGGGAGGATGAACGCCCGCCAGCGCAGCCGCCCCCGGACCTGGAAGCCGGTCATCGCCTCGCGCAGGTCGCTGGGGATCGCGGAGGCGCCGGCGATCACGTTGAACAGGATGTACCACTGCGCGCCGAGCGCCATCAGCAGCACCGAGCCGATGTTCAGCGAGATCCCGAGGGCGACGAAGGCGGCGGTGGCGAAGGGGAACAGGAAGTTCGCCGGGAAGCTGGCCAGCACCTGCACCACCGGCTGGGCGAACCGGGTGACCTTGGGGTTCATCCCGATCCACACCCCGATCGGCACCCAGACCAGGGTGGCCAGCACCAGCAGCACCAGCACCCGCCCGAAGGTGGCCGCGCCGACCGCGAAGGCGTGGCCGAACTCGCCGAGGCCGACCGTGGTGTGCAGGTAGTCGAAGGCCCGCCAGGCGCCGTAGACCACCACGACGGCGACCGCCCCGGCGAAGAACACGTCCCCGGTGCGCTCCCGGGTGGCCGGGCGGGACAGCGGGTGCTCGGCCAGGCCGAAGACCCGGGTGGCCCGGTCCAGCGCCGGCCCGAGCGGCCGGAACGGGCGGCCGGCCAGCTCCGGCAGGCTGGAGCGGCGCAGCAGGTCGAGGACGACGCTGCGCGGCCGGTCGGCGGCCTCCGACTCCTCCACCCGGAACCGCTCGGACCAGGCCGTCATCGGCCGCCAGAACAGCACGTTGACGCCGATCACCATGATGATCATCACGCCGATCGCGATGCCGACCTGGTCCAGGTCGCCGTTGCCGATCGCGGTGGCCGCGTAGGAGCCGATGCCGGGCAGCGCGTAGTGGTGGTTGAGCACGCTGATCGACTCGGAGGCGGCGAGGAAGAACCAGGCCCCGCCGAAGCTCATCATCCCGTTCCAGACCAGCGGGATCATGCCGCTGGGCACGTCCAGCCGCCAGAACCGCTGCCACTTGGTCAGCCGCATCACCCGGGCCGCCTCGTCGAGTTCGACCGGCTGGCTGACCAGCGAGTAGTAGAACGCGAAGGTCATGTTCCAGGCCATCGAGGTGAAGATGGCGAAGATCGACGCGCACTCCAGGCCGAGGGTGGAGCCGGGGAAGAGGTTGATGAAGGCGGTGACGGTGATCGACAGGAAGCCCAGGATCGGCACCGACTGGAGGATGTCCAGGATCGGCAGCAGCACCTTCTCCGCCCGCCGCAGCCGGGCCGCGGCGGTCGAGTAGACGAAGGTGAACAGCACCGAGGCGATCAGGGCGACGAACATCCGCAGCAGCGAACGGACCGCGTAGAACGGCAGGTTCGACGGGTCGGTGGAGACGGTGGCGGGGGCCTGGTCGGGCAGGAAGGGCGCGTCCAGCGAGGGGGCCAGCCGCAGCAGTCCGTACAGTCCGGCGATCAGGGCGGCGGCGACCAGCAGGTCCACCCAGCGCAGCTCGGGGCGGCGCCACACGCCGCGCGAGGGGAAACCGCCGCCGGCCACCCGCACCACCGTCCGTCCGCTGTCCGCCGCTGCCCGCTGCCGTCCGGCGCTGCTCGGCGACCGGGTCCGGGCACCGGCCCGGCCGCGCACCAGCCTCGCCTCAGACGGCCGGGCCCGCCACCGGAGGGCTGCTCACGGGTGGCGGGCCCCAAGGGGCCGGGCGGGGTGCGGCGTCGCGAAGCCGCGTGCGGACGGGCTCAGTGCGCCGCGGTGTCGGCGGTGCGGGCGATCAGCGAGTTGAGCAGGGCGGCGCCGCGCTCGGCGTCGTCGACGCTGACCGTGAACTCCGTACCGCGCCTGGTGCGGACCACCAGGCACTCGCCCCGGCGCAGGAACACGGTGGTGCCCCGGCCGTTGATCCGGTAGCCCCAGCCGCCGGCCTGGCGGCCGCTCAGCCGCTCGACCCGGGCCGAGACCAGCTCGGTGGGGGCGAGGTGTCGGACGGGTCGGCCGAACGGGCCGAAGCCGACGTGCAGGCCGGTGTCGGTCACCCGGACCCGCACCGAGGAGCAGAGCAGCAGGACGACGGCGGCCAGGCCGTAGAGGACGACCGACGCCCAGTCGACGGAGTCGGTGCGCCCGCCCGCGGCGAGCAGCAGCCCGGCCGCGGAGAACAGCCCGAGGACGGCGGCGCCCAGCTGCATCCAGTGGTTGGCGGCCTGGGAGAGCCAGACCACCCGCTCGCCCGGCGCCGGGGCCGGCAGTCGCACCCCGGGCCGGGGGGTCTCGGTGGCGGCCGGTCGGGTCGCCAGCCAGGTCAGCACGCCCGCCACTCCGGCGGCGAGGATGATCAGGACCACCTCGACGCCCATCGGCGCGGCGTCCTGCCAGCGGGCCCGGTCCAGGTTGGCGCGCACGATGGAGGCCTGCGCCCCGGCCAGCAGCACCCCGGTGCCGGCCAGCACCGGGCCGGTGAAGCCGCGGGTCCGACCGGGCCGGAACCGGAGGCCGAGGGCGAGACCGGCCGCGACCAGCAGCCAGACGCCGGCCGGGAACAGTGCCGCCGCCGTCAGCGGCATCGAGCCGTCCGGCCGGCTCCCGCTCCAGTGGGTCGCCACCTGCTCCGGCAGCCGGTCGCGCGCGGTCAGCGGCAGGGCGACCAGCAGGGCCGCCACCCCGACGACCCAGACCGCCGTCGCCCACCGCGCTCCCCGGACAGGGCGCAGGCGCACCGGCCGGTCTGAGACGGGTTCTCCGGCGGTTTCCTCGTCCTTCACGACATCCCCCTGATCAGATCCACGAGATCGTTCCTGCTGTAGCCGGCCTGGGCCGCGTCGGCGACCAACTGCCGTACCCGGTCGACCAGTTCGGCGCGACTGCCGGCGTCGGTGGCGACCGTGATGCCACGGCCCCGGCGGAACTCCAGCACCCCTTCGTCGCGCAGGGCGCGTAGCCCGCGCAGGACGGTGTTGGTGTTCACGCCGAGGGCCCGGGAGAGCTCCCGGGCGGGCGGCAGCTTGTCGCCGGGGGCGCACTCGCCCTCCGCGACGGCCCGTCGGATCGCGCCCGCGACCTGCTCGTGCAGGGGGCGGGAGTCGCCAAGGTCCAGCTTCAGCAACATGGTGCTAGTGACGATAGCACCATTCAATCGTGGTGCCAGGGGTCGGCCTCGCAGTCGGCGCGGGCATTCGGCCCAGCTCATCGCCCCCTCCGGAGCTAATCCCCGCCCGCTCCTGGCGCGGCGTCAGTGCCGAACAGTTATTCATATGGCATGAAGATCAACCTTTGTGCCGCTCTCGGCGTCCCGCTGATGGTCGCCGCCGCCCTGACCCTGACCGCCGGCCCGGCCGCCGCCGCCACCGGAGACCTGGCCATCAACGGCACGACCCAGACCGACCCCGCCGGCTGCTACGCCCTGGACGACTCCGCCAGCATCATCGACAACCTCACCGACCGGGCGGCGGAGATCCACTCCGGCGCGGACTGCACCGGAGACGTCCTCGACGTCATCCAGGCCGGCGACGACAGCCGGGTCACCGAGGCGCAGAGCCTCTACATCCCCTGACCCGGCCGGAACGCCCGCCCGCCCCCGGGGCCGCGGCACCAGGGGCGGTCCGGGGCCGCGGCACCAGGGGCGGTCCGGGGCCCGCTGCCACCGGCGCGGGCGCCCGGGGCAGGGGCGGTCCGGCGGGGCGTCAGGAACGCCCGTCCTCGATCAGGCCGAACTCCCGCAGCAGCTCGCCGACTTCGGTCGCCTCCAGTCGGCTCAGCAGCCGCCTGCGCAGGAACTCCGGCCCGGGCAGGTCGAGTTCGGCGCCGTCCCGGAGCCGGGTGGTGGCGGCCAGCAGCTTGCGCACGTCGTAGGTGGAGCCGAACACCTCGGGCACGCCCCGCTCGACGCCCAGCAGCCGGTAGACCGCCTCCATACCGGTGCGCACCGAGTACTCGGTGGTGAAGACGCAGTCCCGGGTGGTCTCGGCGAACTGGCCGATGAAGGCGAAGTTGACCGCGCCCCCGGGCACCACGTCCGGCCGGTCGCCCGCGTGCCGGGGCAGGAAGAAGGACGTCACGTACGGCATCATCACCGGCACGCAGCGGGCGGCGGAGGCGGCCAGCTCGGGGATCTCCTCGACCGGCACGCCCAGGTGGTACAGCCACTCCCGGGTGATCTCCTCGCCGGTGCACTCCTGCATCGGCTTGTGCACGAAGTCGCCGGGACGGTCGACGAACAGCGAGTACAGCCAGACCACGACCTGGTCCGCGGGCTGCTGCTTGAAGTGCGGCTGACGGTTGACCGTCCAGCTCAGCAGCCAGGCCGAGTCCCGGGCGGTGACGATGCCCCCGGTGACCACGCCGCCGCCGAACGGGTCGCGCCCGGCGACCTTCCGGATGTACTGCGGGATGCGCGGGTCCAGCGTGGTGACCGTGGCGGACTCCCACTTGCTCCGGGCGATGTCGCCGCAGAACACCTCGGGCCGCCCGAAGGCCGGGTCCTTGGCGGCGATCCGACGCCACAGGTCCCAGGCCGGGGCCGGTCCCTCGTCCAGCCGGGCCGGGGTGTGCTGGTCACCGTTGTCCGAGTTCTCGGTCAGCGACCCGATGGTGGTGAACACCAGGTCGTCCACGCCGAGGTCCACCCCGCCGTCCCGCCCGGCCTCCCGCCAGTGGATCCGGGTGGCCTGCTTGCGCCCGGGGGAGTCGGGGGTGCCGGGGGACAGGTCGAAGTCGATGTCGGTGACCTCGACCTCGAAGCGGAACCGCACGCCCTGGTCCATCAGCCAGCGGGTCAGCGGCAGCACCAGCGACTCGTACTGGTTGTACTTGGTGAACTTCAGCGCCGACAGGTCCGGCAGCCCGCCGATGTGGTGGATGAAGCGGTGCAGGTAGAGCTTCATCTCCAGCGCGCCGTGCCACTCCTCGAAGGCGAACATGGTGCGCCAGTACAGCCAGAAGTTGCTGTCCAGGAAGTTCCGGGAGAAGACCTCGTCGATCCGCTTGCCCGCCACCTCCTCGCGGGTGGCGAGGAAGACCCGGACGATGTCCTTCTGCGCCTTGTCGTCGAGCGCGAACAGCCCGTCCGTCCCGGCGTCCCGGCCCCGGCGCTCGGTGACCCGCTGGAGCGAGAAGTTCGGGTCGTCCTTGTTCAGCCAGTAGAACTCGTCGAGGACGGAGGCGCCCTCGATCTCCAGCGAGGGCACCGAGCGGAAGAGGTCCCACAGGCACTCCATGTGGTCCTCCAGCTCGCGGCCGCCCCGGACCACGAAGCCCTTCGCCGGCTCCTTGATGCCGTCCAGCGCGCCGCCGGCCAGCTTCAGCCGCTCCAGCACGGTGATCCGCTCCCCGGGCACCTGGCCGTCCCGGACCAGGAACGCGGCCCCGGCGAGCGAGGCCAGCCCCGCCCCGACGAACCACGCCCGCTTGCGCTCCGCGCCCTCGGGCTTCCTCGGCCGGGCGAACGCCTCGTAGTTGCCGCTGCTGTAGTACAAAGCCCGCACTCCCTCGAAAGCCCGACACCGGACGGCCCGCCGGGCACGGCCGTCCCCGGTGGGCGTCTCCCATCCACCCATCCGGACCTGCTCCGCGCCCGTCGGCTGAGCCGGACGGGTGAGGGCGGGCCGCCGTGTATGGAGTGCGTACGGAACGCCGCCCGGGGCGTCAGGGAGGCGTCAACGACGCCCGGGGGAGCGGTCCGTCGGAGGTTGGGTGGAGCTCGACGGAAGACCGAACCACACGAGGACGGACCATGCACGGCAACGGGCGGCACCAGGACGGCACGGCACCCAGGGTGGTGGTCGGAGTCAGCGGGTCGCTGGGGAGCCTGGCGGCGCTGCACCGCGGCGTGGCCGAGGCCCGGGACCGCGGCGCCGAGCTCTGGCCGGTGCTCGCCTGGGAGCCCCCGGGCGGCGAGCACGGCTACCGGCGTTCGCCCTGCCCGCCGCTGCTCGCGGCCGCCCGGGACGCCGCCGAACGGCGTCTGGACGAGGCCCTGGAAGCGGCCTTCGGCGCGGACGGGCCGGGCGTGACCATGCAGCCGGTGGTGATCCGCGGCGACACCGGGCCCGCCCTGGTGCACGTCGCCGACCGGCCGGACGACCTGCTGGTGCTCGGCCGCAGCGGCGGCCTGCTGCACCGCCGGTTCCGGCGTTCGGTGTCGGCGCACTGCGCCCGCGCGGCCGGTTGCCCGGTGCTCACCGTCCCGGTGCCCGCCCTGCTGCACGACCTGCACGACCTGGAGGCGCTGCACCGCCGCGCCCGCTGGCACCTGCCGGTCCTGCCCGCCGCCGAGCTGCTCGCGGCGAAGGGCTGATCCCGACGAGCCGTCGACGCGGTCCGGGCCGTCCGCCCGCACCGCCCATGAACGGTCCGCTCCGGTGTGGAGCGGACCGCACCGAACCCCGCACGGACCCGGCCGGTACACCGGGGCCCGCGGTGACCGGTGGAAGACAGGTGAAGGGGCGCGCGGTCGTGTGCGCCGGTTCGGACAACGGGACTGTTCGTGGGGAGCGGTCCCGCCGCGTCCGCGCCGCGCGCCCCGGCCGGCGCCCCTGCCCGGTCGGGCGCGGCGTGGAGTCGGTCCTCGGCGGAGAGTTCGGCCGGGACACCGGCCGGTCGCGGGCGTGGTCGTCCGGACTCAGGCTCTGCCTGGTCACCCGCCGTTCCTGACGCGTTCTTGACGCGCAGATAAAACTAAAGAACAGGAAAAGTGCGAGTATTGTTCGCGTAAAGCCCGAAGCCTAAAGCCGCATCCGTGGGAGGGGCCGATGGAGACGACCGAGCAGGAGCACGAGCAGGAGCGCGGGCAGGAGCAGGGCGCGCGGCCGGACGCCGCCGCGGCGAAGGGCCTGGACCCGCTGCTGCACCCCACCCGGGAGGCGCTGCTCGCCCGCGGTGCGCGCCGGGCCCCGCGCTGGAAGCGGCTGCTGCAGCCGGGGGCGGCCGGGAGCCCGGCGTGGATCCGGTCGGAGGCGGACGCCCAGGCCGAGCGGCTCGGCCGTCGGACGCCCGGCACCGAGCACGTCCTGCTGGCCCTGCTGGCCGTCCGCGAAGTGGCGCTCCAGGAGCCGGAGTTGGCTCCGGAGGGGGTGGGTGGCGAACTGCTCGACGGCCTGGCTCTCGGGTACGCCCGGGTGTTCGCCGCGCTGGAGGCCGCGACGGTGACGCTGCCCGCCGACCCGCGCTCGGTCGAGGCCTACCTGACGGCCGCGGCGGCGGACGGGGGCACCGAGCCGCTGCTCCGGGCGTTGTTGGGGGAGGAGACCCGGGCCCGTCGCCTGGTCGAGGCGCTGAGCCGGTGAGCGCCGGGTCGATGGAGGAGGAAGGAGTCCCGATGCCCGTGACCCTCGCCGAGGAGCTGGTGCTGCTCTCGCTGGACGACGAGTCCGGTGCGTCGAAGGAGGGGACGAACACCGCCTGGGCGGCGGCGGGCGGCCTGCTGGCCGAACTCGTGCTGGCCGGGCGGGTCGAGGTGGCCGACGGCCGGCTCACGGTGACCGACCGCACCCCGATCGGGGACCCGCTGCTGGACGGCCGGTTGGAGCGCCTCGCCGAGTGGGCCGGCAAGCGGCGCCCCGGCCGGGCCAAGGCCGCCGACTGGCTGGCCAAGGACCGGTCCACGGTGGTGCGGGACGCCGAACAGCGGCTCTGCGAGCGCGGCCTGGTGCGCGAGGAGCGGCACCGGGTCCTCGGACTCTTCCCGGTCCGGCTCTACCCGGAGGCGGACGGCAGCGTGGAGCGGGCCCTGCGCGGCCGACTGGCCGCGGTCGTCCTGGACGGCGCCGATCCGGACCAGCGCACCGCCGTGCTGATCGCCCTGCTGCACTCCGCCCGGCTGCACCGGCCGGCCTTCTCCGCCCTGCCGCGCCAGCAGGCCAAGCAGGTCCGGGCGCGCTGCGCCGAGATCGCCGAGGGCGACTGGGCGGGTGAGTCGGTCCGCGAGGCGATCAGGAACATGCAGGCCACCATGGTCGCGGTGATCACCGCGGCGACCGCGGCGAGCACCGTCGCGGCGACCGGGTGAGGGCTCCGGGGCCCGTGCCCGGGCGGACGACCCGGCCCGGGCCCCGGAGAGCCGGTCAGCGGGTGGTGTAGCCGCCGTTGGCGAACAGCGTCTGTCCGGTGATCCACCCGCCCTCGGTGGCCAGGAAGGTCACGATCGGCGCGATGTCCTCGATCCGGGTCAGCCGGC
This sequence comes from Kitasatospora sp. NPDC096077, assembly GCF_040303245.1. NCBI lineage: Bacteria > Bacillati > Actinomycetota > Actinomycetes > Kitasatosporales > Streptomycetaceae > Kitasatospora > Kitasatospora sp. NPDC096077. Next base: position 1,881 of record NZ_JBEOSV010000061.1, on the reverse strand, counting down.
CGCCCATCGCCTGGGACTTGTGGAAGGCGACCCGCTCCGGGGTCTCCTGGCCGTAGAAGAACGGGGTGTCCATCGGGCCCGGGGCGACGTTGTTGACCGAGATCCCGCGCCCGGCGAACTCCTTGGCCGCGGCCCGGGTGTAGTGCTCGACCGGGGCCTTGGCACCGGCGTAGGTCGAGTAGCCGTCGGTGAAGGCGGCCAGCAGCGACGTCAGCACGGTGATCACCCGGCCGCCGTCGGCGAGCTGCTTGCCCGCCTCGCGGATGAAGAAGTACGCGGCCTTGGCGTTCACCGCGTGCATCAGGTCGTACTCGGCCTCGGTGGTCTCGGTGATCGGCTTGCGCAGCACCATGCCGGCCGTGTTCACCGCGACGTCGATCCGGCCGAAGGTCTCCTTCGCGGTGGCGAAGACGCGCTCCACCTCGGCGACCACGGTCAGGTCGCCCTGGACGGCCACGGCCTCGCCGCCGGCCTCCTTGACCGCCGCCACGGTGGCCTCGGCGTCGGGCGCGGTCGCGTCCGAGTGGTAGTGCACGACGACCTCGGCGCCGTCCGCGCCCGCCGAGCGGCTGATCAGCCCGCCGAGGTTCTTCGCGCCCGCGCCGACCAGGACGACCTTGCCCGCCAGGGAGTGGTTGTTGCTCATGATCTACGGCTCCTTGCCGGAAGAGTGGAAGTGTTCGCCCGACCACTGTCCGGGGCGGGGGCCCTCCGGGGCTTGAACAATCCGACGGGCGCTGGAACGAACCGCTCACGATCCGCGGGCCGGGGCTCCGGGCGTTCGTCGTTCCGCACCCGGACGGACCACAATCGGCGGTATGGGAACAACCCCCGCACGCCCCGCATCCGCCCCCGAGCCCGGCAACGGTACCGACGCCGACACCGGCGCCACCTCCGCGATCAAGCCGCGCCTGGTCCGGCTCTCCGGCAGCGGTGCCGACCTGGAGGAGGGAGTGGTCGAGCGCGGCCTGGAGCGGGCCGGCGGCAGCGGCGAGGCGGCGGACGGCCCCACCCGGCACGTGGTGGTCGTCCACACCGGCCGCTCCGCCGACCTCAGCTGGAGCGCCGACGGGCGCCCCCGCCGGGAGCGGTTCCACCGCGGCCAGGCCCTGGTCAACCCGGCCGGCTGGGCCTCCCGCCCGCGCTGGGAGCAGGACGCCGAGCTGATGCTGGTCGCCCTCGAACCGGCCTGGCTGGAGAAGCTCGCCATCGAGGGCGACCGGCCCGGCCCGCTGGAGCTCGCCCCGCTCTACCACCTCACCGACCCGTTCCTGGGCATGCTGGTCGAGCGACTGGTCGCCGAGTACGAGGGCCCCGGGCCCGCCGACCCGCTCTACGCCCAGTCGATGCTCCAGGCCCTGGCCGCGCATCTGATCCGCACCGCCGCCACCGGCGGCCCCGGGCTGCCCGAGCGGGAGGGCGGGCTCACCCCGAAGCGGCTGAACCGGGTCGTCGACCACATGAACGGCTATCTGGACGGACGGCTGTCGCTGACCGAGCTGGCCGCCGTCGCGGGCGTCAGCCCCTCCCACTTCACCCGGGCGTTCCGCGCCTCCACCGGGCAGTCCCCGCACCAGTACCTGGTCCGGCTGCGGCTGGAGCGTGCCCGCCGCGTGCTGCTGACCACCGACACCCCGATCGCCGCCGTCGCCCAGCTGTGCGGCTTCGCCGACCAGAGCCACCTCACCCGCACCATGCGGGTGCACACCGGCCTCACCCCGGCGGGGCTGCGGGCCGGGCGGGAGCGTTAGGGCGTGTCTGACAATTCCCGCCGGGCGCGCGACGTCGGGGCACGCACCTCGCCGCGTTGTCGTCGGTCGCCGATGCTCCGCATGGACTCCCTCCTCCGCCTTGCGATGCACGCACCCCGACGCCGCGCGC